>JBBQXV010000165.1:0-20971 GCA_038209335.1 Polyangiales bacterium | reverse complement strand
ACGAAATCGCGCTCGCCCGACTACGCCGGCATCGCCGAGGACGAAGCCGTCGCCGACTTTCGCATGCGCATCCTCCACTACGAGCGCGCGTACGAGCCGGTCGGCGAAGACGAAGGGAGCTTCATCAAGATCATCGACGTCGCGAAGACCGTCGTCGTCCACCGCATCGAAGGCTACGTCCCCGCGCGCCTCGTCTTCTTCCTCATCAACCTCCACATCCAGCCGCGATCGATCTGGCTCACGCGCCACGGCGAGAGCGAGTTCAACGTCCTCGGACGCATCGGCGGCGACTCCGCGCTCAGCCGCGACGGGCTCGCGTACGCCGAAGCGCTCGGCGAGTTCTTCCGCGAGCGACACAAGATGCCACCGGTCGTCTGGACGAGCACGATGCGCCGCACGACCGAGACCGCCGAGCAAATCGCCGGCGCGCCGAACCGCGCGTGGCGCGCGCTCGACGAGATCGACGCCGGCATCTGCGACGGACTCACGTACGCCGAGATCGCCGACGCGATGCCCGCCGAGTTCGCGGCGCGCGCCGCCGACAAGTTTCGCTACCGCTACCCGCGCGGCGAGTCGTACCAAGACGTCATCCAACGCCTCGAGCCGGTCATCTTCGAGCTCGAACGCGAACGCGCGCCGGTCTTGATCATCGGCCACCAAGCGGTCCTTCGCGCGCTCTACGCGTACATGATGGATCAGCCGCCCGACGCGTGTCCGCGCATCTCGATGCCGCTCCACACGCTCATTCGCTTGAAGCCGAGCGCGTACGGATGCGACGAGACGCGCTTCCCGCTCCCGCCCGCACCGCTCGACGAAGAAGGTTTTCGCGAGCGCTGAGCGTCCGCAGATACGATCAATCATGTCTGTACTATTTCAACGAGAGCGGTTGCACGAGGGCGAGGTACTGCTACATCCACGCACCTAGTTCAATTCCCTAACAGGAGGAACCCGTGCGCACCAACCTCGTTCAATACTCGGTTTTCATTGCTGGTTTGTCTCTTGTCGGCTGCGCCGCAGACGCCCAGCACGAGCACGTGGATCCGACGACGACGGAACAGGGTTGGGACAGCCAGGACGGAAACCCGACGCACGCGACGCACTCGTACATGACCGAGTACGCGGCCGATCAGCTCAAGGGCATCTACCCGGAGCTCGTGACGTACCGCGCGCGGCTCGTCGACGGCGCGAACCGCGAGATTCACGATCTCGTGATGAAGGATGCGGAGCAAGAGGCGCTTCGCCACGAGTTCGTCGGGACGAACGGCGGATGCGAGCACCCCGAGCGCGTGTGGAACCACGTCGTCGCGAGCTACCACGCGGGCGATCACTCGAAGGCGTTTTGGTACCTCGGCATCCTCATGCACTACGTCGAGGACATGGGTGTGCCGGCGCACGCGCTGCACGTCTATCACCAGTCGAGCCCCAGCAACTGGGACCACTTCGAAGTGATGGCGACGCAGGGCTGGTACCCGAGCTACTCGAACATCAACAAGAGCGATCCGCATCTGTCGAATCCGTCGGACTACACAGCGTTCAGCAGCAATTGGACGATCTCGGATTGGCAGTCGATGTTCCCGGGCGTGACGTACACGCGCACGTACTACTCGATGTCGTGGTGGTGGGCGTCGGGCCGCGAGAAGACGTTCATGAGCAATCGCCAGGGACGCACGGCGACGGCTGTGAAGTGGGCGATGCAGAGCGCGTTGTCGCAGCTTCACTGACTCTCGACACTCGGTGCAGGCGCGATCAGACTCGGCGCCGTCGGCGGCGGAACCGTCGCCTCGCAACGAGGATCACGACGACGGGGCGCACGAAGCGCGGTGAGCTGACTCGTCGTTCCATCGACGGACAGAAACGGCACGTTCGTGTCGGCGTGGAACTGGTATTCCTCGCGTGCGTTGGAGCCCGAGCCGCGAGCTCTGCTCCTTCGTACGTCGGTCGGCGGTCGTGAGTTACGCCCTCCGAAAAAAAAGTCGCGTACGAGCTCGGTTCGCCGCCGACGCGCGTCGGCGCTTGCTCACGCGCCGTCGCGAAGGAACGCCGCGACGTGCGGCGCGCGATCGGGCCACGTGCGGACGTCGCGCCGCAAGCGATCGAGATCTGCCGGTTCGTCGATGTCATAGCTCGGAGGAAGCCGAGTGACCGCGAGCCCAAGGCCGGCGCAGCGCTCTACGGTCTGGTCGAAAACGACCGACGTGCTCCAGCGAATGCGTTCGAGGACGCCGGGCTGCGTTTCGCTCACTCCAATGAGGTAATAGCCGCCATCGGCGGCGGGACCGATGACCGCGTTCCCTGGTACCGCGAGCGACGACAGGCCCACCTCGATCGCGTCGAACGGCACCATCGGCGAATCGCTGCTCGCGAGCACGACCGAGTCCCCGTGCGCGCCGAGAGAGAGCATGGCGTGCATCAGCCGCTCGCCGAGATCGTATCCGACCTGAGGCTCGATCTCCCATGCCGGCGATGCAAGGACGCGAAGCGCCGCAACGCCGTCGTCCTCGGGCGCAGCGAGCAGGACGTGACGACGTGCCGGGATCCGCGCGTACGAATCGAGCGAATCGCGAAGCATCGCCTCGTACAGACGCGCCGCAGGAATCGGTCCGATCGCCCGCGCGAGCCGTGTCTTGCATCGGCCAGGGACGGGGGCGCGCGCGACGAGACCGAGCGCCAAACCCGTCGCGGTCATTGAACCGTCAGCGTCGCCGTCACACGGTCGCTCGTGACGCAGCCCTCGCTCGAGACGAGAAGCGAGTACGTGTACACCCCGCGAGCCGACGGAGCCGCGAACGTCTTCGAGTAGTGGCCGTCCGGGAATGCGGTCCCTTGCTTGCCGGCGGAGGGCGGATCGAGGACCGCGGCCCAGTTCATCGTCGGCTCCGCGGCGATGATCTCCTCGGAGAGTGGATCGTCGTGCATCGGCGCGACGGCCTTCGCCACGTCGACCGCGATCGTGACGTTCGCACCCGCTGCGACGACGGAGGGGCTCAAGGTGAGGTTCGTCGCGGTGGGCTTAGCCGATGCAGGCAAGAGCGACTTCGCCGACACCGTATTGCCGTGAGGTTGGTCGCGCACGTCGAACGGGCCGAGGACGCCGTAGTAGTAACCGTTTTGAAACGTATGGAGGCCGACCGGCTCGCCCGGGACCGTCACGCTGAACGATCCGTCGGCCCCCGTGACGGCGCTGAAGCGGTAGAAGGGGTTACCCTTCGAGGTGTCTTCGTTTGGCTGATAGAGCCCGCCGACCTCGACGATGACGATCGAGCCGACGAGCGGAACTTTCGATTCGCCGTCGACGACGACGCCGCTCATCGTTTGCGGTGGCCCGGGTGCTCTGCCCGTGCTTCCCCCGCCGGTGTAGCATCCAGCGAGCAAGGCGAAACCCGCGGGGGCGACGAACGTAAGAACCAAGTGGGATCGCATGGGGCACCTCGTGAAGCACCGTGACACTTCGAAGTACGCGCGCCGCGCGCGGAAGTTACGCGGCGACGACACGCCCGCTCGAAGGCAGACGCGCCGAGTGTATGCGTTCGCGGCGCTCGCAGCGATGATGGTGGGCTGTGCGGCGGCCGACGACGGCGCGTCGACCGGCACGACGTCGCAGGCGTATGTGCCGCCGGCGGACGCCGCGTCCTGCGATCAGGGCGATCCGAAGCGCGAGCGGTTCGGTACGAACTGCCTTTGCTGCCACACGGGCGATTTCACGGTCGCGGGATCGATCGACCTCCTCGGCGCCCCCGTCGCTCGCGTCGTCGTGACGGACGCCAACGGAAACCGCGCCGAGATGACGCCCGATCCCTTCGGAAACTTCTTTCGGCACGTGCCGCTGAGCCCGCCGCTCACCGCGGTCGCATTCGGCCCCGACGGTCGCGCTCGCGCTATGCAAATGCCCGCACCGCACGCCGCATGCAACGAATGCCATCATCCGAACGGCGTCGCGCCGCGCATCACGGGGCCGTGACGCCTTCAGCGGATCATGTTCTTCGCGCGGAGCTCGGCGTGCGCCCGCTCGGTGAGATCCTCCGGCCGCTCGCCGCTCGCCCAAGAGGCGAGCTCGACGACGCCCTCCGCAAACGGCACGCGCGCCGACCATCCGAGCAGCGCCTGCGCGCGCGAGACATCCGCGTAGCAATGCCGAATGTCGCCTTCGCGGTATTCGCCGGTGAGCGTCGGAGCGATGTCGACGCCGAGCTCCGTGGCGATCGCGCGCGCGACGTCGACGATGCGCACGCTCTTGCCCGTGCCGACGTTGAACGGGAAGTACAGCGCCGATTCGGGCGCGTCCGCGGCCGCGAGGTTGGCGCCGACGACGTCGCTGACGTGCGTGAAGTCGCGAAGCTGTCGTCCGTCTTCGAAGATCACGGGTGCTCGCGCGTTGAGGAGACGGGCGGCGATGATCGCCGCGACGCCCGTGTAGGGGTTCTGCATCGCCTGCCGCGAGCCGTATGTGTTGAGGTAGCGGAGCGCGATCGTCGGGAGCCCGTGCGCGCGACCGAGGACGAGCGCGAGCTGTTCCTGCGCGAGCTTCGAGATGCCGTAGGTGCTCGTTGGACGAAGCGCATGCTCCTCGTGCGTCGCTGCGGGGACGACCTCTCGACTGCAGAGCGAACAGACCGGTTCCCACTTGCGAAGGTCGAGACGTTCGCGCGGGCGAAGGGCGCGGTCGAGGACGCCGTGCTCCTCGCAGCGATAGGCGCCATCGCCGTAGACGACCATCGACGACGCGACGACGAAGCGGCGAAACTGGGCGCGCCGCGCGAGCATCGCCTCGATCAGGGTCGCGGTGCCGACCGCATTGACGTCGGTGTACCGGCGCACGTCGTACATCGACTGGCCGTTTCCGACCATGCCCGCCTGATGAAACACGACCGCGACGCCGTCGAGGACACGGTCGACGACGGCGCGATCGCGCATGTCGCCCACGACGAGCTCGGCGTCCTTCGACAGCCAGCGCGCCGTTCCGGTCGGGTGCGCTTGCTCGAGAAGATTGTCGAGCACGCGAACGCGCTCGCCGCGCGCCAAGAGCGCGTCTACGAGGTGCGACCCGATGAATCCCGCTCCACCCACCACCAACACCGGATCCGACATGCACCGCGCCTCCCGCGTCGCTGAGCCTACTCGATGGTGCACGGACATATGAAGGTCGCGGTCATCCCGGCGCTCGACGAAGCCGATTCGATCGGCGACGTCGTCCGCGGCATCGCAGCGCATGTCGATCGTGTCGTCGTCGTCGACAACGGCAGCCGGGACGAGACCGCGCGGCGTGCGCGCGACGCGGGCGCCGATTGCGTGGTCGAGCCTGCGCGCGGCTACGGCGCCGCGTGCATCGCGGGGATCGCGCGAGCGCGCGCGCTGGGCGCGACGACGATTCTGTTTCTCGACGCGGACGGCAGCGACGATCCCGCGGACGCGCCGCGGCTCCTCGCGCCCGTCGTTCACGGCGAGATCGACCTCGCGCTCGGTGTCCGAACGCGCGCGACGACAGAACCCGGCGCGATGACCCCGGTACAGCGCTTCGGAAACTGGTTCGCGCCGCTCGCGATGCGCGCGGTCACGGGGGCGCGCTACCACGACATGCCTCCGTTCAAGGCGATTCGCGTGAGCGCGCTCGATCTCGCCTTTCCCACGGATCGCGGGCACGGCTTCACGATCGAGCTCCTGCTTCGGGCGCATGCGCGCGGGCTCCGTGTCCGCGAGATCGAAGTGCGTTGCCGAGCGCGGCGCGCCGGCGTCTCGAAAGTCTCGGGAACGTGGATCGGGAGCGCGCGCGCGGCCGCGAAGATCTTGTCGACCATCGCGCGCTATGCGTCGCGGTGACTTTTTTCGACGCGTGACGTAACCATCACGCACCTACCGCCGCCGGTCTTTACTCAAGCCGCGTTCGGACGCACGCCGCCGAAGGCCTCGAGCGCATGCACGACCATCGTGCGCGCGCGTTCGTAGAGGCCTTGCGCCAAGCCACGACGAGGCGGGCCGCGCTCTCACGTCGTGCGGCGGACTGCGAAGAGAACGTGAACGCCTGCCGCTTCGGCCTGCTCGGTCGCCGCGACCGCGACCCGCAAGACGACGCCGCAGGGTCTCGCGACTGTCGCTACGATGGGCCGATGCCTGCGACGTCCGAGCGCTCGCGTGTCCGATCGGTACGCGCGCTCTGGGCGCTGCTGGCCGCCGTGGCCGTTTGGCACCTCGTGGCGCTCGCGTACATCGTCGCGACGCGCGTCACCTTTCCGTTCGACATCGACTGGCTCGACGGAGGAAGCCTCTACCAGGCACATCGCATCGCGCACGGCGAGCGCCTCTACACGGTTGGCGACGCAGGCTTCGTCCCGTACCCGTATCCGCCACTCTACTTCGCGATGCTCGCCGGCATCGGCAAGGTCACAGGGCGCATCGACTACGCGGGCGCGCGCCTCCTGTCGATACTTGCGTTCGCCGGCGTCGCGTTCGCCGCGGTGCGCGTCGTGTACGTTCACGCGACGGCGCTGCGTTGTCCCCCTCGGCAGGCAGCGTTGATCGCGCTCGCGACCGCAGCCCTGATCGCCTCGGGGTACCCCAGCACGTTCGGCGCGTACGACGGCGTGCGTCCAGACGCATTGGCGGCAGCGTTCGCAGGCGGAGCCGTCATTCTCGCGTGCCTTCCGACCGCGTCGGGATCAGCGCTCGGTCCGCGGCACGCTCTCGCCGCCGCGCTGTTGATGACACTCGCGCTCTTCACCAAGCAAACGCACGTCGTGCTCGCGTTGGCGCTCGGCGTTCTCTTCTTCATGAGGTCGCGCGCGCTCGGGTTCTTCTACGCCGCAACGCTCGGCACGCTGTCGCTCGGCGGCTTTCTGGCGCTGGAGCGCGCGACGTCGGGCGCGTTCAGCTCATGGCTCTTCAGCGTCCGCCACCACAGCTTCGATGCCGTCAAGCTTGCGGAGGGAGCTCAGCGACTCGTCTTCGGCGCACCCCATCTGGTGGTCATCGCGCTCGTTGCGACGACGCATTGGCGGGCGCTTTCGCCGCGTTCGCGGGCGTGGGTCGTAGCGAGCGCATCGGCGCTGCCCGCAGCGATCGTTCCGTACGCGAAGGCCTGGGGAGCACCGAACAACTTCGTGCCGGTCCTGCTTCTCGCCGCGCCGACCGCCGCGTTCGTCCTGCTGGACGTGCTGACGTCATCGTATCGCCGTCTGGGCGTGCCGATCTTCGCGGCGATGTTCGGCGGGCTCTTGGCAGGAAAGGTTTACGAAGGCGATGCGTTTCGCCCAACGAAACAAATGCAAGAGTACGCGCGCGCGCTCGTCGTGAAGATCGCGGCGCTCGACGGCGACGTGCTTTGCCCCATCCATACGTACTTGCCAATCGCCGCTGGTCACTATGAGGAGCAGGCGCATCTCCTCAGCTACTTGGACGCCGAAGCGGCGCGCATGCCGCATGTGAGCGCAGACGCATTCGTCGCCTACGTTCGCGCGCGCAAACCGCGCTGGATCGTCGTGGGGACCAGCCTGGAAGAAGATGTCCTGCGGGCTGTGCTCGCGGAGGACTACACGGTCGCGTCCAGTATCGAGGTGCCGAAAACGAACGAGGTATTCCTGTCGTTTCCCCGTCGCGTCTATGAGCGAAAGGCGAGCCCGTGAGCCTAAAGGATGGATCAGCCGCCCGAGGCGTGTCCGCGCATCTCGATGCCGCTTCCCGCTCCCGCCCGCGCCGCTCGACGAGGAGGGACTCCGCGAGCGCTGAGCGTCTGCAGCACCCGGCGGAGCTGCGCGGAGCTATGCTCAGGGCATGCTTCGCGTCGCTCATTTTGGATACGCCGCTGCGCTGACTGCATTCGCGTCGCTGGTCGCGACGGACGCGGACGCGGCGTCGTTTCCGCCGGGCGTGACGTATCCGCTGAAGCCCGCGACGCTGCAGCCGTCGGGGCTCGCGCAGCCGCTGCCGTCGTCGCGACGCTACGTGATGGTCTGGAAGGATCAGCTGATCCCGGACGGCTACACGGCAGCGCAAAAGGATTGGGTCGTCACGCACTACGTCGGGACGCAGAAGATCTTTCAGCGGCAGATCGACGAGTACCGGACGAAGAATCCCAACTTCATGATGCTCGTCTATCACCTCGCGTTCGGGTTGAACGGCGCGGATCAGACGAACCCCGTCGGCAACATCACCGGCGCGAACCTCTACGGGCAAGAAGACACCGACACGTTTACGCCGTACGCTCTTGCGCATTCGATCGCGCGCGAGAACGCGTTTCAGCATTCGGCGGCGCCGCCGTCGACAGCCAATCGCGTTTCGTATCCGGATCCGTATTGGTTGATGGACGTCGCGTCGACGGAGTGGCGCACGTACCTCGCCGACACGTTGCTCAAGTGGATGGCGTTCGCGACGACGAAGGCGACGGGCGTCTTCTTCGATGTCGCGTTTCCGCCTTGGTACATGTACGCGCCTGCGACTTGGTGGACGGGGCCGGCGGGAGGATCGTCGCGGCAAGCGCTGATCACGTGGTGGAGCCCGCGCGCGCAGGCGTACTTCGATTTCTTGCGGACGCAGTTTGCGCCGACGGGAGCGCATCCGCGGTACCTCGTGTTGCCGAACACCGATGCGCTCGTCGACGGGACGGACGAGCCCGCGTACCTCGACGGGACCGACGGCGTGTTCACCGAGAATTGGCAGGCGGTGCTCGCGAACGCGGGCGACTGGAACCTGTCGGTGCAGCGGATCGCGAAGTACGTCACGGGCAAGGCGAAGGTCTGGATGGCCGACGTGACGCAGGCGGGGACCGCGCTCACGCAGGCGCAGCGCGAGCTGCTCATCGGGACGTACCTGCTCGTGCGAAATGGTACTTCGTACATCATGTTCGGGAACTCGGATCTCACGTGGTTTCCGGATTACGAGATCGATCTCGGCGGGTACACCGACGAGCCGCCGGCGGATCTCGAGGCGCTGCGCGTCGGTGGAGCGGGCGGCGCGAGCGGCGGGCTCTACGAGCGGAAGTACGTCGCGGGCGTCGTCGTCGTGAACTCGAGCGCGGCGGCGCTCTCGTACAACGTGACGGCGGCGATGAAGCGCGCGGCGTGGTCGGGCGGCGGTGCGATCGCGAGCGACGCGACGCAAGCGGCGCAGACGCTGACGTACGCGACGGACGTGCCGGCGGGGATGTTGTCGGTGCCGGCGCGGAGCGTCGTCGTGCTGCGATCGCCGGCGGGTGCGCCGCCTCCGGGTGAAGAGCCGGGTGGCACGACGGGCGGAGACGGCGGCACTTCGGGCGACGGCGGCGGAACCAGTGGCGACGGTGGAGCGACTGGCGGTGACGGCGGCGGGATCGGCGGAGGCGACGGCGGGACGGCGGGGGCGGACGGCGGATCGAACGGCGCGACCGACGCCGACTCGGGCGGATGCGGATGCCGCGCGGTCGACGCGCGCGCGACGTCGAACGGCGGCGCGGCGGGCGTGCTCGTCGCGATGATGTTGCTCGCGCGGAGACGTCGCGCGCGATCGCGCTAATCCGTCTTCGCGCTCTTCGCGTCGTCGAGGCGCGCGCGCACGCGGAGCTCGAGAGCCTCCGCCGACTCGGTTCCGTCCCACGTCGCGGCGCCGACGGAGATGCTCTGCGTGATGAACGCGCCCGCCATCGGCTCGATCGGCGACTCGGCGACGTGGTTCGCGAGACGTTCGGCGAACGCCTGCGTTTCGGCGAGCCCCGACGCGGGGAGCACGATCGCGAAGTCGTCGCCGCCGATACGCACGAGCACGTCGAACGGGCGCATGAGCGCGCGCACCTGATCGGCGAAGAGCGTGAGCACGCGATCGCCGACGCTGCGTCCGTAGCTCGCGTTGACGTGTTGGAACCGATCGAGATCGATCGCGAGCACGCTGAGCGGCGTGGTCGTGCTCTTCGCGCGCTCGATCTCTTCGCCGAGACGCTGCCTCAAGTAGCGCTCGACGAACGCGAGCGTGAGATCGTCGGTGACCGCGAGTCGTTCGAGGCGCGCGCGCTCGATCGGTGGGACCGAGCAGTTCGCGAGGAGGCGAGCCAAGAGGACGTCGCCGTCGGCGAACGCGCGCACCTCGGGCGACGAAACCGAGAGCACGCCGATGACCTTGCCCTGAGACATCAACGGCTCCCCGAGGATCGAGCCGATGCGGAATCCTTGGCCGACGGCGACCATGAAGCGAAGGTCCTCGCGGGTATCGTCGATCCGCGCGGGGATGCCGTACTCGAACACCCAACCGGCGACCCCTTCGCCCTTCATGATCGGCAGCGTGCCTTGCTCGATCCCCTTCCCCGATCGCGCGCTCGTGAGCAGCTGCGTGCGCGACGCGTCGAGGAGACGAATCGAGGCGTGATCGCCAGGGAGAAGCGCGAGCGCCGCGTCGGTAATGGCGGTGAGCGAGGCTTCGAGCGAACGACCGTCGGTGAGTCGCTGCGTCAGATCGAGCAGGACGACGGCGACGTCTTTCCGCGGTTCAAGTGACATGAAGCTCAGTGAAGAGCTTACCTCAGGCTTCGAGGCCGCGCGCCGTCCAGTTCAACCAGAGGACGCGCTCGCGCACTTCGCGAAGCTCGGTCGCGGCGGTGTCGTCGTGCGCTTCGCCGGTCTCGTACCCGCGGATCGCTTCGGCGATCATCGGGTCGATGATCGAGCGAACGAAGAGCGACGAGTACTCGACCGCCGCGAGATCCTCGACGACGAGCTCGCGACCTTCGAGCGCCGCGACCAGGCGCTCATCGGCGCGGAGGAGCACACCGGAGAGCCACTCGAAGACGTGCTGAACGACCGGGAACGCGACCGACACCGTGAGGCTGTCCGCGCCCGCCTGCATCCACGACGCCGACCACATCACATGCAGAACGCGCAGCGCGTCGGTCACGGCCGTCGCGTCGTCGAGCACCGAGCGTGCGACCCGCTCGAGCTTCGCGTCGTGGATCCGAAGCGTCGTCTCTTCGAGGCGAAGCGCGCGCATCCGCGCCATCACGTCGAGATCGTTCCATCGATGGAGCATCGACGCCGCGTCGTTCGTCGGCGGGCGCATGGTCGTGTGACGCTGGCGGCGCGACGACGGACGCGTCGTGTCGGTGATGCACTCGAGCGTCGCGTCCGGGTTGACCTCGTCCGCACCGCTGAGGCGCACGAACGACGGCGAGCGGGATGTGAGCGGACCGTCGTCCATGTCGACGTCCTCTTCACGCCAGTCCCAGCTGTCACCTGATACGCGAGCGATGAGAGTCATGACGCGGAACAGTGCAAAGCGAGTGCCGCGGCGCGACACGTGTCCGCGAAGTCACACCCGCGGAGGGCGTCGACGAAATACCGCGACGTTGTGGGCGCAATCCTCGCGGTGTACGCGAATCGTACGGGACAATCGTTCCCGCCGACGTGTCACGAACCGCACGGAGTGTCCACCAACCGACGCGCGCGTTCTGTAGCGGCGTGACAGAAGGATCAGAGCGCACGCGAGCAGTTGCCAACGTGACGGCGCGGACCTATTGGCGCGCGTTGTAACCTCGATCTCCGATGCTCCCTCCGCTCCCGAATTTGCCTGATACGCAGCGATCGACGGGTTCCTTCCCTGTTCGTTACGAAGACATCGCAGAAGACGGTCGCCTCCTCCTCGAAGCGACGACGACCGCGCTCGGCGCGTCGGTGTGGGGCCCGCTCATCGCGCGCCATCCGCTGAATGCGTACATGCGAGAAAGTGGGATCGTCCCGATCCTCACGCGACTCGTCGTCGAGGGGACACCCGGTCCGTTCTCAGTGATGGGGCGGCTCGCGGCGAACGGCGCGTTTCAGCTTTCGCACGCACGGGCGGCGAGCGGCGCGGTCGATCGCATCTTCCTCGACATGTGGGCCGAGGTGACGGCGCCGATCGGAAGAACGCACGGGCCCGCGCCCGAACGTGCGGGCGAAACGATCACTGCCGGAAGAATTTTCGCGGAGCACGTGTTCACGCGTCTGTTCGCTGCGCCTGCGGATCGCAAGGTCACGCGCTTCGACGCGCCGGGGCTCGACGCGGTGCCCGAGACGCAGCGCGAGGCCCGCGCGTTGTCCGCGATCCTGGATCTTCCGACCGGCGCCGTCGCGCTGGACGATTCGCTGCGCGTCGATCCGACGCCGATCGTCTTCGGGATCACGCACACCGACAGCAACCAACACGTGAACTCGCTCGTCTACCCGCGGCTCTTCGAGGACGCGGCGCTCCGGCGGTTCGCGTCGCTCGGGAAGAGCAGCGCGGTGCTCGCGCGCGCGATCGAGATCGGATTTCGGAAGCCGTGCTTCGCGGGCGAGACGATGCGGATCGCGCTGCGTGCGTACGCGCTCGGCGAGAAGATCGGCGCGGTCGGCATCTACGTGAGCGAGAAGGACGCGGCGTCGGAGGCAACGCTCGCGACGGCGCGACCGCATGCGTTCGTGCACACGGTCTTCGAGAAGTAGAAGGAGAGCGAGCGGCCGCGGCTCACGATTTCGTCGAGACCGCTTCGAGGTAGCGCCCGAGCCCCGCGCCCATCTCCGCGAGGTTCGGCTCGATCCGCTTCACGAGAAAATCTTCGACGGTGTGCGCGATCTTCCCCGCGAGAAATCCAGGTACGCCGCGGATCGCCTTGCCGTCGATCGAGAGCACGCCGCGGATCTCGAGGCGCGTCGCGCCGTCGCCGTCCGCGAGGAATCGATTGGTCCCCTCGCATCGCACAGCCTCGGTGAACGCGTGCGTCTCCATGCGCCACGCGCAGGTGAAGTCGTCTTCGTTCCACGTCGCGTGATCGGTCCACGAGAGCATCTTCTCGCTGAGCACCGCCTGCGCCGCCTTCGGGATCTCGCCGCCGCCGTGCCAGATGTTGACGAGCTTCGCGATGCTGCCATGGTCCTCGCGCGATTTAACGTCGATCGATCGAACGTTCGGCAAGTACGGCACGAGCTTCGGGAGATCGTCGCGGTACGCACGAAAGACGACGAGGCGCGGGAACGCGATGCGGGAGTCGGCGCGGAGATCCATCGGCGCATACTAGCGTGTAATCTCCACGCGATGATTCGTCGTTCCTTCGGTGTCGCGGCGTGCGCGGCGTTCGCAGCGTGCGCGGCGCCGACGCCTCCGGTCGCACCGCAGCGACCGGCCGCGACGGTCGCGCCGTCGTTCTCGGCGTCGTGCGTCACGTCCGCGTCGCCTCCGAAACCGTTTCGCGTTCGCGTGACGCTCGGGCCCGACGTCGCGAAGTCGCCGCTCTCGGGGCGCCTCATCGTCTTTCTGACCGACGCAAAGCAGAAGCGCGACGTCATCAAGTTCGATCTCTCGGATCCGCGTGCGGTCTGGATGGCGGCGGACGAAGTGCCGAGCCTCGCCCCCGGCGCGACGTTCGAGCTCGATCCGGATCGCCTCGCGTTTCCCGAGCCGCTCTCGCACGCGAAGCCCGGCACGTACGCGATGATGGCGCTCCTCGACGTCGATCACAGCTTCGCGCGCGGCGGAATGGGCGGCGGTGACGTTCGGAGCGCGGTGACGAACGTGTCGTTCGACGCGGCTCCGAGCGGCGCGATCGATCTGCGCCTCGATACGATCGTGGAGGCACCGCCGCCGGTCGTGGAGACAGACAGCCTGCGGATCGCGCGCGTGCCGAGCCCGCTCCTCTCGGCGTTCTACGGCCGCACGATCGAGATGCGTGCGACCGTCGTCCTCCCGCCGAGCGCGATCAAAGATGCGAAGCACAAAGTCCCGACCGCGTACGTCATCGCGGGATTCGGCGCGCGCGAAGACAGCGTGTTCAAGCGCGCTGAACAGATCGCCGCGGGCATGGCGAGCGGCGCCATTCCCGAGCTCGCGTTCGTCATGCTCACCGGCGCGCTCCCGACCGGGCATCACGTCTTCGCCGACTCCGTCAACGACGGGCCGTGGAGTCGCGCGCTCGTCGAGGAGCTGATCCCGGCGCTCGAGAAGCGCTACCCGCTCGTCCCTCGTGCGAACGCGCGCTTCTTGAACGGACACTCGTCGGGCGGATGGTCGACGCTGTGGTTGCAGATCACGCACCCGGATTTCTTCGGCGGCACGTGGTCGACGTCGCCCGACCCGGTCGACTTTCACGTCTTCACGTCGTTCGACGCGACGCCCGGCTCGACCGACAACGCGTTTCGCACGAAGAGCGGCGCGCCGCGAAACCTCTTCCGCATCGGCGACCGCGACATCGTCAGCTTCGAGGAGTTCGCGAAAATCGAAGCGGTGCAAGGCGAGTATGGAAGCGTCATCGGCACGTTCGAGTGGGTCTTCTCACCGAAAGGCGACGACGGCCGCCCGCTCAAGCTCTTCGATCGCGTCACCGGCGAGCAGGATCCGAACGTGCAGCGCGCGTGGGAAAAATGGGACATCCGCAAGGTGATGGAAGCGAAGTGGACGACGCTCGCGCCGAAGCTCAAGGGAAAGCTCCACATCTTCTGTGGCGGCGCCGACAACGTGCACCTCGAGGTTCCGACCGAGCGACTCTGCACATGGCTTCGCGAGAAAGGGAGCGACGCCACCTGCGAAATCGTCCCGGGCAAAGGTCACTTCGATCTCTACGGCGTAGGTCCGACGGCGCTCGCCGCGAAGGACGGACTCTTCGCTCGCATCTCCAGCGAGATGCGCCGCGCCTTCGACGGCCTGAAACGCTAGCGTGTCGATCGACTCATGAATTCGGCCCCCTCGTCCGCGATCGCCGTCCCGCTCGCGGTGTTCGATTTCATCCTGCGTCTCGTCTTCTTTCTTCTCGCGCCCGCGATCCTCGTCGCCGTCTGGATGTGGATGCCGATCACCGGCGCGCTCATCAACGTCGGGCTCGCGGTCGTCGTCTTCTTCGCGGGGGAAACTGTGCGTCGCCTGTCGACCAAGGTCGGCTTCCTCGGCACCGTGCTGAAGCGCCAGCTGATGTTCGAGGAGCACTATCGCTCGCGCGCGCCGCGCCCGTTCGTCTACTACGTGTTCTATCCGCTGCTCTTTCCGTATTGGCTCATCAACAAAGAAGCGCGGCGCGAATTTCTGCTCTTCAAGGGCTACACGATCGTCAGCGTGCTCATTCTGATCGTGTCGGCGGGCGTCACGTTTTACCGGAAGTGGTACCCAGAGCTGGGCTTCAAGCACTACATGCCGACGCTGCTCTTCACGTTGCTCGTCGAGTCGATCGCGGTGCTGATGCTCATGATGCCGCTCGTGACGACGGTCGTGACGTACCACATCCACAAACGCACCAAGCGCCTCGTGATCCTTCTTCTCGCGGCGATCGTGTCGCTCGCGGGCGTCATCGCCGCCATCGCGCAGCGGCGCGATCCGATCGTGTCGTACGACACGCGCCAACGCCTCGAGCTGCGAACGATCACGATGGAGAAGCAGGCGCACGTGAATCAGATGCAGGCGTTGTCGGCGGCGTGGGAGTACGTGAAGAAGAACCCGGGCGTCATCCAGCAGGACGGCAAGGTCGTCGGCGAGCCGCTCGAGCGCGTACGCAAGATCCTCGACGAAGGGATCTACAAACCGGACGAGAGCTACGCCTTCGATCTCTGGGCGTATCCGCCGAAGGATCCCGATGGGATCGTCCTCTATTACAAAGCGGCGCGCAGGCGTGGCAAAGAGATCGTGTGGGTCGCGATGGACAAGCACGGCAACGAGCTCAGAGGGAAGAACTCGCTCAAGCCAACGATCCTCGCGCAGATCGCGGAGCTATACGGACAATGAATCACAGACCGCTCGAACCGGACGCCGCGACGCTCGATCTCGTCACGGCGGCGTGCGTGGCGTTCGTTCGCGAGCACGTGCTGTCTCTCGCCGACCAACCGTCGAACGACCTCGAAGGAGCGACGGAGCTCGCGGCGACATTTCGCGAGGCGGTGCCCGAGGACGGTGCGTCGATCGAATCGCTCCTTGCGCGGCTGCGGCCGGCGGTCGCGAAGTCGTTCAACACCGCGGGCCCGGGGTACCTCGCGTTCATTCCCGGCGGAGGCATTCCGAGCGCTGCGCTCGCGGATTACGTCGCGCTGTCGGTGAACCGCTACGTCGGAGTGACCAAGGCGGCGCCTGCGCTCGCGGAGATCGAGCGCACCGCGATTCGTTGGCTCGCGGATCTCATGGGCTACCCGGCGAGCGCGAGCGGCGTGCTCACGTCGGGCGGATCGATCTCGAACTTCATCGCGCTCGTGACCGCGCGCACCGATCGCCTCCCGGAAGATTTTCTCCGCGGGACGATCTACGTCTCCGAGCAGACGCACTTGTCGATCGCGAAGGCGGCGCGGTTCGCGGGCTTCCCCGCGCGCAACGTGCGCAGCGTCGCGGTCGACGCACGCCTGCGACTCGATGCGTCGGCGCTCTCTCGCGCGATCGCCGACGATCGCGCGCGCGGGCTCACGCCGTTCTTCGTGTGCGCGAACATCGGCACCACGAACACCGGCGCGATCGATCCGATCCCCGACGTCGTCGACATCGCTGCGCGCGAGCGACTGTGGGTGCACGCCGACGCGGCGTACGGCGGCTTCTTTCGACTGGTGCCCGAAGGACGCGCGCTCATGCCGGACCTCGAGAAGTGCGACTCGATCACGCTGGATCCGCACAAGGGGCTCTTCTTGCCGTACGGCACGGGGTGCTTGCTCGTGCGCGACGGCGCCACGCTGCAGCGCGCGCATCAAGGAGACGCCGCGTACTTGGCCGACGTCGCTTCGGAGGACGGCGTCGCGAACTTCACCGATCTATCGCCGGAGCTGTCGCGCGATTTTCGCGGGCTGCGTCTGTGGCTCCCGCTCAAGCTCCACGGCGCGCGCGCGTTTCGCGAGCAGCTGGCGGAGAAGCTCGCGCTCGCACGAAGCGCGCACGATCAGCTCGCCGCCGATCTGCGTTTCGAGATCGTCGACGAGCCGCAGCTCTCGGTCGTCGCGTTCCGTTTGCGCGCGAAGAAGGAAGACGCCGACGAGCTCAACGCCGAGCTCTTGCACCGCGTGAACGCGCGCGGTCGCGTCTTCCTCTCGAGCACCGTCCTCGGCGGCAGGCTCACGCTGCGGATCTGCGTGCTCAGCTTTCGCACGCACGAGGATCGCGTTCGCGACGCGATCGATGCCCTCCGTGAAGAGGCGACGGCGTTGCTCGCGCGCTAATCGAGCCCGAACAGCTCTTTGATCTTGCCGAGGATCTGATCGCCCATGCCGAGCTTTTGCTCGGGCGTGGCGCTCCCGATACCGGTGAGGCGCGCTTCGAGCTCCGCCTGCCGTTCGCCGACGATGCGCGAGATCTCCTGCGCGATGTGCGGCTCGGTCTTGAGCACGTCCTTGAAGAGCGCCTCGCCGACTTCGAAGACTTCGGTCTCCTGGACCGCGATCACCGTCGCGTGACGAACCGACCCCGTGAGCATCGCCATCTCGCCGAAGAACTCACCGGCGCCGAGCTCCTTCAGCTCGCGCTTGCCCGCGCGGATCGCGACGCGACCGCGACGCACGATGTAGAACTCGCGACCCGTATCGCCTTCGCGCAGGATCGTCTCACCCTTCGCGAAGAGGCGGCGATGTCCGCCACGTGCGAGGATGTCGCGCGATACGGGCGAGAGCAAGTGGAGGAAATCGACGGCGTCGATCGCGGCGCGCCGATCCGCGACGATCTCTGCGTCGCGCTCCGCGCGCGCCTCTTTGTCGTAGTTCTCGAGGACGGTGTGGCGCACCGGAATCGCGGGTTCGATCTTCCGGCGACGCAAGTGGTACCAAACGCGCGTGCCGACGTCGGACTGCGCGTAGTCGCGCCGCGCGAAGTCGGCGATGAAGAACCTGAGCCAATATTGGATGCCGTTGTCGCCATAGCTCCAGGTGAGGACGCTCGGGTGCGGATCCTTCAGGACGTCGCCCGAATCGGCGCACGCTTCGAGCATCGCCTCGTGCACGTGCGTCGGCGGTACGTCGTAGCCGACGGTGACGTAGATGCTTCGTCGCGTCGCGCCGCCGGGGCGCGATCGATTGAAGAACGGCGTCTTCGAGAACTGACTGTTCGGGATCACGAAGAGCGCGCGGTCGTCGGTCTGGATCGTGACCGATCGCCAGCTCGTCGAGACGACGCGGCCGATGGCGTCGCCCTTGTCGAGCTGGATCCAGTCGCCGACGCCGACGGGCTTGTCGATTTGGATCGCCGCGCCGGCAGCGAGGTTGCCGAGCGTCTCTTGCAGCGCGAGGCCGACGATCGCCGTGATCACGGTTCCGGTCGCGAGGAGCGACGTGACGGGGATGTGCTGCGCGCGGAGCGCGGCGGCGGCGGCGATGAGATAGACGGACGACTGGATGACGTCGCGCCTCAGCTGGTTGATGGGGTTCTTGCCCGCGCGCTCGATGGTGATGTCGAAGAGGACGACGAAGACGAGCCGCGCGAACGCGAGCGCCGCGCACACGAGGGCGATCGACTCGAGATCTCCGCGCTCGGGCGCCCCGGAGGGAAGCGCGTTCGCGATCGCCTCGAAGACGCCGTAGAGGAGCGCGAGGAGGAGCGCGCCGCGCACGCGGAGCTTGATCGGCCGCGGCGCGAGCGCCATCACGAAGAGCGCGAGCACGAACGTGCCCAGCACCGCGAGCGGCACCACACCCGACGCGAACCACCCGACGACGTTCACCGAAGGGATCGTCGCAAATCCCGAGCCCCCGTGTCGAGTTCCTCACATGGAGGCCATGCGCGCGGTGCGGTATCCGCGCACGACGAACTCGCGAAGCGTGGCGAGCCGCTTCTCGTGAATGACGCGCGACGGCTCCATCGACGGCGGGCCCGAGTGCACGGTCGTGGCGACGCCCAGCGCCGACGCTTCCGTCGCGATGTCGCTCTGCGCGCGCCACTCTGGCGAGTCCGGAAGACCAAGGCCGACGCGGAATGCGTTGCCCATTTCGATCGCGGTCGAGAAGCGCATCGCCGGATCCTTCGCGAGCGCGCGGGCGAACAGCGCATCGAGCACCGGCGGCGCCTGCGTGAGCCACGTGCGAATCGGCGGCGGCGGCGTCTCGACGTGATCCTGGCGAATGAGGAAATCGCTGCGATCACCGGGGAACGGCGTCCTCCCGCTGAGCATCTCGTAGAGGACGATGGCGGCGGAGTAGAGATCGCTGCGGCCGTCGAGCGGATGCGAGAGGATCGCCTCGGGCGACATGTAGAGGCTCGTCCCCGGCGCGAGATCGCCGGGATCCTGCGGCGGCGGCACCGATCCGAGCTGACGAATCTGCACCGTCCCCGGTACGACCGCGGGCGCCAACGTCTTCGCGATGCCGAAGTCGGTGAGCTTGACGATCCCGTCTTGTCGAATGAGCACGTTCGACGGCTTCACGTCGCGATGCACGATCCCGAGCGCGTGCACCGCCGCGAGCGAACCGAGCAGCTGTTGGAAGTAATACCAAGATCGCCGAAACGGCATCCCCGGCAGCGCGCCCGCGCCGGCGAGACGCGCGCGCGCGAGGTGACGCGACACGACCGCTTCGAGCGTGTCGCCGTCGACGTACTCGAGCGCCATCACGAGCGACGGTCCCCACTCGAAGAGCTCGTGGAAGCGCACGATGTTCGGATGGCTCAGCCGCTTGAGCGTCGCCGCCTCGCTCACGAAGAACGCGCGGAGCTCGCGCTTGATCTGCACTTCGGGTCGAAGAACCTTCAGCGCGACCGGCTCGGGGCCGTCCTTCGCGCGCGGGCCCGTCGGCGAATGGAAGAGCCAGCCGCGCCAGACGACGCCCATGCCGCCGGCGCCAACGCGCGCATCGACGACGATCCGGCCGTAACCGAGGTCGATCGTCGTCCCTGGCGCGACCGCGGCCGCGTCGAGCGCGGGCTGAAGCGCACGGCAATTCGGGCACACGCGCACGCCGGCCAGGAGCGGCGAGAGGCATTGGATGCAGGCGGTCGGGACGATCACGTGACTCCGTCTCTGCGAGCTTAGTGCATAAGGTCGTCGTAATCTTTCACGGGTAGAGGTCTCTCGCTCGTGACCATCGCATCGACTCCTTCCACGGACATGCTCGCGCCGCCTCCCGACTTTCGGTACGTCGGGCTCGAGGCGGGGCCGCGTCTGCAGATCGGGCTCATCGCGGGGCTCGTCAGCGCGGGCGCGACGGCGGCGGCGACGGCGGCGTACGGATCGCGCGGGCTCGTGGTGGCAGCGGCCGGCGCGCTCGCGGCGTCGCTCGCGCTGCGCGGCGCGGGGCTACGCGGCGGGTGGCTCGCGCGCGGCGTCGCGATGGCGATCGTGCCGTGGGGAATTTTGGTCGAGCCCGACGATCACTCGCGCGTCTTGCGATGGGCGGGCGTGGCGCGCGTCGATGCGCAGACGATCTATGGGAAGGACACGGGGACGTCGACGTCGCGGTGGAGCGTCGTGACGGTGGAGACGCCGCGCGAGAAGCTGTCGGGGCGCGCGCCGGGGGCGGTGCCGATCGAGAGGTTGCTCGTGCATCACGAGGCGTACGCGCGTGAGTCGGCGCATGTGATGGCGCTCGATTTGAATGGCGACGAAGCGAGCGAAGGGCCGACGGAGCCGGAGCTCGCGCAGGTGCTCGCGGCGGCGCGCGCGTGGATTGTGGGGGCGCCGGCTTCGCAGCGGCTCGGGTTGCCGGCGGCGGGGTATCGGAACGCGGCGGCGAAGAAGGCGAGCCCGGAGGCGGTGGCGGAGCTGCGCGCTGTGTTGCGGGATCGGACGGCGAAGCGGGTGGATCCGCGCGCGTTCGCGGCGGTGTTGGCGGCGGAGCTTGGGGCGACGGAGCTTGCGGAGGATTTGGTGGCGCTCGTGCAGTGTCCGAATCCGTTGATTGCGGCGGTGGCGAAGACGGCGGCGCGGAAGCTTGGGAGCGGGAGCGCGATTGGGGATCTCGATGAGGTCGCGCCGTTTTTGATGGGGCAGGATGTGGAGGCGTTGGAGAGGTGGGGGGCGGAGGGGTAGGTCGACTCGACCTCGACCTCGACCTCGACCTCGACCTCGACCTCGACCTCGACCTCGACCTCGACCTCGACCTCGACCTCGACCTCGACCTCGACCTCGACCTCGACCTCG
>JBBQXV010000164.1:0-21041 GCA_038209335.1 Polyangiales bacterium | reverse complement strand
ATGTCCTCGGCCACGCGGGGCCAGCCGCGCAGCCCGAGGCGCGTCGAGATCGCCCCCTCGTGCATCTGCGCGCCCTCCGTCAGATCGTGATCCTCGGCGTGCTGGATCACCGGTAAATCGAAGGTCTTTGCGTACTCGAGGGCCCGTCGCATCACCGCGCTCGACATCACGCAGCGCCCGTCGTCGGACACCGCCACCGCGCCGGCCTCACGGAGATCGGCCATCTCGGTGAGCTGCGCCCCCTTCTGCCCCATCGTGATCGCGCCGATGGGGTGGAGCGCGGGTCCGCCCAGCTCGCGCGCTCGCGCCACGATCGACTCGGTGATGGCGCGCGAGTCGTTCACCGGCCGCGTGTTCGGCATCGCGCATACGTGCGCAAACCCGCCCGCGGCGGCCGCGGCGAGGCCCGAGCGGATATCCTCCTTGTACTCTTGGCCCGGCTCGCGAAGGTGCGCGTGCAGATCGACGAACGCCGGGAGCACCCAGGACCCGCGACCGTCGACGATCCGCGCCCCCTCGGAGCGCTGGATCTCCTCGGTCGCTGCGCCGGCGCCGAGGCGCGTCAGCGTGCCTCGCTCGATCACGAGATCGACGATCGCGTCGAGCGAGCGCGACGGATCGACCGCGCGGACGCCGGTGATGACGAGAAGATCGGGGGAGCCGCTCATGGCGGGGCTGCCTAGCACAGGCACCGGCGCGAGACACGAGGACCCCGCGCCCGCCGGGGAGCGCGTTTCACGTCGTTGACGATGTGTACAACAATATTCTTTGTTGAACCAAGTGAACGTGCGACAACGGCGATCACGATGTCAACGAATCACGTCAGCGTCCGCCTCGACGCGGAGACCATCGCCCGCATCGACGCGCTGGCCCCGCAGCTCTCGACCGACTTCCGCCTCGCCACCCGGTCCGACGTGCTCAGGGCGCTCATCCTCACCGCGCTCGCGAGCGCTCAGTCGGCGGAGTCGGCGGTGGTCGCCCCACCTCGAAGGGACGGCCGCGGCGGCAAGAAGAAGAAGCGCGCCGCGAAATCGAAGCGCGATCCTGGCTGAATCCCCGGAGATTTGGGGGATCCGCACTTATCGCCACCGGGATCGACCGGGATGGGTTGCGGAAGTGGGGGAGCTTGATCTATGTTCCGCGTCCCTCGCAGGCCAGACGGTCTGGGCGGGAAGTTTGGTCAGGTTGGGCACGCGAAGCTGGCGGAATTGGCAGACGCGCTGGATTCAGGTTCCAGTGGGGTAACTCTCGTAGGGGTTCAACTCCCCTCCTGCGCACAGTATACTGATCGGATGAGACTCGTCCTCGCCCGAAGCCTCCGCGCCTTCACGCTCGCCGCGTCCATCGCATCGACGGCGACGCTGTCGTTCTCTCCGATCGCGTTCGCGCAAGCGCAGCCGACCTCGGACGAGATCGCGACCGCGCGCGCGCTCGGACAAGAGGGGCAAGCCGCGCTCGACAAGAAGGACTACAAGACCGCGGAAGATCGCTACGGCCGAGCATGGAAGCTCTATCCGCAAGCGATCTCGCTCGGCGTCGGGTATGGCCGCGCGCTCGCCGGCAACGGCAAGCTCGTCGCGGCGAACGAAGCGTTCAACAAGGTCGCGCGCAGCAACGCGCAAGGGAACAAAGTCTTCGAGCAAGCGATCGAAGACGCGAAGAAAGAGCTCGACCTTCTCACGCCGCGCATCGCCGGCGTCACCATCACGGTGACCGCGGCGGGCGGAGGCGAGCTTCCGAACTTGAAGGTGACGCTCGACGATGCGCCGGTGAACACCGCCGCGCTCGGCGTGAAGAAGCCGGTCGATCCAGGCGCGCACGTCGTGAAGGCGACGGCCGACGGATTCAAACCGGCCGAGGCGAAGTTCGCCGTGGCCGAGGGGGGCAGCGCGACGACGGCGCTGACGCTCGAGAAGGACGGGAGCGCCGTGGTTCCTCCGGTGACTCCGCCCGTGACTCCCCCGACCACACCGCCGGGCACGACCCCCCCGGGCACCACGACGCCCCCCGGCGGCGACACCGGTCCGATCACGCCGCCCAGCTCCGGCAACAAGACGCTCATGTACGTCGCGTTCGGCGTCGGCGGCGCGGGTCTCATCGTCGGCGGCATCACGGGGATCCTCGCGATGGGCAAGAAGTCCGATCTCGACAAGGCGTGCACCAACGGAACCTGCCCGGCAACGTCGCAGTCGGACGTCGACGGCTACCACTCGATGGGGACGATCTCGACGATCGGATTCGCGGTCGGGCTCGTCGGCGCGGGCGCCGGAGTCTTCTTGCTCCTCACGCAACCGAAGTCCGAGCCGGCGAAGGTGGGTATCTCGCCGTACATCGGCCCGGGAAGCTTCGGCGCCGTCGGTCGCTTCTAACTCTTCGCAGGTCTCGACTCGCGGGGCATGAGTCGCTAAGAACGTCGCGCCATGCACGACGTCCTCGTCTTCCGTCGCGTGCGCGCCGTCGACCCGTGCGGAGGGCTCGACGCGGAGGTCGACGTCGTCGTCGAACGCGGTCACGTCACGCGCGTGGGTCGCGACGCGAGCGTGGGTCTCACCGCGTCCGAGCACGTTCGCATCATCGAACGCGCAGGCGCGCTCTTGCTACCCGGTCTCATCGACATGCACGCGCACGTTCGCGAGCCGGGACAAGAATACAAAGAGGATGTCGCCAGCGGTCTCGCCGCCGCGGCCGCAGGCGGTTTCACCGACGTGTGCGCGATGCCGAACACGCGCCCCGTCAACGACACCCGCGCGATCACCGAGATGCTCGTCGCGAAAGCGCGCGCGCTCGGCGGCTCGCGACTTCATCCGATCGGCGCGATCACGATCGGGCAAAAGGGCGAGTCGTTGACCGAGATGGCGGACCTGCGCGACGCCGGCGCGGTCGGTGTCTCCGACGACGGACGATGCGTGACGTCGAGCGCCGTCATGCGCCGCGCGCTCGAGTACGCGAGCACCTTCGACATGCCCGTCATCCAACACGCCGAGGATCACGCGCTCACCGAAGGCGCGCAGATGCACGAAGGGGCCATCTCGACGAAGCTCGGCCTCCGCGGCTGGCCGCGCGTCGCCGAGGACATCATCGTCGCGCGCGACGTGCTCCTTGCAGAATACACGCATGCTCGCTACCACGTCGCGCACGTCTCCACGCTCGGCGCCGTTCGCATCGTGCGCGAGGCGAAATCGCGCGGAATCAGCGTCACCGCTGAGGTCACGCCGCATCACTTGCTCCTCACCGACGCCGCGCTCCTCGGCTACGACACCGCGTGCAAGGTCAACCCGCCGCTCCGCGAACAAGCGGACGTCGACGCGCTCCGCGCCGCGCTCGCCGACGGGACGATCGATTGCATCGCGACCGATCACGCGCCGCACACTCCGCTCGAGAAGGACTGCGAGCTCGCTGAAGCGTCGCCCGGCATGATCGGCCTCGAGCTCTGCGTGCCGCTGCTCCTGCGCTTGGTCGACGACGGCGTCCTCTCGATGAGCCGCTTCGTCGACGCGCTCACCGCCGCACCGGCGAAGATCGTCGGCCTCCCCGTCCCGCGCATCCGCGACGGCGCGCGCGCGGATCTCGTCCTCGTCGATCCCGCGGCACGCTACGCGATCGACGTCGCCCGCTTCCGCAGCAAGAGTAAGAACACTCCGTTCGGTGGGCACGAGGCGCGCGGTCGCGTGCTCATGACGATCGTCGGCGGCAACGTGGTCTTCGAGCACGAGGAGGCGTCGTGAGTGATAAGGCGAAAGATGAGCGTGCGTACCTCGTCCTCGCCGACGGGACGATCTTCGAAGGGCGTCCCTACGGCGCGCGCGGCGTTACGACCGGCGAGGCCGTCTTCACCACGACGATGACCGGCTACCAAGAGGTGCTGACCGATCCGTCGTACTACGGGCAGATCGTCACGATGACCGCGCCGCAGATCGGCAACGTCGGCGTCAACGCGAGCGACACGGAATCGGTCGGCGACGCGCCGCGCGCGGCCGGGTTCGTCGTACGCGACGCCAGCCCGATCGCGTCGAACTGGCGCGCCGAAGAGTCGCTCGACGCGTACCTCGCGCGCCACGGCATCGTCGGCATCTCCGAAATCGACACGCGAAAGCTCACGCGGCACCTCCGCGATCACGGATCGCAGAACGCAGCCATCGGCACCGACGCGCCCGACGCGCTGCTTCGTCGCGCGCGCGCGGCTCCCGACATGAGCGGCCTCGATCTCGTCAAGCACGTGACGCCGAAAGAGCCGTACGCGTGGACCGAAGGTCGCGGCGCGTGGAAGACCGAAGCGGCGAAGCCGGCGCGCCATCACGTCGTCGCGATCGACTACGGCATCAAGCGAAACATTCTGCGCTGCCTCGTCGACTCGGGATGCAAGCTCACCGTCGTCCCCGCCTCGACGTCGGCCGACGCGATCCTCGCGCTCGCGCCCGACGGCGTCTTCTTGTCGAACGGCCCGGGCGATCCCGCGGCGGTCGACTACGCGGTCGAGACGATCCGCGGACTCCTCGGCAAGCGACCCATCTTCGGGATCTGCCTCGGCCATCAGCTCCTCGCGCGCGCGCTCGGCGGCAAGACGTACAAGCTCAAGTTCGGCCATCGCGGCGCGAATCAACCGGTGAAGGATCTCGCGACCGGACGCATCGAGATCACGACGCAGAACCACGGCTTCTGCGTCGATCTCGCGTCGCTTCCGGCCGAGGTGAGATCGACGCACGTGCACCTCAACGACGGCACGAGCGAGGGGCTCGTCGCGCCTTCGCTTCGCGCGTTCAGCGTGCAGTACCACCCCGAAGCCGCAGCCGGTCCGCACGACGCGCTCTACTTGTTCGAGCGCTTCACGGCGGCGATGAGCGGATCGTCGAACGCCGGCTAAGTCTCCGATTGAACGCGCAGATCGGGCGCGTCGTCCGTTCCGGAGTCCATTGTCGCCAAATGTGAGCTGGCGTAACCCCAATTCGCCATTAAACTGCTGCGTCCTTCGATGAAGCAACTCGCCCTCCTCGCGCTCTCCGGCGTCATCGCCGCCGTCGCCGCGTGCTCGGGCACCGCCACGAAGAAGAACCCGCTCGACGGCGAGTTCCCGACCGGCGACGACACCGGCGATCCGCCGCTCCCGCCGCCGCGCGATCCGGACATCGTCAACGACGACGCGGGCGCTTTCGTCGGTGGACGCGGCAAAGACGGCGGCTCGACGACGCAACCCGACGGCGGCGGACGCGGCGGCTCCGATTCGGGCGCGGTCGCCGATTCGTCGACGCCGCTCGACTCTTCCTCGAGCCCCGACTCCGCGACCGGCGGCGACAGCGGCGTCCTTACTCCCGACAGCGGAACCGTCACGCCCGACAGCGGCACGGTCGGCCACGCGAACGCATGCGCGAACGACGGCGCGCTCAGCGCCGGCGATCTCGCGGTCGTCGAGGTGATGATCGCGTCGGCGAGCGGATCGGGTGATCGCGGTGAGTGGTTCGAAGTGCAGAGCACGCGAAGCTGCGCGCTCAACCTCAACGGTCTCCACGTCGAGTCGCCACGCGGCACGCTCAAAGACACGTTCGACATCACGACGGACACGTGGCTCGAAGCGAACGGCATCTTCGTCATCGCCGACTCGGCCGACGCGACGAAAAATCACGATGTGCCCGCGCCCGTCTACGCATGGAAAGGGACGGCGCCCGCCGACGTGCTCGTCAACTCGGGCGACACGATCACGATCACCGCGGGCACGTTCACGATCGAGACGTTCGTCTACCCAACGTTCCAAACCGTCTATCCCGGTCGCACGATGAGCTTTCCGTCGGACTGCGCGTGGAGCGATCGCTCGAGCTGGGCGCGGTGGAGCTGGTCGTTCCACGCCTGGAGCGGCAACTTCCTCGGCACGCCGAACGCGGACAACACCGACGTCGCGTGCTACTAGACCGGCGCCCATGGGCGTAAGCGGCCGGTCCAAGAAGAACAAGACGATCCATTTCGTCAGCCTCGGATGCGTAAAAAATCGCGTCGACAGCGAGGTCATGCTCGGTGTCGCGCACGCCGAAGGTTACGAAGTGAAGAGCGAGGCCGACGAGGCCGACGTGATCGTCGTCAACACGTGCGGGTTCATCGGCGAAGCGAAGAAGGAATCGATCGACACGATCTTCGAGCTCGCCGAGCTGAAAAAACACGGCTCGCTGAAGAAGCTCGTCGTCACCGGTTGCCTCTCGCAGCGTTACTCGACCGAGATGAGCACGCAGATGCCGGAGGTCGATCACTTCCTCGGCTCGAGCGACATGCTCAAGCTCGGCGACGTTCTCCGCGGCGGCACCGATCGCATGATGGTCGGCAACCCGGCCGACTGGGTCGTGCGCGCCGGCGATCCGCGCGTGCTCACGCAGTCACGCGCCAGCGCGTACTTGAAGATCGCCGAAGGGTGCAATCGCACCTGCTCGTTCTGCGTGATCCCGCAGCTTCGCGGCAAGCAGCGGTCGCGCGGCGCGGACGACATCGTGCGCGAGGCCGAGCAGCTCGTCGCGCAAGGCGTCCGCGAGATCAACCTCATCTCGCAAGACACCATCGCGTACGGGCGCGATCTCGACGCGCGCGTCGCGCCGCGCGTTCGCCTCGCCGAGCTCGCGCGCCGCGTCGCCGACGTCGCGGGCGTGCATTGGGTCAGGCTCTTCTATTTGTATCCGGAGACGATCGACGACGAGCTCGTCGACTTGCTCGCGAACCATCCGAAGGTCGTCCCGTACGTCGACATGCCGCTACAGCACGCGGCCGACGCGATGCTCAAGCGGATGAAGCGCGGCCACGGAAAAGATCGGCAGCGTCGCGTCGTCGCACGGATGCGCGAAGCGATCCCGAACCTGACGTTTCGCACGGCGTTCATCGTCGGCCACCCGGGCGAGACGGACGCCGAGTTCGAAGAGCTCTGCGAGTTCGTGTCGTGGGCGCGATTCGAGCACGTCGGCGTGTTTCGCTACTCCGACGAAGAGTCGTGCGGGAGCTTCGCGTTCGACGCGAAGGTGAAGCCGCTCGTCGCGTCGAACCGCTACCGCAAGCTCATGGGGCTGCAGCGGCGCATTGCGCGCGAGAAAAACAAGCAGTGGATCGGTAAGGAGCTCGAGGTCCTGGTCGAGGGGCCGAGCGAAGAGCACGAGCTCGTCATGATGGGACGGCACGCGGGGCAAGCGCCGGAGATCGACGGGCAGGTGTACTTGTCTGGCGGCCCTAACGCGCCGCCGCGCCCGGGCGAGATCCGGCGCGTCGAGATCGCGCAGGCGAGCGACTACGATCTCGTCGGCGAGCTCCTCGATGCGCGCGACGAGACGACGACGGCGCCTCGCTCGAAAAAGCGCGTCTCGCTCAACGTGCTCGGCCAGGGATCGAAGCCCGCGACCTGGCAGTAGTCGCTCAGCGACTCGCGCCACTGCACGACGGATCGGCGTTCAACTCTTCGAGATCGACGCGCCAGACGACGCGTCCGAGAAAACCGTGGTCTTCGATCTTCATCGCGTGGAGGAGCTTGCCGTTCGCGACGCCGAGGTAGGCGAGCTTGCTCGGCTCGATCCAGTTTCCCCAGTCGACGATGTAGCGGAGCTGCTTTCGCGCGACGTAGCAGTGGACGGTGCCGTGAACGATGTCGTCGACGATGTCGTCGTTCACGAGGCCGTCGAGGTTTACGATCTTCTCGCCGCCGGCGTACGCGAGCCATCCGGCGTTCCATGATCCGGCGCGCTTGATGGCGACGTCGTCGCGGAGCGCGCGCGCGTCCTCCACGCCGGCGTGCTCACGCCACGTGGGGCGCCATCCGTCCACGAGGTTCCATGCGGCCGTGAGCGCGCCGAATGCGAGCGCACCGACACGTGCCCGCGGTCCGAGGAGCGACGCGAGCGCGGCGACGAGGCAGAACATCGGCGCCCAGAATTCGGCCGAGTACCAGAGCATGGCGGCGGCGCTGTTCGTTCCGTACACGAGGCAATAGAACGCGATCGCAAACGTCGCGTAGACGACGAGCGCGAGCTTCTCGGTCGGGAGAGCGCGGAGCTTGTCGCGAAGGAGGAACCCGACGAGCGCAAGCGCGGCGAAGACACCGAGCACCGTCGCCGGGCCGAGATCGAGCGGACGAATCAAGACGTATCCGGGAGACAGCGTGTACGCGGCGGCGTCGGCGGCGCTCGCGATGCTGTACCCTTTGACGCTCCCCCAGTGCGCCTTCACGCGCGCGCTCGACTGCACGAGGTGACCGCTGATCGCGTACGCGTGCGCCGCGGCGAGCCCCGCGCCGACGACACTCGCGATCGCCGCAGCAGCAGCGAGACGTGCGTACCGACGATCGCGACTTCGCCAGAGCGCCCAGAGACACGCGACGACAATCGCCGCGCCGTTCACCGGAAAATCCGTTCGCGCTGCGCATCCGACGAGGACGAACGCGAAGAGCCATCCCACGCGTCGTTCGGAGAACGCCCACACCGCGCCCGTCGCCGAGGCGATCACGAACGGCCACTCCATGACGAGCAACGGGCACATCATGATCGCGCCCGCGAGCCCGACGTACAGCACCGCGAGGGCGACGCCGCTCGGGAACACGCGACGCATCACGCGCCCCATCCACACGACGCTGATCGCCGTGAGGATCGTCGCGACCGCCGTGTGCACGCGAAGTCGCGTATCGATCGAGGCGTCGCCGAACAAACGCTCCGAGCCCGCGCAGAGGTACCCGAAGAGCGGATGAAATCCGCTCGTGAGGCTCTCGCCGTCGAACGACCATCGACCCGTACGCTGGAACTCGCGACCCAGCTGCAAATAATAGAAGCCGTCGTCGGGCACGTACGCGAGCTTCGAATCGAGCGGGAGCCGCGCGAAGTGCACCCATTGCACGACGGCGGCGACGACGGCGACCCACTCGAGGTGGAGCGCGCGACGCGCCGGGCTCGACGGAGAGCGCATGGCGCCCACCATGCCGCGACCGAAGCGTTCCGTCACGAATGCTACGGAACCTGAACGTTCGTCGGCGTGCTGCGCGTCGATCCGAACTCCTGCGTGATCTCGAGCACGTCACCGCGCGTCGCTTGGACGTCGCAGTCCCACGATCCGCTCACGTCGGCTTGGCTGCCGCTGACGCGCTTGTCGAGAGGGAGCGCGGGGTTCGGGTTCACGACGACGATGATGGCGTTGGCTTCGGCGCCGCGGGTCGAGACGAGGTGGTACTTCGTCGGATCGGTTGTCGACTGCGCGATCGTCGGCACCGCCGGCGGCGGCAACGGGAGCGTCGGGCTCGCGCAGGCGATCGCGACGAAGACGGTCGCGGCGAGGACGGCGTGGCGCAGAGCGCGGAGCATGTCGCAAACTGTGTAGCACGAGCCGGGCCGCGTCAGATTCTCGGAAAATCGAGCCGCTTGGGGCCTGTGCCTCGCCAACCGGGTTGCCGCGCCGTCACCTCCTTGCACCTCGCCGCACCGGATGCCGGAGAGTAGCTCGCCTGGACCCGGTCGTGAGAAGCTGGTACCTCGGTCCGTCGCGGGCCGCACGGGCAGCGCCGAAATTGATGAACGTCGCGAAGCGTTTCAGGGACATGACGAGCGCAGTGTTCGCCGCTTCCGACGGCGCGCCCAATTCACGCGTGCCACGCGTGCCGTCGGTTGCCGATCGCAGCTGGCGGCGTTGGCCGTGGCTTCGGCCGATTCCGTTCGCGCTCGTGATCGCGGGCGTGCTCGCGTCGCGACGCGGCGGCGACGTCGACGTCGCCGCGCCGAGCCCTGGCGCTGCGCTCGCCGCGGTGCTCGCGACCCGCGCGATCGACTGCGTCGCCGACGACGTCATCTGGACCAGCGGCGCGTCCGGGATCTCCGGGGCGATGACTGGCGGCGCGCGCGCGCTCGTCCGCGCGAGCACGCACGGCGATCCGAACGATCTCTATCTCGTCGAAGCGCGCGTCTCGCCCGAAGGCTCCGTCCTCGAGGTCGGTGCGTCGTGGAACCTCACGCGCACCGCGTCCGTCGACGAATCGCGTCCCGTCTTCAAGGGACACTTCGCCGCGTACACCACGTCCGTCGACAACCTCGTGACCGGCGTCCACGTGCTCGATCTCGCCGGCCGCCCGAGCGACGCGCCGAACGATTTCAACCGCACGCAGCGCATGCAGGTCTCGATCACCAACTTGCAGCAGACTGGCCAGATGCGCGGCGTCGTGCAGAACTCCTTCGGCCTCGAGCCGGTCGCCGCGAAGGCGACGCTCGCGTGGCGCGAGGACGGAATGCTCGTCGTGAAGGCCGACGATCGCGACATCGTGCTCGATCCCGACAAGGGCGAAGCGGTCGTCGGCGGGACGTTCGTTCGCGCGGCGCCGGAAGAACGCGCGACGCCCGGCAACGTCGTCACGTGGGCGGTCGATCGCGTGCGCGACATGCCGTGGTTCGGCGAAGAGCGCATGCAGTGGGTCAAGGCGATCGCGTTCACCGGGCTCGACTGGATCCGCGCGTCGTTCGCGAAGGACACCACCGCCGAGACCGTGAAAGACGAGCTCGGCAACTTGAACTCCGGCGGCGGCGGCGCAGGACCGACGCCGACGTTCACCGATCCGGAAATCGGCTGGCCGCCCGCGCCGATCAAAGCGCTGCTCACGCCGGCGATCCCCGGCGAAGGGCAATGGATCGCGCTCGACAAGGATCCATTCGTCTCGCAGACGCCCGGCGCGCCGACGGCGTTCATCACGTCGTTCGTTCGCCCGAATCCGAAGCGCCCCGACCTTCGTGTGTATGTCACACTATGGGATCCGCGGCAGATCGCGCTCCACATGGAGTCGGGCGTGGTCGAGCCGGTGAGCTCGACGGGCGAGCGCGGTCCCGGCCTCATTCCGCGGACGCCCGAGGTGATGAAGCGGGTCGTCGCTGCGTTCAACGGCGGATTCCAAGCGCAGCACGGCGAGTACGGGATGCAGGCGAACCGGATCATGTACCTCCCGCCGAAGCCGTACGCGGCGACGGTCATGGAGCTCCGCGACGGATCGACGGCGTTCGGCACGTGGCCCAACTCGCCGATTGTGCCCGACGAAGTCCTCAGCCTCCGCCAGAACCTCACCGCGCTCGTCGAGTTCGACAAGTTCAATCCATGGGGACGCAACTGGTGGGGAGGCACACCGCCGGGATGGGGCGACAACATCCACACCGCGCGCACCGCGCTCTGCATCACGAAAGAAAACTTCGTCGGCTACTTCTGGTCCGCGAGCATCTCGCCCGACGATCTCGCCGCCGCGCTCCTCGCGACCGGCTGCGCGTTCGGCATGCACCTCGACATGAACCCGGGTCACGCCGGCTTCGAGTTCTACAACGTCGTGCAAGACGGCGACTTCAAGCCGCTCGGTCGTCCGATGCAGACCGATTGGGAAGCCGAAGGCAAAGTCGGCCAGATGCCGGGGTGGATGTTCCGCGGACGTCGAATGATCCGCGGCATGGGGCACATGAATTTTCCGCGCTACATCCAGCGTGAGGGGCGCGACTTTTTCTATCTCACGACGCGGCCGGTGCTGCCGGGCGCGGAGCTCGCGGGCGCGGTCACACCGAAGGAGCCGGGCGAAGGCGCGTGGCGGATGAAGGGGCTTCCGCAGCACGGATTTCCGTACGCGCTCGCGATCACGACGGTGCGCGGCGACGCGAGCAAGCCGACGTTGCGGGTGCGCGTCCTGCGCGTCGATCCGCGCGCGGTGAAGCCGGCGGGGACCATCTCGGCGCCGAGCGACGCGGCGACGGTGATGTCGTTCACCGGCGCGCCGCCGCAGCCGAAGGGCGACGAGTGGGCGCTTTGGTACGGCTCGGGGAGCTTCGCGGTCGGGCGTCAGTCGTGGGCGAAGGACGCCGTGCCGCTCGTCGTCGGGCTCGCACCGAATAGCGGATCGACCGCGGCGCCGTCGTCGCGCGCGGCCGCGGGGATCCAAGACGAAGACGGAATGCTCACGTGGATCGAGCTCCCGCCCGACGCGCCGGCCGACGCCTCGACCGCGTCGTCGATGCTCGCGATGCTCGAGAAGATGGGCTGCTCGACGCGCATGCTCGTCCCCGCGACGACGCGCGCGCTCCTCGGCGGCGCGCTCGATCTCACCGCACAACCCGCGACCGGCGTGACGACGCCGACCGCACGTCTCGTTCGTGGCAGCGCGCCCGGCGGCGAGCTTCTCTTCCCCGACACGAAGCTCGAGCCCTACGCGGTGTGGCAGCCGCTGCAGGCGCAGCGCGTGAAGGTGCAAGCGCGACCGGCAGGATCCACCTCCGCGACGCCTTCGTCGTCCGGCCCGCCCACGACTCCCCCGCCGCCGAGCACCACGGCGGCGACACCGTCCGCGCCGCCGCCACCAAAGCCGTCCGCGCCGCCCCCCGGCAAGACACCGCCGACGCCCGGAAAACCCGCGCCGTCGACCGCTCCGAACTGACTTGGTGATAGGCTGCGTCCGGTGACGCGTGGGCAGGCCTTCGGGCGCTATGACTTGGTGCGCCGGATCAGCTCCGGTGGGATGGCCGAGGTATTCCAAGCGATCCACACGCCGAGCGGAACGAGCGTCGCGCTGAAGCGCATCCTCCCGGAGATCGCGGAGGACGAAGACTTCATCAAGATGTTCGAGGACGAAGCGCGCATCGCGTCGCAGCTCGAGCACCCGTACATCGCGCGCTGCCTCGACTACGGCAGCGTCGACGACGCGTGGTTCATCAGCTTCGAGTTCGTCGACGGCAAAGACCTGAGGTGGTTCTTCGATCGCTGCGTCCGTACCGGCGTGCGTCCGCCGTTGTGGTTCGTCGTGCAGGTCTGCTCGCGCATCGCCGAAGGGCTCGCCTACGCGCACGCGCGCAAAGACGACCAAGGCAATCCCGTATCGATCGTCCACCGCGATGTCAGCCCACAAAACATCATTGTTTCGTGGGACGGCGACGTGAAGCTCATCGACTTTGGCATCGCGAAGGCCGCCGGAAAACTCTCGCGCACGCAGGTCGGGACGATCAAAGGGAAGTTCGGGTACATGAGCCCGGAGCAGGTCAAGGGGCAGGAGGTCGACCAGCGCGCCGACGTCTTCTCCCTCGGCATCTGCATGTGGGAGCTCTTGACGCTAAAGAGACTGTTTCTGGCGGACAACGAGCTACTCGTTCTCGAGAAGATCCGCACGCTGCGGATCGACCCTCCGTCCAGCCTGAACCCCGAGGTCCCCGCCGAGCTCGATGCGATCGTTCTGAAGGCTCTCGCAAAGAATCTCGACGAGCGGTACCGTGCAGCCAGGGAACTTTATCGAGACCTAAATAATTTAGCTCAAAGCATTAATCTGGTGGCCACGCGCGACCAGATCGCTCAATACATGCGTCGGACGTTCCCGGAAGCCCGCGAAAGTAATGACGCGGGGGCTGGATCGGCACCAAGCCGACAAGGGCCGACGGACGCGCGGCAGGTGCAGGAGACCCGTGCCATGGCAGCAGAGAACAAGGGCGGATCGGACCTCGACATCTTCGAGGGCCTCGGAAAGAAGAACTCGGCGCGCCCGAGCGCTCCACCGCGATCTTCAGTGCCACCGGTGCCCCCGCCGCAAGCCGCAGGCGGCCAGACGGCGCGCATGCCGGACGCCGCGAAGAAGACGTTGCTCGGGATCCAATCGCCGGTCTCCGCGTCGATGCAAGCGGCTGCACCGCCCGCCACCGGCGGCTCGTCCGGATCGGCGCGACCGCCGCCGCCGCCGCCGGGTCGCGGCTCGCTCCCCTCGATCAGCGCGCCGCCGCCGAAGAGCAGCGGAGCTTTTCCGCCGCCCGCGTCATCGACCGCCGCGCCCGCGCGGCAAGCCTCGACGCCGCCGCCGCCTCCCGCCGCCACCGCTCCCGCGCCGAAGGGCGAGGGCATGGACATGGACTGGGACGACGAGGACGAGGCGACGCACATCTTCGACAAGGCCGAAGGTGAGCAGATCTCGAAGGCTTCCCCCGCGCCGCGTCCCGCTGCCGGGATGACGCCCGCGCCGCCGCCGCAGCAGAACGCGGGCAAGGCGACGCTCCTCGGGATGACGTCGCCCCTTCACGCGTCGTCGTCGCAGATGCCCGGGCCGTCGTCGCAGCGCATGGTGCCGCCACCGCCGCCGCCGTCGGTCGGGAGCGCGTTCGCGCGCGCATCGAGCATGCCGTCCGCGGCGCCTGGGCCCGCGCCGTTGCCGCCGCCTCCGACGATCAACCCGATGCCGCCTCCCCCGCAGACGCGGCAAGGACTCGGGCAGACGATGCCGCTCAGCCAGGCACAGTCGCAAGCGCAGCAGATGGGCTACCTGCAGACGCAGACGGCGCCGATGCCGATGCCGGGGCGACCTTCGGCTCCTCCCCACCCGAGCTACGCGCCGCCGCAGCCCAACTACGCGCCGCCGCAGCACGTGCAGCAGCAGCAGTACCAACAGTCGCAGCACCCGCATCCGCCGGCGCAGGCGTCGGACTATCCGCCTCCGAACCGGATGGAGGCGACGGCGCTCGTTCGGCCGCAGCCGTCGAGCAAGGCCGGTCTTTGGATCGGCCTCGTGTTGCTCATTAGCGTCATCGGCGGCGGCATCGGCGCGTTCTTGCTGATTCCCCGCACGGGCAAGCTCGTCGTCAACGTCGCCGACTCGAAGGGGCAGAGCGTTCCGCTCGTGCAGATCTTCGTCGACGGCAAGAAGCAGTGCGACACCGCGCCGTGCATCGTCGATCAAGTCTCGTCGGGCTCGCACGTCGTCAAGGTCGTCGCGCCCGGTCCGGATCAGCCGACCGATCAGATCGTCAGCGTCGAGGCGCGCAAAGACACGCCGGTGACGTTCACGCTCGGCGGCACCGCGTCGAAAAAGGGAACTGGGATCAAGGTCGCCGGCTCGCAGCTCGGCGTGAAGCTCTACGTCGACGACAAAGAGATCGGACCGCTCCCGCAAGAGATCGGCGATCTCACGCCGGGCGATCACAAGGTGATGCTCAAGGGGGGCGATCGCTACGCGCCGCTCGAGAAGAGCGTCGTCGTCGCGAAGGACGAGATCGTCGACATGGGTCCGGTGACGCTCAAGGTCGTCAAGGGCAAGGCGACGATCAGCCTCGCGACGACCGGCGCCAAGGTCTACCTCGTGTCGGGCAGCGATCGCCGCGAGCTGCCGTCGCTCCCGATCTCCGTCGACATCGACACGTCGAAGTCGTGGTCGCTCGAAGCGTCGAAGACCGGGTTCAACGACTTCAAGCAGCAGATCAGCTTCGAGGACGGGCAGGCCGAGAAGACGTTCTCAGTCGAGCTGACGCTCAAGGGTCAGGCGATCGTGCCGCCCGCGACCGCGCCGACCACGCCGCCGACCACGCCGCCGACGGCTCCCCCGACGACGCCGCCCACCACGCCGACGACTCCTCCGACGGCCCCGGCGACGGCGCCGCCCGCGGGCGACGCGTTTCTCAACATCAACTCGATTCCGCCCTCCAGCTGCTTCCTCGACGGCGTCCCGCTCGGGATGACGCCGAAGATCAAGACGCCGGTGAAGCCGGGCTCGCACCGCGTGAAGTTCATGCACCCCGAGCTCGGCCAGAAGGAAGTCTCCGTCGCGGTCGGTGCCGGCGAGACGAAGCCTGTGTTCGTGAAGCTTCAGCAGTAAAGCGCGACTTCCAGCCGCGTCTGGTATCGTCGTGAGATGGTCAGGCCCGGCGTAACGTCCGGCAAAGGACGAATCCTCGTCGTCGACGACGAACCCGGCTTGCGCGACATGCTCGCGATCATGTTTCGGCGCGAAGGGTACGACGTCACCCTCGCGCCGGGATTCGACACGGGCTGCGAAGCGATCGCCAACGCGCCGATTCCTTACGGGGTGGTGCTGACGGATCTCATGATGCCCGACGGCAGCGGGCTCGATCTCCTCTCGCACGTGCGCCAACGAAGCGTGCAGACCGAGGTCATCGTGATGACCGCGCACTCGACGCTCGAGACCGCGGTCGAAGCGATGAAGCGCGGCGCCTACGACTTCGTGACGAAGCCGTTCGCGACGTCCGAGCTGCGTGAGCTCGTGCACAAGGCACTCGAGAAGCGCGCGCTCGTCGCGGAGAACGTGCGATTGCGCGCGCAAGTGTCGCGTGAGAATCCGCGCGATCTGCTCGGGCGCTCGCAGGCGATGCGGCGCATTCTCGATCTCGTCGAGCGCATCGCGAACACGCGGAGCACCGTGCTCGTCACCGGCGAAAGCGGCACCGGCAAGGAGCGCATCGCGCGCGCGATCCACGACGCCTCCGATCGCGCGAACAAACCGTTCCTGGTGGTCAACTGCGGAGCGATCCCCGAGCAGCTCATCGAGAGCGAGCTCTTCGGTCACGACAAAGGCGCGTTCACCGGCGCGACGTCTAGGACGCTCGGGATCTTCCGCGAGGCCGACGGCGGCAGCGTTCTCCTCGACGAGGTCGGCGAGCTTCCGACCCCGCTGCAGGTGAAGCTCTTGCGCGTGCTTCAAGAGCGAAAGGTTCGCGGCGTCGGCGCGTCGGTGGAGACGACGGTCGACGTGCGCGTGATCGCCGCGACGAACCGCAACGTCGAGGACGACGTGAAGGCGGGAAAGTTTCGACAGGATCTCTACTACCGACTCAACGTCATCCGGATCGAGGTGCCGCCGCTCCGCGAACGACGCGAAGACATCGCCGAGCTCACGCAACATTTTCTCGCGCGTTGCGCGGCCGAGCACGGCAAAGAGATCCGCGCGCTCGACGCCGACGCGCTCCGTGCGCTCGACGGCTACGATTTTCCGGGAAACGTGCGCGAGCTCGAGAACGTCGTCGAGCGCGCGGTCACGCTCGCCGCGGGTCCGGTGATCGGCCTCGGTGATCTTCCGCCGGAGATCGGCGGCGTGACCGCGCCGACTCCATCGCTCCTCGGTTTGCCGGAGAACGGTTGCGATCTCGATGCGGTCATCGGCGAGGTCGAGCGACGCCTCATTCTGCAGGCGCTGGAGAAGTCGGGCGGTGTGCGGACGGGTGCTGCAAAGCTGCTCGGCGTCACGCTGCGAAGCTTGCGCTACCGACTCCAAAAGCACGCGCTGGCGGACGACGTCGACGATTCGCGCGAACCGGACAGCGGCGACGACGCCCGAGAATCGTCCCAGACCAAAGCAGCCAAGTGACAATTTTTGTCACCACGGCAGTTGGCTCCGCTCTAGCCGGACCTGCCATACTTCGTCAGGTCGACAATTTGGCCGCGATCCCACTCTCGGACCGCGATTTCCCGGAGACGGCGCCGATGGCACATGGTCTGCAACCTACACGTGTCGTGAGGGACGCTCCGACTGCCGCCACGCACTTGCTTAAGTGGCGTCGACGGAGTGCCGTATCACGGGCAGTCTCGGAGAGGGGCTTCACTCTCGTGGAGCTTGCTGTCGTCGTCGTCATCGTGGGGATTCTCGCGATGCTCGCCGTCGCTTCGTATCGCAAGTTGATCACGTCGTCGCACACAGCAGAGGCGACGCATATGGTGCAAGCCATTCGCGTCGCGCAAGAGGCCTATCACGCCGAGACGCAGACCTATGCAAACGTCTCGACCGACATCAACAGCACGTACCCCGCTCCGGGCAGCGGGGGACAGCCCGTCCCCGGTCGCTTCAAGACCGGGTGGGGCGCCGCCTGCACGAACTGCATGAGCGGCATTCAGTGGACCGATCTGCCGGTCCACGTCGATGGACCGGTGATGTTTGGATATGCGACGGTCTCGGGTCCTGCCGGCGCGACGCCGGTTCCGCCCAGCGTCGTCGTCAACGGAGCAACGGTCACGTTTCCGAGCAAGTCCCCGACGGATTACTTCGTGATTCGCGCAAAGGGCGACACCGACGGCAACGGCGCCTTCTGCAACGTGTACGGCACTTCGTGGACGAACGATCTGTTCGTCGATCAAGACGGCGAATAGGCAACAAGCACTCGACGACAGCTCCTCATCTTGGAGCACATCCGCGCGGCGCTTCCGCTCGGCAACAAGACTATGCGCGCAACGGCCGCGCGCAAAGACTCGACACCGGCCGCGTGAAACAACCAAGGAGACACTGATGAGGAAGGCACTAAGAAAAGCTAGAGAGGGATTCACGCTCATCGAGCTGATGATCGTCGTTGCGATCGTCGGCGTTCTCGCGGTCCTCGCCATCTACGGCGTCCGTAAGTACATCGCGAACTCGAAGACGGCCGAAGCGCGTAACTCGCTCGGTCAGATCGGCAAGGACGCGGCGACAGCGTACGAAAAGGAGAGCATGGCGGCATCCGTGCTCACGCAGGGAACGTCCACGGCCGTTCTCCGCTCGCTCTGCAAGGGCGCGTCGAAGTCGATCCCGGCCGGCTCGGCGTCGATCCAAGGCAAGAAGTACCAGTCGTCGCCCGCAGAGTGGTCGGTCGACGCGGTCGGCAACTCGGGCTTCGCGTGCCTCAAGTACGTCATGGATCAGCCCCAGTACTTCATGTACTCGTACAACATGTCGCAGTCCGGCAACGCGGTCGGCGACTCGTTCAGCACGGTCGCGAACGGCGACCTCAACGGCGACCTCGTGACGTCGACGTTCACGCTCATCGGCGCGATCGGCAGCGGCCTCGTCCTCAACATCGCTCCGACGGTTCTCGAGGCTCTCCCGGAGGAATAGTCCCTCTTCGGGATGAGCGACGCCTCGTCACCGAGGCAACGCTCGAACGGCGCCGAATCTCGAAAGGGGTTCGGCGTTTTTCTTTTGTAGTAGCGTCCGCGACGCTCGAAAAAACATGGCCGACTCAAGCTCCGCAGCGCCGATCGAATCCACTGCTCCGCCCACGCGCGTCGAGCGGTTCGCTCCGTGGATCGCAGGGCTGCTCCTCGCGTTGCCCGTGCTCATCGCGCGGTATCCACCGATGACCGATCTGCCGCTGCACGAAGGTCTCGTCGGCATCCTGCGGCACTTCAACGACACGCAGATGTTTCCGCCGGGGCTCTACACGCGAAACTTCGGCGAGCCGAACCAGCTCTTTCACCTGACGGCGTGGGCGCTCTCGTACGTGGTCGCGACGGACACGGCGTGCAAGATCGTCGTCGCGATCGCGATCGTCGCGATCCCGGTCTGCGCGGCGCGCTTCGCGACGCACGTCGGCGCGAGCCGCTTGGCGGCGGTCGTCATCGCGCCGGTCGCGCTCGGGTGGATGTTCTCGTGGGGGCTCGTCGCGAACCTGATCGGGCTCGCGGTCTTCCTCGCGATTCTGCCCGCGCTCGATCGCCTCGCGACGTCGCCGACGCTGCGCGGCGCGCTCCTGGCGATCGGCGGCGCGGTCCTTTTGTACCTCGCGCACGAGGCGATGATGGTCATCTACGCGGGCGCCGCGCTGTGGCTCACGGCCTGTCACCCGCTCTCGCTGAAGAAATCGCTCCTTCGCGTCAGCCCGTTCGTCGCATCGGTCGCGATCACGTTCGGACAGCTCGCCTATCAGCGCCAGCACATGTCGCCGACACTCAAGGCGGTCCCGACCTTCTACGTGCCGCTCTCGGCCAAGCTCGTGCACCTCCCGTCGGTGGTGATCCCGTCGCACGATCGCACGGTGCAGCTCGCGTTCTTCGGGCTCTGCGTCCTCGCGATCGTCTTCTTCTTCGTCCTCCGGCATCGCGAGCGGACCGAGCCGGTGCCGCGGAAGCTCATGCCGTTCGTGCTGCGGTACCGCTTCGAGCTCTTCGCGGCGGCGTGCTTCGGCGCGTACCTCGCGTTCCCGCTCACGCTCAACGGCGCGACGCTCGTGTACCAGCGCTTCCTTCCGCCGGCGTTCGTGCTCCTCGCGATCGTCGCCGCCCCGCGGTCCCTCGCGACGCGGTCGGCACGCGTCGCGCGTCTCCTCGTCCCTGCCCTCCCCGTCGCGGCGCTGCTGATGGCGTGGCCGTCGTTCACCGAGTCGCACGAGGCCTACAAGGATCTCGACAAGCTCTTCGCGCAGATGGACAAAGGCGCCGCCGTCGCGATCATCGATCTCGCGTCGAGCGAGACCCGCTCGTTCTCGCTCGGATCGGCGCCCACGCGGTATCTGGCGGTCGGCGGCGGACGCATGCACTATGCATTCACCGACTCGTCGATCGCGCCCGTGATGCTGCGTCCGGAGTACCAGTGGAACGAGCCGCTCGTCCGCATCTCGAAAAACGGTTGGGCGTTCCGGCCCGACCACGACTTCAAACATTTTCGGTACGTCATCGTGCGCTCGTTCGAGCCGCAGTTCCACATGCTCGCGGTTCGCGCGATGAAGCCGGAGGCGCACGTCGTGGGCAATTCGGGCGAGTGGCTTCTCTTCGAGTCGAATCTGCCGGTGTGCTCGCTCCTCTCGCCCGACGATCCTCTCCCGCAACCGAAGTCGCCGAGCCTGCGCCAGCGAATGAAGAAGGCGCTCGACGAGCTCACCAAGGACAACGCTTTGCCGCCGCCCGAGCTCGGCCCGGAGCAGGAGCAGGACGATCCGGCGCGCGGGCTGGGGATGCCGCAGTAGCGCCAAGGCTCACTCTTCGGTGCGGTGTTGCTCGCGCAGGATCCGCATGATGCGACCTTGCAGCGTCGGCGGCGCCGGCGTCGGAAGCGCGACGTCGGGCGACGCGAGTGGCGCGAGCGGCAGCGTTGATTCGAAGAGCATCCACTGTCCCGCGCGGCCCACCAGCTTCGCCTCCGGCTCGAACGCGGCGACCATGAGTCCGACGGAGTCCGCGTCGGTCTGACGGACGAGCACGTACCGAAAGCGCCGGAGATCGTGCGTCGGCATGAACGCGAGCGGGCGGTACGTCAGGCGGAGCACGGGCTCGTTCCACTGCAGCTCGGGCGTCGTCGTCACGGGAGCCGCGGGCGCGTCGGTGAAGGAGAAGAGGAGGCGTCCTCCGCGCTCGGCCAGCGCGCGTGCGCCGGCGCCGGGGATCGGCGCGACGACGCTCGGCGGACGCGGCGACAGATCGAGCTGCGCGACGGCGCTCCCTCTTTCGATGAGCGGAAGGAGCGTGTCGAGATCGCGATGAGTCCGCGTCGACTCGGCGAAGCGCGGGAGAAGCGGGAGCAGCACCGCGAGCGGCAACGCGCACGCCGCGACGATCGCGATCGGACGCGGCGCACCGAGAGACGCGCGCCC
>JBBQXV010000163.1:0-21077 GCA_038209335.1 Polyangiales bacterium | reverse complement strand
AGCTCGCGCTGCCCGCGCGCGATCGCGTCTTCGACGCTGCGGATCGCGCGGAGCTGGTAGTCGCGGAGATTGAGGTACTGCGTCGGCTCATGGCGCAGCGCCTCGTCCGCGGCGTCGATGTCCTGCCCGAGCATCGCCTTCAGGCCGTCCGGCGTCGGCCAGCCTTCCAACGCGCGCGCGTGGTTCTCCTTGCGGCGCGCGTCCAGGAAGTGAATTCCACTCTTCGCCGCGAGCTGCCGCAGGTACGACCGACCGTTCGTCGCGAAGAGGAACGGGACGCGATAGGCGTCCCACGGACCGCCACTGACGGGCGTTGCTGTCAGCGCGCGCGCGTAGCGCTTCGCTTGCTCGATCGCTCCGGCGATGTCCTTCGAGGAGCGCTTCGCTTCGACAACCGCGACGGCTTCGAGTCCGAGAAAGAGGACGTAGTCAGCAGGGCCCTTATCGGTCGGCCACTCGGCGATCGCAACGGCCTTCCCTGTCTGGGGACGAGCGCCGTTCGCGTAGGTGAGCACCTCCGTGTCGACTTCCCAGCCGTAGTCACGGAGCTGTTGATCGATCTTGCGGCGAGTCGCCTGCTCATCGAGCTGTAGGTGATCACTCGCGTCGATCGCCGCATCGACGATGGCCTGCATCGCGGGTGGCGGCAGGCTCTTCTTCGATGTTTGGATGGCCTCGAGCTCGGCGCGGAGCTTGTCTTTCTCGCTCTCCGTGAGGGTCGCCAACGCCTCCCATTCCGCGCGCTCCTCCGCGTCGTGACGAGCGCGCTCCTCGGCGGAGCGTCTCTTCCCCGCTTCTTCCTCGAGAGCGGCCTTCGCCGCGTCGGCGGCGGTGCGATGCGCGCTCGCCTCCTCGCGAAGGCGTGCCAGTTCGGTGCGGAGCGCATCGCTCTCCTTTCCGGGGTCTGGCGGCGGGACGAAGGGGCCGGGAGTGAACTTCGCGTCGCCGCCGAAGCTACGGTGGAACCAGACGCCGAGCTCGCGCGCCATTCGGAGCTGGTGGAGCGCTTCGCGAGGATCGCCCGCGAGCTTGTGGTTGGCGACATTGCCGGTCTTGCGGAGTCCGTGGAACAGGTCCGCGATGTCGCGACTCACTGCACCGCGTGCCCGAAGTCGGCCAAGCAGGTCGAGCTGGTTCTCCTCGTAGGTCGAGTAGACACCGACGTTCGCCGCGGCAAGCTGTGCAAGGAGCTCTCCGAACTGCCGGAGCTTCATCAGACAGGTGACGGCATCATCCGCGAAGAACCGCTCCGCCAAGCCGCCGAGCGCGACAAGACGCTCATCGTGCTGCGCCAGGAACGAGAAGTTCGGCGAGGCCGGGATCCCCACGCCTGCATGCTACCGAGATTCTCGCGCCGCGATGCGCATGTTCTTCGGGCGAAGCTGCGTTGCCCGTCTGTTCCGGTAACTTGCGGTCCCACGGAATGGACTCGACGCCATTAAGAAACGCCGCTCGCCACCGACAAAGACGGAAGCCTGACACGGAGAAGGGCGCCGACCGCAGCGGCGGACGGTGCGCTCATGGGACCGTTAGCACTGGCGTTGTTTCCAACGCGCTGAACCCGTTCGCGATCAGATGCGCGTAGGTCTCTTCCAGTTCCGGCAACGCGGGCAGAAATACCACGGTGCCATCACGCCCCCTCGTAAGCAGCACGCGGTAGGCGTTCAAGCGTAACTGATGCGGCGACTTCACGTTCGTCCCCGTCTTGTATCTACGCGCTCCAGCACTCGACCAGCTGGCTCCGCGCCGTAGGAAGTCCGTCCCCCACGCGAGGAGCACCGCATCGAGCTCGAGCCCCTGCGCGGAAAACTCCGTCACGACCTCGCGCAGATGCCGGCACGATCGCGAGCTTGCCTCCCCATCGCCGTACCAAGGCCCGACACGCACCTGACTCGTCGCGTGAAATCCGTTGAGCACGCCGAGCCGTTCGAGATCCTTGTCGCGCGACGACGCGACGATGCCGAATCGCGCGTCGGCGTTCTCGGCGTACCGCGCACGCAGGTACGACTTCGCGGCCTCGAGATCGCGCGTAATGCGAAGGTTGTAACCGGCCGTCTCGAGCGCCGTCGCGATCGCTCGGTTGTCCGCTGCATGGTTACCATCGTCCAAGATCTGCGCGACGAACCGATGGAGGTCCGTGGTCAGGTGGTAGCGAATCTCGGTGTCGAGATTCAGTGCGGATGTCTCGACGATCGCGACCGACGCACCAGTGAAGCTTTCGAGCGCTTCCTGCGGTCCATGGACGGTCCACGCGCCCGGCTGCGCACAACCTTCGATGGCACGCCGCCATTGCACGAGCCCGGCCTCCTCGCCGACGTGGATCTCTTGCCCAGTCCCCACGAGACCGACGACGACGCACCAGTCCGGAATGCGCTCCGAGAACTCGATGAAGTGTTCGGGCTCGCTCTTCGCCACCGGCAAGTCGTGTTTGCCGGCGACCATGTCCTTGTCCCATGCGCGCTGCGCTTCATCGAAGACGAGCACGTGCTCGGGCGGAACCGCGTTCTTCTTGGTCGAGTACTTCTTCACGTAGTCCTTCACGCCGCGGACAAACGTTTTCCCTCCACCGCCGGCTTCGCGCAGCTCGTACTGGAGGACCGATACGAGCGGACCATTGCCGGACAGGAAGACAGCGGGGACAGTGGGCTGGCCTGCCTTTCGCTCAATCGCGAGGTCATCGAGGAAGTGCGCGTGCACCGCCTGGAGTCCGACGAGCGTCTTGCCCGCGCCGGGCACACCAGTGAGCAACACAAGGCGACGCGTCCGGGTGCGCGCCGCTTCATGGATGATCCGCGTGATCTCTTTCACCGCCGGATCCGTGAGCGCGGACGCGCGACGGATCTTGCGTAGCTCCCCGGACGCGAAGAGCTCGCGAGCTGCACGCACCAACGTTGGCAATGGGCAGTAGGCGTCGTCCGCGAGGAAGTCCTCGGCGGAGGGCGGCGCTGCGGTGCTCTCCGCTTCGAATCGACGAACGAGCTGGTCGACGGCATCAGGCCCGGCGACGTGAACGCCGTTGCGTACGCCGCGATATCCCGACGCGGTGGTGGGCACGACGATCACGTGGACGGGCACGTCCGCGCAGCTCCGGTGGTAGCAGCGAAGATCGCGCGCGTACGCTGAGGCCTGATCCAAGTCTGCTTGCGACGGCTTCTCCTTGCCCTTTAACTCCAGAACGACCACGGCGCCGCGCACGAGCAGCACGACGTCAGGCCGCCGCGACTCGAGTGGAAGCTGGTACTCCAAAATCGCCGTGTACTCATGAGCGCCGGGATCATCGGCGCAGAGCTCGCCCACCTCGACCTGAAGCAACGGGATCGATTCGTCCCACGCGCGGAGCTGCAGCTCGGACGAGTTGCTGAGGAATTGCACGAGCGAGCCGCGGATGACGGCGGGGGCGCTGTCGCGGAACTTCGGGAAATCGGACTCCCAGCCACACGCAGGCGGCGGGCTAGGCGGCGGGGGCATGCGATCAAGAAGCGTATCGCGCATGCGCGCTGTCGGTCTCGGTCGATGTTGGAGTCACAACTCATGGCCCCTTGCTGGGATCCAAAGTATGCGCTCGTCGCGAGCGAGCTATGCCGACCGACGCGACCTCGCGATCCTGGAACAGACGCCGGCGTCTGGCGCCTCAAGGCACGCCGACGTCGAACGTCACAGGACAGTGATCCGACACGCTCGCAAAGTCATCCGGCCTGCGCGACGGACTCGGCGCACACCGCAGCGTCGCGCAATACCCGTGCACGCGCGCCGAGCCGCTCGTCGCGAACCCCGGCGTCGTCACCGCGTGATCGAGCAGCGACGCCGCAAGCGCGCCGTCCTTCTCGTAGTACGCCGAGCACGAGAGGTCCGACGTGACCACGCTCATCCCCGCGCCGCGCGCCCGCGCGTCCACGAACGTGCGCTCGCCGTTCGCGTCGTCGCGGTAGCCGGTCGAGTTGACGTCACCGAGGATCGCGACCGACGTCGCGCCGTCCGCGCGGAGCTTCGCGACGATCGCGTGCGCGCGGTCCCACTGCTTCTTGCGCTTGTCGAGCGCGTCGCCCGTCGCGGCGAAGTGAACCGCGAGCAGATGAAACGTCCGTGGTCCGTCCCGGAACACGCCGAGCAATCCCGGTCGCTCACTCCCGCATCCTGCTGCGTCGCCGAGCGCGAGCTCCGGGTACTCCTTGGTCGAGACCAGCGCGATGCGACGCTCGTCGTACAAGAATCCGACGCGCATCTTGCTGCGACCGCCGCACTCGGAGAGCGCGACGCGGTATGCGCGGCTACCGCGCGAAAGTGACGCCGCAAGGTCGCGGAGCTTCGGCTCGCTCTGGATCTCTTGGACCGCGATGACATCCGCGTCGAGCGAAGTCACGAGTGAGGTCAGCTTCGGGATGTCCGTCCCGGCTTCGCCGAATCGTTCGATGTTGAAGGTCGCGATACGCAGGTGGGGCGCGCAGCTCGCGAAGCGGAGCGCGAAAAATGCGACAGCACCGATGGCGAGGACGGTCGTCGAGAGACGCGGGCGCTTCGCGAATAGCGCGAACGGCAGGACGAACAGCCACGCGAGGCCGAGCGCCGCGATCTTCAGGAGGGTGACGAGGGTTCGCATCGGCCGTCCTCATCATCGCACGTGTTCGGGCAGTCCGGTCAGCGTGGCCTGCGGCCACCGATCAAGGAAGCGGCGTCGAGTCGGCCGCGCCGTGGCGCCGCCGCACCGCACGGCGATGACGGGTCGGGGCGAGAAGCCGAGCGGATGGGAAGCCAGCGTCATAGACTTTTGGAGCAGCTGTACCGACCGTAGACCGCGACCACCGCGATCGTCGCCCGCTGTGGAGTCCCTCAAGCCGCACGCGCCGGCGATCCATGGCGCCGAAAGAAGCGCTTCCGAAACCCCTTGCTCGTCGGCGCTACGAGCAGCGTGACGACGTGCGCGTTCTCGACGACGAGCGCGCGCGTCCTCGTCACCCAGATTTCGCCGTCCTCCGTCTTCCCACAGTCGGCGCGTTCGAGGAGCCGCGCGATCCCACGCTCGCACCGACCGCGGAGCGCCGCATCCTTCTGAAGATCGTCGTGATCGATGTGCATCCCGAGCACGCGCTGCGCGTACCGCAGGCAGGCGTGCGCGGTGATCACGAGGCCGAGACGCGGCGATCGCGCGCGCTCGTTGGAGGGGACGACAGAAAACGGAGACGTGTTCATGGCAACGGTTCCTTTCGCGGCGGTCGTGGATGACCGCGCACGTTGGAAGCTGCATCGCCGCGCCGTTCGAACGGGTCAGGCGGTTAGACGGGAGTGCCCGGCCGTTCAGCGGGCTCGTTTCTTCGCATGCCTGGGGACGTCACGCGCCGTGATGCGCGCGGCCCTCGTGGGTGCTGTCGCGGGACAGCCGAACATCGTCCCGGGACACCCCCGACGTTGCTATCGGTCGAGAAACACACGGTCGCGTTCCTGGCATCGTCGTTGCGTTACAACGCCGCTGCGCCTAGGTCGCTCGTGACCGCGTGTTAGGATCGATTCGTGAACCGTACGGAATTCGAAGCCATCCGTGGCATCCCAGAAAAGGTCATCCGCGAGGACATCAGGTTCTCGCGGCGACAGGCCACCCTGCCGGCGCTGATCGCGGAAGGGATCGTCATCGAGAACACCGGCGGCGTCGACCTCCGGCTCAACATCACGTTCAATCCGGAGGTCGGATCGAAGACCTTCAACGTTCACGTCCCCGGCCTCGGCCCAATCTGTCGACCGACGTCGACGGCCCGGCGCACAGGCCAGCGGGGCGCAGTCACAAGCATGCGCTTCATACCGAGCGCTGTCCGGATCGCAACCTTCCCGACGAGGTGAGCGACCGCCCCGACGTCTCTGGCAAGTCGGTGCGCGAGCTATTCGATATTTTCTGTCAGATGGGGAACGTTGCGCACGAGGGGAAGCTCGAACCCCCTGACGAGAGCGGAACATGATCGATCCCGAGGAGATCAAGAGACGTGTCGAAGGACACAGTCTGATCCGCAGCGTCGACCAGCTGCCCAAAGGGCACGTGCGCATGGAGACCGAGTTTCTCTATCCGGATGGAAGCTCCGTCGACGTGTTCATCGTGCAAGAGAGTCCGCTGCTGCCTGCAGCCAAGCTGAGCGATCTCGGGCAGACAACGTCGTGGCTACTCGATATTCAGGTGCGCCCCTGGCTCTCCAAGAAACGACAGCGCTTCCTCGAAGACGCGCTTCGAATCTATGACGTGAAGCAGTCTGGCGGCGCGCTCGAGCGAGCCTTGCCGTCAATGGACGAGCTGATCCAAGGCGTGGTCAAGCTCGGCCAAGCGTGCGTCCGCGTCGCCGACCTGACGTACACGCGGCGCAGCTCTCTCCAGACGTCCGTCGCGGAGGATCTCGAAGAATTCCTCGTCGACGCAGAGCTGCCGTTCGATACGAATGCAGAGCTCGATGGGCGGCATGGGACGAAGGTGCGTGTCGACTTCCTGGTGAGGGGACCGAGCGTCGAGTCGGCGCTTCTCGCTCTCGCCTCCGGAAACGCATCCCAAGCGCATATCGCCGCGAACGAAGTCTTCCGCCGTTGGTGGGACCTCGATGTTCCCGGACGAACCAAGCAACTCGTCACCGTCTTCGACGATCGCTTCGATGTGTACCGCGAAGAGGATCTTCAGCGTCTTCGCGATGTGTCCGACGTCGTGGCGTTGTCCGATCGCGAAGCGATGAAAGACCTTCTCGCAGCGTAGAACCGAGGTCAGAGGCGCGGGCGATCCGGAGAACGTTGTCATTCCGATTGGGCGATCGAGCGCTGAAGTTGGACTACGTCGTCCTCGTCGCTGAGGCGCCGCGTCGCGCTACGGACACGCAACCACGAGCCCACTGTGATCACTCAGCCGAACCCCCTCGACCGATCCATCCCACGCTTCCACAACGCTCGCGTCCTCCGCGATCCCCGCGCTCACACAGACATGATCAATCGGCGCATGCGAAAGCCTCCCCGCCGGAACGCGATCCGTCGACGTGAGGCACACGAGCTCCACCGCGCGAAGCCCTTCCACGAGCGCCGCCCGCCCGGCTGTCGTCCCGTAGTAATGCCGCCCACCGAGGTCCATGTTGAAGTCCCCCGCGACGCACATCGCGATCCCCGGATGCGCGTCGCGCAGCTCGAGCCACTCGCGCGCTTGCTCGGGAACGACGCGGTGGTGCTCGACCCAGTTGCGCGCGCCGCCCGTCGGCCCGGGATCCGTGTGCCACGGCATCACGGTTCCGTAGACGAGCAACGGACAGCGAGGCGCGTCGACGATCGCGGCGGTCGTGCGCACCGGATCGCGCGTCGCGACGCTACGCACCACGGGGAACGCCGACCAGATCGTGACCCAACGCGCGCCCGCTCGGCCCGTCGGACGCTGCTCGGAGCGCACGGCGGTGTGCGTGGGACCGAGATCGAGATCGTCGTGCGTCTCGGTGAGCACCCAGAGATCGGCGCGCGCGTCGCGCAGACGGAGAAGACGCGCGGCGTTCTTCGCGGCACCGGCGGCGTACTCGACGTTCCACGTGCCGATGCGCATAGGCGACGATAGACACGCGCGAGCCGGCGCGACGCGCAACTGTCACTGGGACAGGCTGAATCTGTCCGGGACACCCCCCACAACCCCGATCCACCGAGAAACGCGCGACTCGCCCCGCGGCACCGTCATTGCTCCTCAGCGCGCGCGAGCGCGTATGCCGACGATCCCGCACGAAGCCCCGCTGTTCCTTCTTCGCGGTCGCCCCACGCTCATCGCGGAGCTGCTCGCCGACGCGCTCGGTATCGCCATCCCGCCGTTCGTCGACTCAAGCGCCGAGGACGCCAACTTCACGCAGCTCACACCGACGGAGTTTCGCGCCGATCTCGTCATCACGCTGCGCCGCGATGACGAGCCGGTCATGGGCATCGTCATCGAAGTGCAGCTCGCCACCGATCCCAAGAAGCGCTTCACGTGGCCGCTCTACGTCGCCGCGCTTCACGCCAAGCTCCGCTGCCCGACCGCGCTCGTCGTGATCGCCCCGGACGACGCCGTCGCGCGCTGGGCGCGCGAACCGATTGCAACCCTCCAGCCCGGCTCCGCGTTCACGCCGCTCGTGATCGGCCGCGCGCAGATTCCCGTCATCACATCGTCGGCAGACGCCGTTCGCGCGCCGGAGCTCGCCGCCCTCTCACTCCTCGCACACGGCGCCGTGCTCTCCCCCGAGCGCGAGCTCGCCGTCGCGCAGGCCGCGCACGCCGCCGCACGCAGCCTCGAGCACGACCTCGACCCGAACAAACACGCGCTCTACACTGACATCGTGATGTTCGCGGCGTCCCCGCCGCGCGCGCCGCTCTGGAGATCGAGATGAACATCGACGGCTACGAATTCAAGAGCGAGTACTTCCTCAAGAAGTTCGCGACGGCCGCGGCCCAAGGAGAGGCGCGCGGCGAGGCGCGCGCTGTCCTCTCGGTCCTCGACGCGCGCGGCATCACCGTGGACGACGCGACGCGCGCGTCGATCCTCGCGTGTACCGACACCGATCGCCTCGAACGCTTGGTGCGCCGCGCCGTGACCGCTGCGACCGCGGAAGACATCCTGCGCGAGCCGTAACGAAGAGGCGCATGCCAACGATCCACCAAGCAAGAACGGTCGCAGTCACGTTCCGAAAAGGCGTGCCCTTCGCCGCATACTTGCGGCTGGAGGTTTCGCGCAGCGCGCGCGTTCACACCCGCGAAGTCACGCCCACGCTCCTCGTCGATGTCGACGAACGAGGCAAGGCGCTCGGCATCGAGATTCTCGGGTTCGACGCTGCGACGCTCGCGCAGATCAACGACGTGCTCGTCTCGCTGGGTCACGCGGCGCTGTCACCCGCGGAGCTCGCGCCGCTTCACGCGGCGTGACGGATCGGGGGGGCCTGCGCTCAAGCCGCCGCCGTTTCGCACCTCGCCGCGCACCCAAGACTAACGACAAACCGCGCGAGCCTCGCGAACGACGTCGTCCTCACATCGACGTGGATCCCATCGGCGAGATCCTCGGGCTCGGTGGTGCCCGACTGTCACCGGGACAGCGCAAATCTGTCCGCGACACCCCCTGCTGTATGGATTCATCGAGAAACCCTGGCCTCGCGATCCGGCATCGCCGTTGCTCTCCGCTGGCTCCGAGCGCATGCCGACGATCCCGCACGAAGCCCCGCTATTCCTCCTCCGCGGCCGCCCCGCGCTCATCGCCGAGCTCCTCGCCGACACGCTCGGCGTCACCATTCCGCCCTACGCCGACTCGCGTGCCGAGGAGGCCGACTTCACGCAGCTCACGCCGACCGAGTTTCGCGCCGACCTCGTCATCACACTTCTCCGCGACGCGGAGCCGGTGATGGGCATCGTGGTCGAAGCGCAGCTCGCCGTCGATCCGAAGAAGCGTTTCACCTGGCCGCTCTACGTGGCGGCGCTCCACGCAAAGCTCCGCTGCCCAACGGCGCTGGTGGTGATCGCGCCCGACGACGCCGTCGCGCGATGGGCAGCGGAGCCGATCGCGACTCTGCAGCCCGGCCCGCCCTTCACGCCGCTCGTACTCGGACGCGCGCAGATTCCTGTCCTCTCGCCTGCCGACGCGATGCGCGCACCGGAGCTCGCCGTCCTCTCGCTCCTCGCGCACGGCACCTCGCTCTCACCCGAGCGCGAGCTGGCATTGGCAAGAGCCGCATGCATCGCTGCGCGCGACGTCCCCGACCTCGACCCGAACAATCGTACGCTTTACAATGACATCGTGATGTTCGCGGCATCACCCGCGGCGCGCGCCGCTCTGGAGCTCGACATGAACATCGACGGGTATGAATTCAAGAGCGAGTACTACCTCAAGAAGTTCGCAGAGGCCGCTGCCGAAGGAGAGGCTCGCGGCGAAGCGCGGGGCGAGGCTCGCGGCGAAGCGCGCGCTGTCCTCTCGGTCCTCGTCGCGCGCGGCATCGCGGTGGACGATGCGACGCGCGCGACCATCCTCGCGTGTACGGACACCGATCGCCTCGAGCGCTGGGTCCGCCGCGCCGTGAGCGCGACGACCGCGGAAGAGGTCGTCCGCGAGCCCTGATCCTTCGGTCGTGGCCCTCTCGTTCAACGCGTAGATCGTCGCTGCAGCTCCGTGACCCCCGGCGGCGAGGGCGCGAGCGGGGGACTCGCCGAATCACTTCCCCGCGTAGTACTTCGTCGCGCGCTTCTGTCCGGTCTTCCGCAGCTTCTTCGCGGCAAGCGCCGCGTTGATGGGCGACGCGAGCTCGGCTTTCGTGAGCTTCAGGTGCGCGCGGATCTGCTCGGCGCCAATGCCCTTGCTCGCTTTCACGAGGGCGACGATCGCCGCCTCCACTTTGGCGATGTCCTCGGCAGAGCGGCGCGCGAGGCGACCCTTGCTCCGGGGTGCCTTGACCGGCGTGGACGTCGCGCCGTTCTTCTTCACCGGCACGACGGCGACCGTCGCGGAGGCGCCGAGGATCTCTTCGAGGGACATGCCGCGAACAGCGGCCACCAATTGAACAGCAAACGTTTCGGCGAGGCGCGCGACTGTCGTCTTGAGGTTAGGCATGACGCCAAACCTACCTCACAATCGCGCGCGCGCGAAGGCGGTCACCCGTATCACCATTGGGTGACCGCCTTGCGCATGCGCTACTGCCTACTGCCTTACTGCGTGGTCGTGACCGTCGTGGTCACGCCGCCGCCCGCCGACGCGGGGGGTGCAGCCGCCGGCGCCGGAGCCGTGGCACCGGCATCGGCCGTCCCACCCGCGCCAGCCGCCGGCGCCTTCCCCTTCGCCGCCGCCGTGCGCTTCTTCGTCGCGACGGCCTTCTTCGCGATCTGCTTCGCCGCCCCGAGAAGACGCGCCAGCGCGGGATGCTGCCCGAGCAACGCCGGATCGTTCGCACTCGCGAGCTCGAACGGCGCCTTGAGGCGATCGGTGAGCGTCAGCGTGTCCTTCCACGCCATCCCCTCACCGGCCTTCACGAAGTCCATCCAAGCCACCGACGCCGCGAGCAGCGTCGACCACTTGGAAGCCCCCTCGAGCGCGCTCGCGACATGAGCCGCCGGAGGCGCGGTCTTGCCGAAGACGCTCGCGTAGTCGCTGAAGGCCTGAAGCTCCAGCACGACGTCGGGCACGACCGCGAGCTCCGCGCGCTTCGGACGGAAGCCGCGATAGTCCGCAGCGCTCGGCGGAATGAATCCCGCCGGAGCCTTTGGCACCTTGACCACGGGCGGGGGTTTCACCGTTCCGACCGTGTTCGACGCGCCCGATCCCACTCCATTCGAACCTGCCATATCGACCTCCTCGTGGTTTTCACTGCGTTTGGAAGAACAAGAAAGCGCCACCCGACGCGCTCGCGGCGTGTATGACGCGCGGAACGACTCGGACGGATGCAGCGTCGGTCGCGACCAATCTCGACTTGGTCGGATGAGAAGCGGCATCGACCGCGATCGATGTCCGATCGAATGCCATCGATCCGACATCGATGGCGACCATTGCTGGATTGGTGGAAACCAATCGGGAGTCGGTCGCGACCGAAAATGCGGAGCCTCGGTACGAGACCAGCTCGTGCCGTTCATGCCCCTCTACCCATGCGACGCGCGCGGCCTTTTCGTCGCGAGACGCGCCAGACGCGCTAGGCGGTTTCGCGCCGAAGCATCTCCGCCGCCTTGATGCTCTCCCAGAGCGGCGGAATGCGCGTCTCGATCTCCGAGAGCGGCACGAAGATCGCGCGGCCGACGCGCAACAGCGTCACGCGGTTGGCGCGGAGGAGACGTCGCAAAAGGTCGGGCGTAACGTTGGCGGCGCGCGCGAGCGCGCCGACGGAGTACACCGCCTGCACTTCAAGGCCGCCCTCGCGCCGCGCGTCCGACCGCGCTCGCACGCGCTACTCCTCCTTCGGGGCGACGCTCGGGCCTCCGCCGCGGACCTCGCGATACGCGCGGATCGCCGCGACCCATTGGCACTGCGCCGCCCACTTCACCGGCGCGATCGCGCGCAGCCCGCCATACGCGAGCGTCTCCTCGAGCCACGCGCCGACCGTCTCCGCCGCGGTCCGACGCAGCGTCGCCGCCTCAGCGAATCCCGATTGCGCCTCCGTCGTGCGCACCGCGATCCCCGCGAGCCGACCGAACACGGCCTCCACGCGCTTCGGCCAGCGTCGCGCCTCATACGCCGCGCACAGCACCTCCGCCTCCGCGCGCGGCATTCGCTGCAGCCGCTCGCGGATCACCCGCGCCGCGTGCACCGCTTCGAGCCGCGCGTCCGTCATCATGTCCGCCGGATCCCACCCCGCTCCGACGCCGGTGAGCGCCGCCTGCATCAGCGGCCCCCAGTTCGACTGAATCCCCATCGCGGAATCCGCGCACGTGAAGAACCAATCAAGCTCCGCCTCCGCGGCCGACGGCGCACGCAGATCGCCGACGAGCACCGGGCTCATCGCTTCCTCGACGCGCGCGCCCACGCAGGCCCACTCGGCGGCGGCGACAGCCACACGACGACGAGAATCGCAGCGAGCGTAACGGCGACGCACGCAAACATCGACGCGCCGACTTCCTTCATCACCGCCCACGGCAGCGACATCCCGACCAGCGACGCGGCGAGCCCCGCGCACGTCACTCGAAACAAGTACGAACGAACACCCGGCGCCATCGCGTTCTCCCTCCGAGCGCCTCGCGCTCGATTGGGGCGTCTCGCGCCTCTCGGTCTCCAACCCCTCTCGAACTCTCCCTCGCTACCCCGCTACCTCGACAACCCGGCAGTCACCGCGAACGCATCAATTGCCACTCCGCCAGCAGCTCGAGGAAATCCTCGAAGCCCATCGTCACGTGCGGCTCCTGCTTGTTGTCCTTGCAGATGGCGATCGGCCAGAGCCCCTTACGCGCCGCGTCCTGCACCGCCTGACGAAGTGCCGCGCGCGGATTGGTCAGCTTCCCCGCTTTGCACTCCACCCAAAACGCCGGCGTGATCACGTCAGCGCACTCACCGCCGTCGCGGTACTGAAGACCGCGGCGCACGCCGAGCTTCCCAAAGACCAGCGCGAGTCGCCTCGCCACGATGCGCTCCCACTCCACACCCTTCCGTCGACACGAACGACCTGTCATTGCACGCCTCCTTTCGTCGCTTCCCGTTTGAGCCACGCGCACGCGAAGTACACGAGGCAGTCCTCCACCTCTTCGCGCGCCTCCTTGCCCGCGAAGTCCCGTTCGTCGCTGCGCACGTCGAGCACGCCGTACTGCCGCGCGCCCATCGCGAGCCGGCGCGCAATCCGAGCGAGCACGTGCAGCTCGTCGGCGCCGAGCTCCGCCGCCGCTTCGAGCAACTCGACGCGCGCCGCGTACGGCGGTGGCGCGTTGTCGTTGCTGTCCTCGCCGGCGTCGACGTACGCGACGCGCACCGTCGCGGCGTTCACGACTTCACCGCCTTCGCCTGAAAGCGCGGCGAGTAGGATCGCTTCGCCTGCGCTTCGATCTGCGCCTTCAGCATCGTGAGCCGCGTCTTCGGCAACCGCTTCGCGATCTCCTCGATCACCTCGCCGAGCGCATCCTTGTCGACAACCCCGAGGCGCGCGATGAGGTCCTCGCGCGCAACCCCCGCGACGTCGGTGAGCGCATCGACCGTCTTCGCGAGCGGATACTCCGTGCGCGACGTCGAGCCCATCGAGTACCGCACGCTGCCCGTGTCGATGACGGCCTCGCGTTCGAGACCGCCTCGCAGGAAGCCCTCCAGCTCCTCCTTGCGGCCGTAGAGAATCTTCGCGAGCCGCGCGACCTCTTCGCGCTCGCGCCCAATGGCGACGAGATCGCCGTAGTCGGTGCAGATGAACTCGCGCTTGCCCGCAAGCGCCTCGGCGTACGCCGAGCACTGCTTCCGATGATCGCACCGGTTGCAGTGCGTATTCGGCCGCGCCGGGAAGTCCGTCGCCAGCTCGATTTGCGCGACCGTCGCGAGCACGTACTCGCGCGTCGCCTCGCGCTGCGCGTCGGTCCGCGACGTCCGCTGCGCGACGCCATGCCGAACCATGTCGAGCTCGAGCTCGACGTGCTTCGCCCACGGCCAGATCTGCCGCGCCGCGAGATCGTAGATCGACAACTGCAGGCTCGAATCGACCTCGTCCTGCGCGAAGAGAACGCGATGCGACTTGTAGTCGCGCACGCGGATCGTGTCGTCGCTCACGCGATCGACGCGGTCCATCGCTCCGATGATCCGGTGCGGCCCGATGCGGAGATCGAACTCCTGCTCCATCCCGAGCACGTTGCGATAGTCCACGACGCCCTCGCGAAGCGCCCATCGCTTCACGATCTCCAGCCCGTCCGCGAAGAGCGCTGGATCGGTCAGCGGCGAATCGGTCCACTCGCGACGAAACGCGCGCACGGCGTCGTCGACCGCAATGCGGTCCGTGCGATTCGCGCGCACGTGTTCGCGAACGAGCGATTCGAGCGCGCGATGAATCACCGTCCCGAACTGCAGCTCGATGGCCGGCTCGCTCTCGAGGCCATCGAGGTAGTGCAGCTTGAACGACAGCGGACACGTCGCGTACCGATTGAGGCGCGAGTAGCTGTAGTGGTCCGCGGGCGCCGCAGTCGGCAAGTGCACGCGGGGATCTTGCTGGGCATCCGAGCCCAACGACGTCAGAGGATTCATCGCATTCTCCGTGCGAGGAAGCGCCTCTGGGGCGTCGGGTTGTCGTTGCCTTCATCTCAGATAAGGGCGCGAGGGGGGTCGAGAAGACAAAGATTCGACCGACACGCCTCATTTGTTCCGAGCCGCGAGATGAACGGCGCTCGCGGCGGCGCAGCCGCCCGCCCTCCGCGCGCAGGCTGGCGCGGCGCTCGCTTTGGGGCCCCAAATGCCCCGAAGTGCGAGCGACGTGACATCCGTGACGTGGGTCGCGTCGTCCGATCCCTATCCGTAGAACGCGACCGCGTCTCGTCCCGTCGCAACGCCCCTCTCGAGGATCGAGAGCAGCTCCTTCCACCCGACCTCGGGATCACTGACGTTCGACGGCTGCACGCCGCCGTGCGCGCGGAAGATCGGGAGAGCCTCCTGCATCGCAGCGAGCGACCACGCTCCGATCTCTGCCATGATGTGCACGGGGAGCGGCGAACCGCCTTGAAATCACGTCGCCGGAGAAGATCCCCCGCAGCGCGCGCCGCCAACGCACGGTCTCTTCGCCGACTACCGGCGGATCGGTGAACTCGTCTTCGTCCCAGCCCTCGGCTTTGACGACAGCGACCTCGAGCTCGCGATCGTTGCTGCCATACACCTTCGCCACTTGCTCGATGGAGACGAAGTACACCCGGAATCCGTAGCTCACGTCGTCCTCCCGATTCGTCGGCGTCGCGTCAAGTCTGCCGGTGCTCTGCTAGTCCGAGCGAACCGTCGAAGGCGTTCGTTTGAACGTCTCGATTCTCAAAGAGGATCGAGCGAGTGGCAGCGAACGACCCGCTCCTGCGAGTTGTAGCCGACACCATGGGCTCCCACGGGCTCGATAGTGCTCTTGCACACGTAGACGGCGCGTCTCCCGCATCCTTCGACTCGGTAACGGGTGAGGTCGTGCTCGCGCTCCTCGATCTTCACGGCTTCGACATCGCTCTTCTCGCAAGCGAAATTGCGCGCAGCTTCGGCGCGAACGGCTTCGGACTCCGCCAACCCGCATGAGGCGAGCAGCAAGAGGGCGACGATTGGCGCAGCGGACAGGACTGACGTCGTCGAAGTGGGGTGGCGCTCGTGCGTCGTCATGGGACCCTTCGCCAGCCGCGTACTCCGAAATTGGATTCTAAGATCTCTTAAAGGATCTTAGAATCGCATTTCGGAAACTTACCCCGCTCGCCGCTCCTCGCCCGTCTCGTGCGCGACGAGCTCCTGCAGCACCACCGCCATTGCCGCCGGCGTCGCGCGCTCACCGTTCGCGTAGCGCACGATGGTTGCCAGCGCGCACTCTGCCTTCGCCGCGGTCTTGCGCAGTCCACCGAGCGCGTCGACCGCCGCGCGGACCTCCTCGCACGTCATGGCCGCCTCGTTGCGCGGTCGCCCCGCCGATCGGCGAACCATCTCGACGCGGCCCTCTGCCCATCCCGAGCCGCCGGGGAGCATGTTCCCGACGTGAAGCGCGCGCGCAGGTCGCGTGCGGTGCACGACGCGAAGCCGCCCGTGCGCCTGCTCGAGCTCAGCGCGGCACATCGCTTCGGTGCGCTTCTTCCACGTCTCGGTCAGGCCGAGAAACTCCACGTCGTGCTGCACGACGCCGAGGTTTGGCCAGGGATCGCCGAGCGTCGCCAGGCAGTCGACCTCCTTCATCGAGTCGAGTCCGCGCACCGCGCCGTAGTGGCCGACGCGCAGATCGCCGGTCCACTTCGCGAGCGTGGCCGCGAGTTGTTTGCACATCACCTCGTGACGACCGCGGCCCACAATCGACCACGCGGCGCGCAGCGTGGGATCGTCGGGAGCGCGCGCGAGCTGGATCGCGATGGCGAGCGGTCGAAACGTGACGAGCCCGAGCGATCGCGCGTCCCCGTCCGCGCTCGCCCACTCCAGTACACGTCGAAGCAACGCGAGGACTTGCGGGCTCACGACCATCCGCCTCTGGAAGAGCCAGCTTGTCCGCGTCGCGCTCCCCGTGCGAAGCAGCGTCCGCTCTATCGGCGCACCGTCGGGCGCGTGGAAGCGATGAGAAGGCGGCGCATAGCCCACGACCTTCTCCAGAACCAGCGCGTGCAGATCGGCGTTCGCGTCGAGGACGACCGTCGCGCCCACGCGCCTCACCGCGTCCGCAAGGTCGGTGCGCGCGTGCGTCAGGACCAACGCGCGCTCCGACCCCCGTTCCTCCACGCGCGCGGCGACACGCTCCTCGGTCGTCAGGACGAAGCGCAGCGCGTTGAGCACCTTGGAAGCCGCGCCGAGGTTCTCGGCGAGCGATGGCGAGCGCCTCGCCGTATGCATCTGCGCCAGCTGAATGGGCGGCGCCGTCGAGCGCGCGGTGTCGCTGATGGCGCTCCGTACGCACGCGAGCGCGTCGGTTGCGATGTCACCACTGCGTTCGACGTCGACGGCGATGCACGCCGAGGCGATGTCCATGGCGTCGATGGCGCTCACGCCGCTGCGCACGGCGTCCTTCGGGTCCACGACCCTCTCGAGCTCCGCCGTCTCCGCGGTCCAGTGACGAAGCGCGCGAAGCGCCGGCGTCATCGCCGCGGCGTACCTCACCTCGAACATCGACCTCGCCGCGAGCGCTGCGTCGAGCTGCTTCAGCGTAAACGTCAGCGTCTCGAGCAGCGCCGGCGGCTCGTCGATGACCAGAAGTCCCGTCGTCCCCGCCTCCGCCTGCAGCTTCGTGAGGAGCGCGTGCGGACCGACCGCGATCCGCGCGTCGTCGGGTCCGTCGACGCCACGCCGCGCGAGACAAGAGTCGTACTGCTCGCAGCGCGTGCCTCCGCGGCGCTCGCAGAAGAGGAGCTTCAGCGATTGCCCGCCTTCGACCAGAGGTTTTGCGACAGTGTGGTAGCGGCACTCGGGTCGGCCGTCTTCGCGGTAAACAGAGAGCGGCCCGAAGAGTCGCTTCACGTCGGCGCCCGCGCGTCGCAGATCTGTCGCGATTTGCATCGCAAGCGCCGTCTTGTCGACGCTGATCGCGGTCTTCGATTGCAACGGAGCACGCGCGCCGACCACGCCCGCGTGCGCATGCCGCCTGCCCGCTCGCTCCGTCGCGACACGGATCGCCGACTGGGTCTTTCCGAGGCCGCATTCAGCGGAGATCAGGGTGAGCCCGTCGGGCGCGTCACGAATGGCGGCGTCGAGCGCGGTCATCGTTTCGGACAGCGGCGGTATCGTGAGGCTCGCCGTCTCCCGAGCGTGCGCGCGCACCCGCGCCTCGGCGCCCGACGCGAGCACCTCGTCGATCGCGTCGGCGACGCCTCGGTAGCGACGACGAAGCTCCGCGAAGCCGCTCACCCGCTGACCGGACAGTTTCCGCTGCACCGTCGACCGCGCCGACGCCTCGCGATCGCCCGTCCGCGTATCGATGAGGGTCGCGAGCGAGATCGCGCGGCAGAGCGCAGGCAAGTGCTCCGGCGGGACGCCGCGCGCGAGGAGACCACCGGCGAGCGCGAGAAAGAGCGAGTGCCACTCGCTATCGACGGCACCGACCGCCTTCGCGATCCGCGCGACCTTCGGCTGCCACGACGGCGGCACGTCGTGGGTCCAGTCGACGTTGGGTAGCGCTCGCGGCGTCGGACGCTCGCCGGCCGCGACGGACTCGGTCGGCTCCGCGACGAATGGGATCGACGCGAGCACGATCGGGCGCATCCGATCGAGTGCGACCCGTGGGCTACGGTACGCGCGACGCGACCGCCAGACGTGCGGAAGTCGGAAGTGCCGAGTCCAATCGCGGCATGCCCAGTCGACCGCGATGCCCGCGTTCTCCAGATCGCGAAGCCAGCGGACAAGGTACGCCTCGACGGCCGACACCGCGATCGGCGTCGCGAGCGGCTGCACGATCCGCCGTCCGTGCAACGTGTAGTAGACGCCTGCAGACGCGAGGACGGGCAGCGAGTCGTCCTCCTCGCGCGCCCTCGCCATGAGCGCGTCCGTCCACTCGGCGTGCTCGGCGTTGTCGACATCGCAGAACAGCACGCCGACCTCGGGTATCGCCGGCGCAAACGCCAGACCCGGCTTGTTGATGCGCGGCTGATGCGTCGCGCCGGGGATCACGTACGTGACGAGGTGCGCGTCCGTTGGATAGATCCGCGTGAGCGCGTCGGTGAGATCGAGCACCTCATAGTCCGCAGAGACGCGCCGCCCGGTCGCGTCGAGCCCTCTCGCAAACTTGCTCGGCGCCACCGCGACGCGCGTCATAGGAGTCGGCCCTCTTCACGAAGCGCTCGCGCGAAGGCGAGGATGCAAAGCGGGCAATCGCCACCTCGATACGCGGGCATCGGATCGCCGCAGCAGCCACACGTGCCGACCTCCGGCGGCGGTGGAGAGACGAGGACCGGCCGAGGCACCGGCGAGCGCGCGCCGGCGATCCGCGGGCGCATCACGGCGACTCGCCGCTCGATCGCCGCGCAGAGCGCGTCGTAGAGATCGCCTCGCCCCTTCGGACCGACGCACGAGACGCGTCCGCCGTGGAGCGTGAAAACGACGCCGGCGGCCTCGAGCTCCACCGCGGTGCGCGGCGCGCTCATCGCGCTATCCTCTCCGCCGTGGGAGACGGCGCGTACCGCAGCGAGCTGGAGGCAGCGCAAGCGCGGATCGCGCACCTCGAAGGAGAGCTCGCGCTTCGCGATAGCGATCCGAAAGCCGTGCGCCTCGCCGCGCTCACGCGCGAGCGCGATATCGTAGCCACGCTCGCGATGCCAAACCTGACGCGCCTGCAGTCGTGGCTGAGCAACACGACGTTCATCGCGTTCGCGGCGATGGCGGCCACGCTTGGAATGGTCGGCATTTGGTCCTTCGCAGGGCTCTGCGCCGCGGTCGCCGTCGGAGTCCGCATCGTCTTCACGCGCACCGCGCAGACGCGCGCGGCGACGTATGCGCGCCGGCTCGCGGCGATCGACACGCAGATCCTGGCGTTGGAGACGCCGCGTGAGGCGAAGCCAGCGTCAGAGGCGACGACGACGTGAGCTAGAGATCCCACTCGACCAACTCCGACGAGCTGGGCGTCATCGGCGCCTCAGGGACCTTGGGAAACGCGCGCGGCGGTGCGGTCCCGAACTGCTCACGGTAACGGTTCACCGCCCACGCATGCCGCAGCGCGAGCCGCGTCGCCTTCGCACAGAGCGCATCCCACGTCGCGCGCTTCGCGTCGGTCGACGCGCGCGGCACTTCGACGAGCGTCGAAGCCGCCTCCTCCGGCACCGCATCACCCGCGCCGAACGCGAAGCCGCATTCCGGGCATACGCGCGTCGCCGGCGCGAGGGCGGCGGCGCATCCGCCGCACCCTTTCGCGCGCGGTGGCGGCGGAGTCCTCCGGCCTTCACGCCGTTTCGCGACATTCTCCAGCGAGAGATCGCGGTCGTCTTGCGGCAAACCGTGCGTCGCTGCGCATCCCGCGTGATCGAGCACCATGGCGGTCACGGCTTCGCCGCTCGCGTCACGCCACGGCCGAAGGATGCGCCCGGCCTGCTGCAAGTAGAGCCCGACCGACTTGGTCGGACGCGCGAGGATGCAGCACTTCACGCACGGCTGATCCCAGCCTTCGCAGAGCACGCCGCAGTTCGAGACGACGCGCGTGTCGCCGCGTTCGAGGCGACGAAGAATCGCTTCGCGCTCGAGCGGGATCGTCGAGCCGTCGATGTGCTCGGCCGCAACGCCCACCGCACGGAACCGCTCCGCGATGTGCCGCGAGTGCTCCACGGACACCGCGAAGGCGACCGTGCGACGCCCCGCCGCGAGCCGCTCCCAATGCTCGACGATGTTCCCGACGAGCGGTTGCCGGTCGACCGCGGCGGCGAGCGCGCGTTCGTCGTAGTCGCCACGTCGAATGCGCACCGCCGAGAGGTCAGGCAGATCCGCGGGACTGACGGTGAACACGCGCGGCTCGACGAGAAACCCGTCAGCGATGAGCTGCGCCGGCGACGCGACGACGACGAGATCGTCGTACGCATCGCCAAGTCCCTTCCCGTCGGCGCGGTACGGCGTCGCGGAGAGCCCGAGATGCACGGCGTTCGGATACAGCGCGGCGACGTCGCAGTAGCTCTTCGCGAGCGCGCGGTGCGCTTCGTCGACGATGACGAGATCGGCGGGCGGCTTCGCGCGGTGTCGAAGCGTGTCGATGCTCGCGACCTGGATGGAAGCGGCCGGACGTCGCCGCGGATCGCCGGACATGAGCACCCCGACAGACGCCTCGGGGATCCCCGCTTCGAGGAGCTTTCGGTAGCACTGCTGGATCAGCTCGCGACGATGCGCGATGAAGAGGACGCGCTTGGATGACGCGACAGCGTTCACGATGACGTGCGCGGCGATGACAGTCTTGCCGCCACCGGTGGGTAGCGCGACGAGAACGCGCCGCGCGCCAGCGCGGACCGCAACGCGTACGCGCTCCACGGCGTCGAGCTGGTAGGGCCGAAGCGAAATCAACTCGCACCGCGTCCGGCTT
>JBBQXV010000162.1:0-21209 GCA_038209335.1 Polyangiales bacterium | reverse complement strand
TACAACCCGGCCGGGATCGCTCACAAGCTGATCTTCACCGGGTTCATGGTGCTGCTCCTCAACACGCTCGTCCTCTGGGGGCGCGCGTTCTACCCGGCGTGGAACCTCATCGTGCTGTCACCGGCGACGCCGGTCGGGCAGGCGTACGAGTTCGCGAAAGACATCGTCGCGTCGCTCGTCGTCATCGGCGCGCTCGTCTTCGTCTACTACCGCGTCGTGCGTCCGCAGAAGCGGATGACCTTGTCCTTCGAGGGGCTGCTCATCCTCGGGATCATCATCACGATGATGGTCGCCGACATGGTCTACAACGGCGCGGCGCTCGTGCTCGCGGCGAAGAAGCTCGCGCTCTGCGACGCAGGTCCGATGGGCACCCACACCGCGACGGCGAGCGAGTGCGCGTCGATCGGAATCATCACGGCGCCGCTCCCGCTCGACGCGCACGCGACGTTTTCGCCGTGGCCGTCGCCGGCCGGCTCGGCGTTCGCGACGCTGTTCGGAAGCCTCGGTCCGGGCGCGCTCATCTTCATCGCGCACGCGGGATTCTGGACGCACTCGACGCTCGTCCTCGTCTTCTTGAACCTGCTCCCGCACTCGAAGCACTTTCACGTCATCACGGCGATCCCGAACATCTTCGCGCGCAAGCTCACGCCCGCGGGACGGCTCGAGCCGATGGCGGAGAACGCCGAGAAGCTGATGGAGATGATCGGCGCGGCGGCCGAGCTTCCGGATCCGTTCTCCGCGCCGATCGGCGTCGGGCGGATCGAGCACCTCGGATGGAAGTCGATCCTCGATTTCTATACGTGCACGGAGTGCGGACGTTGTTCGGACAACTGCCCGGCGCATCGAACGGGGAAGATCCTCTCGCCGAAGCACCTGACGCTCGCGCTGCGCGATCACTTGTACGGACGCGAGGCCGAGTTCATCGAGCATCCGCCGCACGCGAAGAAGGAGACCAACGGCGCGACCGTCCCCGCGCAGCTGCCCGAGGGGGCCGCGACCGCCGATGCCACTTCCGAGACCGCGACGGCCGCGCCGCCTGCGGCGACGATGGAGCCCGTTGCGACCGCGACCCCGGTCAACCTGATCCCCGACGTCATCCACCCCGACGTCCTCTGGGCCTGCACGACGTGCCGCGCGTGCGAAGAGCAGTGCCCCGTCCTCATCTCGTACGTCGACAAGATCATCGACATGCGCCGAAACCTCATGATGATCCGGAACGAGTTTCCGCCGCAGCTTCAGAAGCCGTTCACCGGGATGGAGACGAACGGCAACCCGTGGAACCTCTCGCGCATGGATCGCGCGGCGTGGAGCGACGGGCTCGACGTTCCGTTCATGGCCGACAAGCCGAACGCCGAGGTGCTCTTCTGGGTCGGTTGCGCGGCGAGCTACGACGAACGCGCGAAGAAGATCGCGCGCGCCGTGGCGAAGCTCCTCAAGATGGCGGGCGTCGACTTCGCGGTGCTCGGGCAAGAAGAGAACTGCACGGGCGATCCGGCGCGGCGCGCGGGCAACGAGATGCTCTTCGCGATGCTCGCCGAGGGGAACGCGGCGACGCTCAACGGATACAAAGAGAAGGGCGGCGCGCGCACCGTCGTCACGAGCTGTCCGCACTGCTTCAACACGCTGAAGAACGAGTACCCGGATTTTGGTGCGAAGCTCGAGGTCGTGCACCACACCGACTTCTTGCTCGGCCTCCTCGCCGAGCGAAAGCTCGAGCCGACCGCACCGGTCACGGGACGCGTCGTCTACCACGACAGCTGTTACCTCGGCCGGTACAACGGCGTGTACGAAGCGCCGCGCGAGATCTTGCGGCGCATCCCAGGCGTCGAGCTCGTCGAGGCCGAGTACTGGACCAAGCAGCGCGGCCTCTGCTGCGGCGCCGGCGGCGCGCAGATGTTCATGGAGGAGCAAAACACCGATCGCGTGAGCGTGAAGCGGACGTTGCAACTCGTCGACACGCAAGCGCAGACGATCGCGAGCGCGTGTCCGTTCTGCATGACGATGCTCACCGACGGGCTCAAAGCGAAGAGCCTCGAAGAGAAGATCGCGCAGATGGATGTCGCGGAGCTCCTCGAGAAGAGCTGCGTCGTCGCCGTCGCGCAGCCCGCGGCGCCACCGCCGGCGGAGCCGCCGCCCACGCCGGGGCCGACGGACGACGAGAAGAAGGACGCGCCGGCGGAAGCAGCCGCCGAGTAGGCGCTCCCGAAGCTCGCGCGGCCTGCTATCCTCGGATCGATGGCAGATTGCCCGATCTGCAAGAAGGCGGCGCCGGCGCGGAGCGACAATCGTTTCGCGCCGTTTTGTTCCGCGCGGTGCCGGCAGATCGATCTCGGCAAGTGGCTGAGCGAGGACTACCGCGTCCCCACTCGAGAGACGTCCCACTCGAATCCCGATGACGAGGAACCGTGATGCGAAAGCTCGTTCTTTCGACGGCCGTTGCCGCTTCGCTTTGTTGGCTCGGTCACGTTTCGGTTGCGCACGCGCAAGGCACGGACCTCACGCCGCCGCCTCCGATGCAGCCAGGTCAGCCGGGCGCGCCGGGACAACCGGGCGCGCCGGGGCAGCCACCGCCGCGCAACAGCACCGAAGCGGATCTGCAACGCGGCGAAAAAGAAGACACCGGGCTCGGCCTCGAGTGGGTCTACTTGAACGCCGACGCGGGCTACTCGTTCATCGATCTCAAGACATTCAGTCAGACGGATCTCGCCCTGACCGACACGAGCAAGTCAGGCGGCGTGTTCGGGTTCGGCGCCGGGGTGCGCTTGTTGTTTCTGTCGCTCGGGCTCAAGGCGCGAAACCACACGTCGATGAACCTCTGGCAGATCAACGCGGACATCGGGCTCCACATGCGCTTCTCGCGCATCGACGCGTACTTCGCGTTTCGCGGCGGATACGACACCGTCGGCAGCTTCAATCAATCGGTGAGCTCGACGACGAACGGCGGGGCGCCCGTGCCGAACAGCGGCGTCGACATCCACGGATGGAACGGCGGGCTCGCGTTCGGGCTCGACTATTACTTCGCGCATGCGTTCTCGCTCGGCGCGGAAGCGGCGGGCGACGTCCTCTTTCTCAAGCGTCCGCCGGCGCCGCTCCCCGCGAGCGCGTCAGCGTTGCCGGTCGCGGATCAGAACGCGCTCAAGGCGCAGCCGCTCTACCAGAACTCCGGATCGAGCGTCGGCTTCAGCGGGACGTTCACCGCGCACGTCGCGCTTCACTTCTAGACGAGCGCCTACCGCGCCGGACGGCCGAGCCACGCGCCCGCGCACGCGAACGCCCACGCGATCGGCGAAACTGCCAACGCGAACACCGCCGCGATCGGCGCCGCGAGACCGAGGAGCGCGAGCGTCACCACCAGCGCGAGCCCGGCGGCGAGCGCGGGCTCGAGGAGCGTTCCGACGCTCGACGCGCGCGCGACGAGGTATCCGCTCAACGGAAACGACGCGAGGAGCCCGACGCCGAGAAGCGCGACCGGCGCCGTCGTGGTCACGTCGCGTTCGTCGACGATCGAAAAATCGATGTGTGTGAAGTACGCGATCGCGATCGAGAGCGCGAGGCACGAGAGCATCGCGCCGAGCGTGACGAACGCACCGAAGAGGATCCATCGCAGCTTGATCGGCTGATCACTCTTCTTCAGCGCCGCGCGCATCGCCGCGAGGCTGGGTGGCGCGCTCGTGTACGAGAGCGAGACACGGGAGAGGCGATTGCTCGCGAGCCCCGCGGCGTCGGCTGCGTCGCTCCGCATGCGAAGATCGCGTGCCACGAAGAGCGTGATCACCGCCATTCCGAAGAGCATCGGGAGGGTCATCACGAGCGCCCCCTCCGCGCGCCCGAACACGAAATGAATGTAGAGCGCATGCCCGGCGGTCGACGACAGCCAGGCCAGCGGGAAGATCGCGCCCGGGCGTTTGTGCTGCTTCGCGCGACCGAGCCCGTAACCCCACGCGCACGCGCAGAAGACGTGCGCGGGCATCGCGAGGAAGACGCGCCAGAACCAAATCGCGCCGGTCGGGTGCCGAAAGAGGACGAGCGCGGCTTCGAGCGCGGCGTACCCGAGCGCGGCGGCGCTCGCGTAGACGATGCCGTCGTACGGCTCGTCGAAGTGCTTCGACCGGAACGCGGGCCAGCACGCGGCGACCTTCGCGGCCTCGGAGAACGGCGCGATGATCAAGAAGAGGAAGACGAGCGCGCCCGTGTTGCCAGCGACCGACGCGCGCACGTCGAGGCCGGAAAAGTGCGCCGCCTTCCGCTCGATGAAAATGACGAGCGCGCCCCCCATGGCCCCAAAGACGAACGTCAGCGCGACGAGCCACGCTGGCTCACGCCGCTTGTCGGTGCGGTAGATGAGAAACGCGAAGGCGACGGCTGGAACCACCGCCGGGGCGAACCATCGCAGGAACCCGAGCACGGCCGAAGGCTACCATGCGCTTGGTTGGGCATTCGCTGCGCGGCGTGCGAGACTTCCGGGGTTGCGACTCCTCGCGAGTGCCCTCTTCTGGCGGATTCTCCTCAGCTCGCTGCTCGTCGTCGGCGTGCTCGGGTTGGGGCTCTTTCGCTCGACGAAGGCGCACGAAGAGCTCGAGGTCCAGTTCGAGCGTCTCGTCAATCACGACCTCAAGCTCGCAGACGACGCCGAGGTTCTCTTGCGCGTCCTCGCGGACCTCGAGACCGGCAAGCGCGGGTATCTCCTCACGGGGCGACCCGAGTTTCTCACCCCGTACGAGGCCGCGAAGCGAGAGCTCGAGCTCGTGCTCGTCGAGGCGCAGGCGACCGCCGAGAACGGGATGGAGGACGCGCGCGTCGACACCTTCAAGCACATGATCCACGACTGGATCGAGACCGTGAGCGAGCCGCAGATCCTCGCCGTGAAGGAGCGGAGGGCGCTCCCCGATTCTCTCTCGGAGTCCGGCAAGACGCGCACCGACGAGATGCGAAATATTCTCAACGAGCTCCGCAAGCACGCGCTCGATGCCGCCGAGGCACGCGAACGCGCGGCGTTCGATTCGGCAACCGCGTCGCGGCGCGCGACGACGGGCCTCATCGCGATCGCGATCTTTCTCACGCTGTCGATCGGCGTCTGGATCGCGCGTGACGTCGCGATCGCCGCGACGCAGCTCCAAGAGGCGATGGAAGCGACCGGACGTCTCGAGGGGCTCCCGACGCTGCCAGTGCGGCGCGACGAGCTCGGCGCGGTCGGTCGGAGCCTGCAGAAGATGGCGGCGCTCCTCCTCGACAAGGACGCGCGTCTGCGCGCGACGCTGGCCGAGAGAGAGCGCACGCTCGACGAGCTCACGCGCGCGAACGCCGCGCTCGCCGATCGCGACGCGCTCGCCCGCGCTTACGCCGAGTTCGTACGCGAGCTGAAGACGCTCGACGTGAAGGCGCTCTCGACGTCGGGACTGCAGAGCCTCATTCGAGTCGCCGGCGCGCAGGTCGGCGTCGTCTACCTGCTCGACGACGCGAACCGCCTCATCCCGCTGCACGCGGCGACGCACGATCGCCGCGTCGTGGAGCACACGACGTTCGCCGCCGAAGGGCTCCCGCGCAGCGTGATGGCGACGCGCGAGACCGTCATGCTCACCGGCACCGCGCTCGGCGATCCGCCGAAGATCGATCTCGGCGTCACGACCGCGCAGCTGCGCTGGGTGCTCGCGGTTCCGATCGCCGTCGGCGAAGAGGGCGCCGGCGCCGTGCTGCTCGCAGGGTTCGACCCGATTCGCCCGGAAGCCGAGGGGCTCGTGCGCGACGCCGCACGTCAGCTCGGCGTTGGACTCCACAACGCGTGGACCCACGATCGTCTCCGCGAGAAGAGCATCATGCTCGCCGAGCAAGGCGAGACGCTCGGCCGCGCGAACAAAGTGAAGACGGAGTTTCTCGCGTCGATGAGCCACGAGCTGCGAACGCCGCTCAGCGCGATCCTCGGTTTCGCGGATCTCCTCCTGACCTCGCCCAAGGAAAACCTGGGGCCGCGCGCGCGCGAGTCGCTCGAGCGGATCAAGCGCAACGGCGAGCACCTCCTGTCGCTCATCAACGATGTGCTCGATCTCGCGAAGACCGAGGTCGGTCGCACCGACATTCGTCTCGCCCCGGTCGACGTCGCCCAGCTCGCGCGCGCGTGCGTCGCCGAGGTCGAGAGCCTGCGCGGAGCCAAGGACCTCCGCGTCATCGCCGACGTCCCCGACGCCAAGGTCGATCTGATGACCGACGCGCAGCGCGTTCGGCAGATCCTCTTGAACCTGCTCGCCAACGCCATCAAGTTCACCGAGCGCGGCGAGGTCACCGTCACCGTACGCGCGACCGCGATCGACGTCCGCGTCGCCGTGCGCGACACCGGCATCGGGATCGCGGCGGGGATGCTCCACGAGCTCTTCCAAGAATTTCATCAGCTCGAGGCGGGCGACGGAAAGCGCTACGACGGCACCGGCATCGGCCTCGCGCTCTCACGCCGTCTGGCGCGCGCGCTCGGCGGCGAGATCGAAGTGACGTCGCGCGAGAAGGAAGGGTCGACCTTCACGCTCATTTTGCCGCACGTCGCGCCGTCGTCGATCGATCTCGCCGCCGTCCACAGCCAACGGAACCTCCCCTCCTGATGGATCGCCCCACCCTGCCTCCGCTCACGTCGATCGGCGACGCCGCGGGCGAGATCCTCGTCGTCGACGACTTCGAGGACACGCTCGCGCTCTACGAGGCGCTCCTCACGGACGACGGGCATCGCGTGCGCACCGTCAACAACGGCGTCGACGCGCTTCGCATGGTCGACGAGCTCGAGCCGGAGCTCGTCTTGCTCGACGTGTCGATGCCCGGAATGGATGGCGTCGAGGTGCTGCGACGTCTGCGCGCGCGTCGCGGCGGAGGGCCGTCGGTGCTGATGCTCACGGCCGCGCGACGCGAGCCGCACGCGATCGAGGCCGGCCTCAAAGAGGGCGCGGACGCTTACCTCACCAAGCCCATCGACTCGCGCGAGCTCCTCGCACGTACGCGCGCGGCGCTCGAGTCGTTTCGATTGAAGCGCGCGCTCGAAGGGCAGCGTCGCGATCACATCGCGATGCTCGTGCACGATCTTCGGCACCCGCTCAGCTCGCTCGGTCTGCTCGCCGAGGTCCTTCAGCCCGACGATCTCCCGCCCGAGGATCGCCGCGCGTCGCTCGATCAGATTCGCACTCTCTGCTCGGAGATGGCGCGACTCGTCGACGGCGTCCTCGTCGCGAGCCGTCTCGAGGCCGGCGTCTTCAACGTCGACCGCAAGAACGTCACCCTCGGGCAGATCATCCAGCCGATGCTCGCCGTCTTCTCGCCGCTCGCCACGCGTCGCAAGGTGACGCTCGCGTTCGACGGGAACTTCGAGCAGACGCTGTTGGCCGATCCTCAAAAGCTGCGGCAGGCGATCGACAACCTCGTCGCCAACGCGCTCAAGTTCACGCCGCGCGGCGGCCAAGTGCGCGTCCGCGTCGCACGCGACAAGCGCGTCACGCCCGACGCGGTGCCGCCGATCTACTTCGAGATCTCGGACACCGGCCCCGGCATCGCCGAAGCCGAGCGCGCGACGATCTTCGACCGCTACCGGCAGGGATCGCGAGGGCGCGCGGCCGGCGGCGCAGGGCTCGGGCTCGCGATCGCGCGCGGGATCGCCGAGGCGCACGGCGGGACGATCTCCGTGGGGAGCGGCGATCTCGGCGGCGCCGCGTTCCGCATCGTCATTCCCGGCTGAAGCGCATTTCGCCCGCCTAGGGTGATGCCGACTCACGACCTTGACAAAGGCTCGGTTCTGCCTAGAGTGCGCGTCCCGCTCCTGCGGTTTTTCCCCGTCATTCAGTCGTCTCGCTCGAGGTATACGTCGTGGCCAATCATCCCAGCGCCGAAAAGCGAAATCGTCAGCGCATCAAGCGCACCCTCCGCAACCGCTCGGTCACGAGCACGGTCCGCACGCTCGTCAAGCGCGTTCACGCGGCGCTCGTCCTGAAGGACAAGGAGAAGGCCACGGCCGCGCTCAAGTCGGCGATCGTTGCGCTCGACAAGGCCGCGAGCAAAGGCGTCTTCCACCCGAAGGCTGCCTCGCGCACTGTCGGGCGCCTCTCCGCTCAAGTCCACGCGCTCAAGAAGTAACCGCGCGGCGTTCTCGCCGCGTGACGTGAACGCGGGTTGACGGGCTCCGCCCCGACCCGCGTTTTCACGCGTCGATCGCCTGGCTTCGCCAGCTCGGCCTTGCGGTACGGAAGCTGCTAACGTGAAGCTCGGTCTGCCGCGCGTGTCATGACCGAAGCCAGCCGCGATCTCTCCGACCGCGACCGCGACCGAGAGCACTTGGAGCTCGTCGGTCGAAAGGTCGACGGGAAATACGCCGTCCAACGCCTGATCGGGCGCGGCGGGATGGGGGCGGTGTACGCCGCGGAGCACCTCGGCATCGGCAAGATGGTCGCGATCAAGTTCATCGATCGCGAGTGGGCCAAGGACGACGTCGTCGCCAGCCGCTTCGCACGCGAGGCGCGTGCCGCAAGCTCGATCGACAGCGAGCACATCGTCACGGTCTTCGACGCGGGGAGCGACGCGGGGCGGCCGTACCTCGTCATGGAGCTGCTGCGCGGCGAGGATCTCGGCACGCGTCTTCGCCGCAACGTTCGACTGCCGGCCGACGAGTCGATCCACATCGTCGCGCAGCTCTTGCGCGGCCTCGCGAGCGCGCACGCGGCGGGGATCGTTCATCGCGACTTGAAGCCGGACAACGTGTTCCTCGTTCGCCGCGACGACGAGGAATCTTTCGTGAAGATCGTCGACTTCGGGATCTCGAAGATCGAACGCGCGAAGAGCGGGACGGCGCCGCTCGCGCTGACGCAAAAGGGAATCGTGCTCGGAACGCCGCTCTACATGTCGCCGGAGCAGGCGCAGGCGTTCGCCGATCTCGACGCGCGCGCGGATCTGTTCAGCGTCGGCGCGATCCTCTTCGAGTGCCTCGCGGGGCGACCGCCACACACCGGCGAGACGTACGAGCAGGTCATCGTGTCGATCTGCATGCGCGACGCGCCCGACGTGCGCGCGATCGTGCCGAGCGTTCCGGATGCGGTGGCCGCGCTCGTCGCGCGCGCGCTGAAGCGGGATCGCGCGGAGCGATTTCAGAATGCGTCGGAGATGATCGCGGCGCTGCGCGAGGTCGCGCCGGGCGACGCGGCGACGCGGCCGCTGTCGTTGCCGAATCCGCCGGTCGCGATCTCATCGTCGCCGTCGTCGCCGCGACGCACCCCGGAAGTGTCGGGGGTGTTTCCGCCGCGTGCGGCCGCCGCCGCGGCGCCGCCGACGCCCGCGCACCCGACCGACGTGTCGTGGACGTCGCGATCGCAGGCGGCGGCTCCGAGCGACGACGCCGTGTACGAGGCGCCGGGGACGCGGTCACGGGTGCCGCTGATCGCGACGGCGATCCTCGCGACGATCGTCGGCGTCGCGCTGACGCTCGGAATCGTTCGCGCGACGCGCACGCCGGAGGTCGCGTCGAGCGCAACGGCGACCACGAGCGCCACACCGAGCGCGGCGATGTCGAGCCCGATCGCGACCTCGACCTCGACCTCGACCTCGACCTCGACCTCGACCCCGACCCCGACCTCGACCTCGACCTCGACCTCGACTTCGACTTCGACCTCGACCTCGACCTCGACCTCGCGCGCAAACGCTCCCAAGCCCTTCGCGAAACCTCCCGCCGCGCCCGCGCCTCCCCCGCCCCCCAAGCCCGGCTCCCTCGACATCCATCGCGAGCCTCCGCCGTGAAGTTGTTCGCTCTCGCGCTCGCCGTCGCGCTCACCGCGCCTCTCTCCGCTTTCGCCGCTCCGCCGCCGCCCGACGCCGCGACGCTGAGTATGCGCGCGCACTTCGACGCGGGCGTCCGCGCTTACGATGCGAAGCCGCCCGACTACGCGCGCGCGCTCGACGAGTTCCGCGCCGCGTACCGCGACAAGCCGTCGCCGATCATCAAGCAGAACATCGCGCTCTGCCTCCGCGCGCTCGGACGGTACATCGAGGCGATCGACATGCTTCGCGACATGCTCGGCGAAGGCGGCGACGCGATCAAACCAAACGTGCGCGATCTCGCCACCAAAGCGATCGCCGAGATGAACGATCTCGTCGCGACGGTGAAGGTCACGATCGAAGCGCGCCCCGCGCCGACGTCGCCCGAGCCGCGCGCGGCGCTCATCGTCGACGGCGCGCTCGTACCGGCGGCGAAGATCGGCGAGTCACTTCGGCTCGATCCCGGCGAGCATCGGTTTCGCGCGCACGCGGAAGGATTCGCCGACGCGTCGAAGTCACTGACGCTCGCGCAAGGTCAACACGACGTCGCGCTCGTCCTCGTGCTGATGCCGGTGCTCACGAACGACGCGCCGATCACGCCGGCTCCGACGCCGCCGACACCGATCGCCGCGCCTCCGCCGCGCTACGACACCGCGCCGCAAAACACGCCGAGCAACGACGTGAAGAAGCGCCGCTCGTACGGGATCATCGGTCTCTCGCTCCAGAGTCAGCAGCTGCGTCTCACGCCGGCGCTCGACGAACGCGGAGACGGAACGAAGCGCACGTTCAACGGCGCGTCGCTCATCGTGCGCGGCGGACGGTACATCGACAAATACTGGGACGTGGGCGGTCTCGCGGAGCTCGGCGTCCTCAGCGCGGAGAGCTACGCGAGCCCGAACTTCGACACCATCCTCGCGCACACGGGCATCGTGAACTTCGTCCTCGCGCCGGAGCTCCGCGTGCACTCGACGGGGCAGCTTCGGCTGATCGGATCGGTCGCGCTCGGCATCGAAGCGACGTTCTTGGGCGCGACGCTCGCGCAGACGCCGAACGGCGACAAGAAATCGGTCAACGGCAGCGGCGTCGGAATCATGGCGATGCTCGAAGCGGGCGGACAGCTCGAGCTCGGGAAGGCGTTCGTCGAAGGGGTGGTGTTTCTCGACGTGCACGGGATGGGCGCGATGACGAGCAGCGGGCAGCGACTCGTGAGCGACACCGCGGTGGGGCGCGGCGGGTTGCGGTTGCTGGTGGGGTTTCGGTTCTGAGTCGAACGCGCCCGCTCACCCGAAGGTGAGCGGACGGTCCGCAGCTGCGCGTTAGGAGTGCGCGACGCCGTTCACGGCTCCGCCTCCTCCCGTTTCAACCGGCGTCGGTGCGATCACCGCCGGGGCCGCCGGCTCGGTGGGGGCGACCAGCGTCCCCTTGATCTGCTTCTTCGCCTTCCTGCCCATCGTGCCGCGCGCGATGCGCGTCGCCTTGCTGAGCAACTGGGCGCGCGCCTTCGTCGCGACGGCCGGCGTGCTCACCTTGCGTGGCGAGTAGCCGAACTCGAGGGCTTCCGGACTGTTCTTCCCGAAACGATTCAGGACCCAGTCCTCGAGCCCATCGTCGATCGAGAGGCGCTTTGCTTCGGCGATGCTGCGCGCATCCAACGCCGCCTTGTACTCGCCGTGCTTCGCGGCGACGGCCGCGCGCGTGTCGAGACAGTGCTGGAAGACCGCCGCGATCGCAGCGGGCTTCATGACCTCGCCGTTGATCGCGATTTCGGTCTTGGCGTTGGTGACGTGCTTCTGAATGGCGTGGATGCGCTTGGTGGCGGTGCTGATGACGACATCATTCGCGACCTTCATGACGATCTCTCTTTCGGTTTTGGTTACGGTGAACGTCGCGACGGTTCGTGAAGGGACTGCGTTTGCCGCCGACGACACAGAGACAATGGCAAGCGACGAGCGATAGCGAGCGACGGGCGAGCGACGGGCGAGCGACGGGCGAGCGACGGGCGAGCGACAGCGAGCGACAGGCACGCGGAACGACGCGAACGGCAAGCGACCGCGCGCGTTTGCAGCAGGTGCGCTGGCTGTGGCGTGGACGACTCGCGGGTCCGGCGAGCGAGCGCACGCGATGGCTACCAGGACGACGCGGTCCGTCCGCAGGCGCGCGTGTCCGGCGAGAGAAACGAAGCGTCCGCGCCGTGGGACCGGGGGATGGATCGAACAACGCGGCTGTCCCGACTGAAAACACACGCGAGCCCACGACCATCACGAGGCTACGACGCGCGGACGCACTCGCACGTCGAGCGACCCGAGCGGTCCGGAGACACCGCGACGGTTGTCGCGCCGAGACCACGTGTGTTGTAGCGGCGGGCACGCGGGTCCTAGGAGAAGCAAGCTGCGTCCGCATCGCGAACGCGCGCCTTCACCCACGGAGGACGCCTCCCCGGCCCGACGGCACAGGGAGCCGGACCTCGGCGAACAGCGTTCGAAGCTGGACACGCGAAGACGCGGACGCTAGTACTCCGCCTCGCTCGGCCTCTCGTCCCCATCGTCTAGTGGCCCAGGACCGCGGCTTTTCACGTCGCTAACGCGGGTTCGACTCCCGCTGGGGACGCAACTGCATCGAACGACCCGTCGGGCCGTGATGCCATTCCAGCGCTCGTCGCCGTTCCTGTACTTCGCTTGCTCGTACAGGAGACCGTCGATTCCTGCGATGGCGCGACACCCTCGCCGAGACGCCGACTCCCGCTCGGGACGCGCCTTATCGAAGCACTGGTCGGTACTGCTCGTCGTCGTCCGTCATGAGTTCGGCGACCAGGTGGTCCTTTTTCACGCCGAAGATGAGGCACTCGCGCCAACGCGGAAGGCCCTTCAATGGCTCCCCGCCGCGCGAGCCGCAGAACACCCGAACAACGTAGCGTTCGGCTTCATCCGCGCAGAGGTACGTTCCGAAAATCGGCTCACCCGGTCGAAGCTGACGACATGACTCCTCCGCCAGCTTTCGTGCGTGGCGACGAGACCCAAGCCGCGGTAGCAGTTTGTTCAGCATCGTCGGCCGTTTGAGTTTACACCGGCGTTCACGCGGCTGATGCGCGTAGCGCGGTTCTAAATTCGTCCACGTAGGGACGCCACTGCATCGAACGACTCTTCGGGTCGTGATGCCATTCCAGCGGTCGTCGCCCCGGCTCGCCAGAATTTCTCACGAGCGTCAGCGCGCGAACCCGTTCGCGACGATGCGCGCGAATGCGGGCGCGGCGATCGTGCCGCCGCTGTAGCCGCGCGCCGTCGTCTTCACGCCGACGTAGACGACCAGGCGCGGCGCTCCGGCGGGGACGGCGCCGACGAAGCTCGCGTAGCTCGCGCCGTCGTCGAGCGACGCGGTGCCCGTCTTCCCGGAGACGCGAAGGCCGTCGACGCGCGCCTTCGCGCCCGTGCCGTCGTCGCGATGAACGACGCCTTCGAGCAACGTCATGAGCGCCGCCGCGCTGTCGCGCGACATCGCGCGTCGCGACGCTCGGGGCTTCGATGCATCGAGCGTCGCGCCGTGCCACTCGCCTCCGCCCGCGACCGCCGCGAACGCCAGCGCGTACTGCAACGGCGTCGCGCGCAGGCCGGCGCCGAACGCGATCTTCACCGCCTCGAAGTCCGACCACCGGCTCGCGTCGCCGAGCTCGCCCGACGCAGCGCCTTCGATGGAAGGTCGCTCGCCGAACCCGAATCGAACGAGCGCGTCGTGCAAGCGCGCCTTTCCGAGTCGCTCGTAGATGCGCGCCGCGCCGACGTTCGACGAGAACGCGAGGACGTCCTCGGTGGTCATGGTCGGGTGCTCGGTCGATCCCACGATGCGGTCGCCACCCATCTCGAAGTCGGAGCCGGAGAACGTATCGGTGGTGCGGACGACGCCGGCGTCGAGCGCGGCAGCGGCGCTGAACACCTTGGCGACGGAGCCGGACATGTAGACGGTGCGCGCCGGCAGGTTCGGCGCGGAACCGTTCGCGTCGCGTCCCGCCATGGCCAGAATCGCGCCGGAGCGCGGATCGATCGCGACCACGACGGCCTCGCGCGTCGCGGCGTCGCGGGCGAGCGCGTCGAGCTCGGTCTCGACCGCCGCTTGGAGGCGCGCGTCGATGGTCGAGGTCGAGGTCGCCGCGGGCGGAGACGCGGCGCGTGCTGACGAGGGCGGCGACGCGGGTGCGGCGCAGGCGACGACGGAGCCGAGGAGAACGAGGGCGACGACACGGGATGCGCTCATGAGGTGGTCGTAGTCGTATGCTAAAAATTTAGCAATCAATATGTGCTAAAAATTTAGCACATCGCGCGAGCGCACGAAGCGTGGCGTCGTCCGCCGTCACTTGGTGGCGGAGGACCGCGAAATCGCGCGGCAAGCCAGCCCTCGGCACGCGAGCGCGACGGCCTCGTTGCGCGCGGATCACGGCGCGGATACGGTCGAGGACGCTCGCATGGCGATGGTCTTCAGCTCCGATCCGGCGATGGCGAAGAAGCAGATGCTTGCGATCGTCTTCCTGCTGACGGCGTTCGGCCACATGGACGGCAAGTTCGCCCTCTCCGAAAAACGCTTCGTGCAGGAGAAGGTCGCCGAGCTCGTCGAGCAACGCATGCTCGAGGCGGTGCCCGACCCGCTCGCGCGCCAGGTGGCGACCGCGCGGGTGACCGCCCAGTTTCAGCGCGTGGCGGCAGCGATCGATCGCGAGATCGTCGCGCTGTTCACCGAGTCGGTCGCCGAGGGGGAGAGCACCGAGCAGTTCGTGTACGCGAAGCTGGCTCTGCGTTGCTACGAGCTGCTTCATCCGTTCGACGACGAGGCGCGGGCACACCTCTTCGAGGTCGTCCACGAGCTCATCATGGCCGACGGGGTCGCCCACCCCAACGAAGAGAGGCTGCGCGACGACATCCAGCGGCTGCTCGCGGCGCCGATCGAGATCGACGAGATCGAGGCGGGGCCGGAGACCGTCAGCGAACGTCGCATCGAGATCGAGAAGCCGGAGGTGCTCGTCGCTCGCGTCGACGACCACCCGTTCTTCACCCGCGAAGAGCGCGCGTACCCGCGCGACAAAGCCGCCTTCGCAAAGAGCGCCGAGCAGGACCTCGCGCTCGTGCGAAAGGTCCGGACCACGCTCGAGGAGCAACGCGCGGCGGGCGCGGGCAAGCTCGCGGGCGCGACGGGCTTCGGCGACTTCGCCGGTCAGTCGCCGTTCCTCGACGGACACGTCTACGTATTGCCTCCCGATCCGCGCGCCGCGTACGAGCTGATCGTCCTCGGCGATTTGCACGGCTGCTACTCGTGCCTCAAGGCCGCGCTGATGCAGACCGATTTTCTCGCGAAGGTGCAGGCGCACACCGACGATCCCGAGAACCATCCCGACACGCGCCTCGTGCTGCTCGGCGACTACATCGATCGAGGTCGATTCAGCTTCGACGGCGTGCTGCGGATGGCGATGCGCCTGTTCGTCACGGTGCCGGACGCCGTGTACTTCCTGCGCGGCAATCACGAGTACTACATCGAGCACGAAGGAAAGATCCTCGCGCCGGTGCGCCCCGCTGAAGGGATGATGGGGTTGAAGGGCGTGGCAAGCGACGCCTACTTCAAGGAGTACATGCAACTCTTCGAGGCGCTGCCGACGTCGCTCGCCTTCGATCGCTTCTTCTTCGTGCACGCGGGCATCCCTCGCGACGCGTCGCTCGCGGAGAAATGGAAAGACCTCTCGTCGCTCAACGATCCGGATCTGCGCTTCCAGATGATGTGGAGCGACCCGAGCGACACCGAGGTCGTTCCCGACGAGCTGCAGCATAAGGTCGCTCGTTTCAGCTACGGGTCGCAGCAGCTCCGCAGCTTCCTCGCGCGCATCGGTTGCACGGTGATGGTGCGTGGCCACGAGCGCGTCGTCGACGGCTTCCGCACGACGTACGATTTTCCCAACGCGACCCTCTTCACTCTGTTCTCGGCCGGCGGCGCGAAGAGCCTCGATCTCCCTGAAGAGAGCAACTACCGCGAGGTGACGCCGAGGGGCCTCACCATCCGCTGGCGCGATGGCACGAGCCGGGTCACGCCCTTCGCGATCGACTGGTCACGCTACAACGATCCCGCGCGCAATCGCTTCCTCGCGTCGTAGCTGCCCGTGGTCGCGAAGCCGCGCACGAGCCGACGTCGGATCGCCGAGATGTCGTTCGTCTTGCGCGCGCTCATCGACGAGATCGAGCGGGCCGGCAGCAAGAACGTCGCGGCGCACCGCGCGGCGCTCGATGTCGTCGACGCGTTCGTCGCGGGAAAGAAGCAGACGTCGACCGCGCTGACGGACGCGCGCGCCGCCATCGCGAAGGCGTGTGAGCGTTACGGCAAAGCACTGCGCCTCCCTCCCCGTGCAGGACGCGCTCTACCGCTTGCCGATCGCAGGGCTATTGTCCATGGTCGAGCAGAGCGAGGACATGTCGGCGTACGTCGTCGAGTACGCCTCCTACGCCGTGATGCACGCCGACGGGGGCGCGCGCGTTCGACGGATCGAAGCGCTGTGCACCGAGGCCGTCGCGCACGCCGCTGCGATCGACGACGCGCCGATCCCGCCGCGCGCGAAGAAGGCGAGCGCGCGCACGCAGTCGGCCGAGGCCGTGCTCCTCGAACGATCGCGCGCGGCGTTGTCGGGGCAAGCGCTCGCACTTCTGGACCGCATGCGCCCTGCGCGCGACGCGAAGCAGACGACCGATCGCGCAGCGCTTGCGAAGCTGTTGCGTAAGCAGGACTACGCGGTGAGCGACGCCGTGCTCGCGTTCGAGGAGACGTACTTCGCTCTTGAGCTCCGTTCGTTTTGGAAGGACCGTGCTCCTGGTCGCCCACGCCGCAAGTCGAGAAGGACCGCGCGAATGAGAGAGATCACCGACATCACCGGGTTCCACGCCCACGTCTACTTCGACGCCGCGACGCGCGACACGGCGGAGCGCCTCCGCGAGGGGCTCGCGCCGCGATTCACAGTCGAGCTCGGACGTTGGCACGAGCAACCGATCGGACCGCATCCAAAGGCGATGTACCAAGTCGCCTTCGCGCCCGATCAGTTCGCGAAGATCGTTCCGTGGATGATGTTGAACCGCGGAGCTCTGAGCATCCTCGTGCATCCGATCACGGACGACGCGGTGGCCGACCACGAGACGAACCCACTCTGGCTCGGCGAGCGGCTGCCGCTCGACATCGATTTCTTGCGACGACACACCGGCGGGTGAGAGGCGAAAACAACTGTACGTTTTACGTCCAACTTCTCGCTTTTCCCCTTTTCTCTAACACCGACGACAGAAGACTCCGCCGTCGCTGCCAGTCGACGCGTCCCGTCACGCGATTTGCCTAGATTTTCGCCGGCGCATGAATAGGGTTCACCCGCGCCCGGTCTGACAGTCCTCTTCACGCGAAGGTCCACACCATGAAAATCACGTCTTACGCGACGAGCATTCTCGCATTCTCTCTCCTCATCGGTGGCAGCTCGTCGATGCTCGGAAGCTCGGGGTGTGCTGCAACGTCGAAGAGCACCGACCTCTTCGATGGCGACGCCGGCGACGACGGTGGCGTCAGCCACAGCGACAGCGGCAAGCACGACGGCGCGACCGGTGGCGACAGCGGCGGCGGCGGTGCTGACAGCGGCGGCGGCGGCGGCGACTGCGCCGCGTTCTGCGCGAAAGAGGCGGCGGTCACCGGCTGCCCGACCGAGGCCGCGTGCAACACGACGTGCCAGACCAACTCGGCCAAGGTGCCGGCTGCGTGTCAGTCCGACTGGAGCGCCGTGCTGACGTGCGCGGTCTCGCCGGGAATGATCGCGAGCTGCAGCGGCACGCAGGCGATGATCTCCGGGTGCACCACGCAGATCAACGCGCTCACGGCGTGCCTGCAGGCCAACGCCGGCGACGGCGGTATGATGATGGGGACCAGCCACTGCGGTCAGATCATCACCTGCCTCAATGCGTGCGGTGCGACCGATCAAGCGTGTGTGAACGCCTGCTTCGCCGCCGGGACGACGACCGGGAAAAACCTGGTCAACGCCTTGGAGACCTGCCTCTTCGGCCCCATGGGCACCACCGGCGCGTGTGGCTCGGTGTGCGGTTCGCAAACGACCGCGTGCACCAACTGCTTGCAGATGGCGCAGTCCGCCGGCGGCGCTTGCTACAGCCAGGTGCAGGCGTGCTCGGCGGACATGTGATTTGCTGAACTGAGAGCATCGTCACTCGAGACGCGCGCGCCCCATCGGGTCGCGCGCGTTTCTCGTTTGTCGATCGGTCGCCGCGTCGCGCGGCGTAGCCTGTCGGCGATCATGCGACGCACGCCACGGCTCGAACACGACGTCGCGCTCGGTTCGAGCCTGCGATCCGCGACGCCTGAGACGACGCTGGCGCGCGCGAAGAAGAAAGCGGCGACGCTCGGGATCTCGCGCGTTACCGACGTGACGCGGCTCGATCGCGTCGGCGTTCCTGTCTTCATGAGCATCCGTCCGGGCGCGGCGTCCGGATCGCTGTGCGTGAACGCAGGAAAAGGACTTCGCGCGATCGAGGCCGAGGTCGGCGCGTACATGGAAGCGATCGAGTACGCGATGGCCGAGCCCGGCGCGTCGCACGTGCGAACGGTGCGCGCGACCGCGCGTGACGTCCTCGATGGGCGGCGACGCCCCGGCGCGGTGCTCGATCTCTGCCCGAAGCTGGGAGAGGCCGTGCGCCTCGACGCGCCGATGGATTGCGTGGAGGCGGAGGAGATCACGACGCGCGAGCGCGCGCTGGTTCCGGCCGACTTGGTCTACTTGCCGTACCGTCCGCACGCGCGCTACCGGAGTCGCTTCGGCGCGAGCTCGAACGGGTTGTCGTCGGGGAACACGCTGCGCGAAGCGACGGTGCACGGCCTCTGCGAGCTCATCGAGCGCGACACGCAAGCGTTCGAAGCGGTGCGCGACACGAGCGCGCTCGTCGATCTCGACAGCGTGCGCGGCGCCGCCGGACGGCTCGTCGCGACGATTCGCCGCAGCGGTCTCGCTCTCTTCGTGCGCACCGCGAAGAACGCGTTCGGTCTCCCGTACTTCACGGCGGTGATCCACGACTCGGACACCTGCTCGCCGCATCTGCTCAACGGCGGATCGGGGTGCCATCCGCATCGGACGATCGCGTTCGTGCGCGCGGTGTGCGAAGCGGCGCAGAGTCGCCTCTCGTACATCCACGGCGGCCGCGACGATCTCGCGGGGCAGCACGACCGCTTTCGTCGATGGAGCGACGCGCGCAAACGCGCGCACGTGCGGCAGGTCGTCGCGACGTTCTCGCGCGGCGCGTCGGTGCCGCTCGCGAGCGTCGAGGATCTGCGACGCGAGACGCCCACGATCGGAAAGTGCGAGACGCTCGTCTTGAAGCTGCTTCGCGCCGCAGGAATGACCAAGGCGTACCGCGTCGTGTTCTCGCGCCCGCGCGACGATCTCCACGTCGTTCGCGTGATCGTTCCTCGCCTCGAGGTGTTCGACGAGGCGATCCTCCGCGTGGGCCAGAGACTCCGAGATCATGCGCGCGCGCGGTGACGTCGTCGTGTTCGCGGGGCCGACGCTCGCGACGAGCGCCCGCGCGCGCACGCTCGCGTCCGGTCTCGACGTGCGCCCGCCGGTCAAGCGCGCGGACGTCGCGAAGCTCGTCGCGAGCCGCGCGCGGCCCGGCGTGCTGGTCATAGTCGACGGCGTCTTCCACGAGGCGCTCGCGGTCGGTCACGCCGAGATTCGCGACGCGGTTCGGGCGAAATGGAACGTGTGGGGGGTCTCGTCGATGGGCGCCATCCGCGCGCGCGAGATGACGTCGCTCGGAGTGAACGGATTCGGGAAGGTGTTCGAGCGCTACTGCGGCTCCGACGATTTTCAAGACGACGAGGTCGCGCTGCTGCACGCGTCGACCGCGCCGTACGCACCGCTCACCGAGCCGCTCGTCCATCTGCGCGAAGCGATCGCGTTTCTCGTTCGAGCGCGCCTCGTTTCACGCGCACGCGCCAGCGACGCCTTGCGCGATCTGAAGAGCCGCTGGTACGGCGAGCGCACGATCCGAGGCGCCTGCGATCTCCTCGCGCGCGGCGCGTCGTCCGCCGACGGGGTACGCCGCGAGCTCGCCGACTTCGATCGGTTTCGCGTGAAGAGCATCGACCTCGAACGGTTCCTCGAAGAGAAACCGTTTGACAGCGTCGCCCGCAACCCCGAGCCTCTGACGCCACGAAGGAGGCGATGAATGGCCGCAAAGAAGAAGGGCTCCAAGGGGAGGCGCGTAAAGATCGAGATCGACAGCGCGACGCTGGAGGCTCTGTTGTCCGCCGCTGAGGCGTTGGGGAAGATCGCCGTTGCCGTTCGCGCGAGCGCGGACGACGTGTCGTCCAAGAAGAAGAAGGGCGCGAAGAAGCGCCGCTGACGGAGCATCGTGCATTGTCCGCACGATGATGGCATCCTCCGGCCCGAGCACATGCTCCCGGGGAACGTCGTCGCCGAGCGGTTCGAGATCGAGCGCACCGCGGGCTCGGGCGGCATGGGAGTCGTGTATCGCGCGATCGATCGCTCGAACGGGCAAGCGGTCGCGCTGAAGGTTCTGCGTCAGCTCGGCGATGCACCCGTCGATCGCTTCGCGCGCGAGGTCGAGGTCCTGTCGGGCCTCGAGCATCCGCACATCGTCGGGTACGTCACGCACGGCGTCACGGCGGAGGGCCTCCCCTTCCTCGTGATGCCTTGGCTCGACGGCGAAGATCTGCAGCAACGCTTGCGCCTCGGACCTCTCGGCGTCGACGAGACGTTGACGATCGCGCAGTGCGTGGCCGACGCGCTCGCGTGCATTCATGGTCGAGGGCTCGTCCACCGCGATCTAAAGCCGAGCAATCTGTTCTTGCCGCGCGGAAGCGTCGGCGACGTCAAGCTGATCGATCTCGGCATCGCGCGACAGATCGCACCACTGCGGCCGATGACGATCTCGGGCGTGCTCATCGGGACGCCCGGGTACATGGCCCCCGAAGAGGCGCGCGGCGATCACGTCGTGGCGCCCGCTATCGACATCTTCGCGCTCGGCTGCGTTCTTCACGAGTGCTTGACCGGCAAGCCGCTCTTCAGCGGATCGCACGTGATGGCGGTGCTCGCGAAGATCATTCTCGAAGAGGCGCCGCGCGTTCGCGAGCTGCGGCGCGACGTCCCCGAGCAGCTCGACGCGATCGTGCATCGCATGGTCGCGAAGGATCCGGCGCGCCGGCCGCGCGACGGAACGGAGCTCGGACAGTGGCTGAGCGGGATGTGGAAGAAGCCGCCGTCGGGGCGGAGCACGCCGCTGTCGATGGCCCTCGGCGCGAGCGAGCAGCGCGTGGTGACGGTGCTGCTGGCCGCGCTCCCGCGCGCGACTGCGCCGTCTTCGGACGACACGGATTCGACGCGCCGCGTGCGTCCGAATTTCGAGGAGCTGTCCGCTGCG
>JBBQXV010000161.1:0-21306 GCA_038209335.1 Polyangiales bacterium | reverse complement strand
CGTCCACTCGACCGTCGTGGTCCGCGTCGGCGAGCACGACGTCGATCCGGGCGGGCAAGCGTTCGCGCGAGGAATCGTCGTGCCGCACAGCGTGACCGCGGTGCAGTACTGGTAGCCGGGCGGGAGCGCGACGCTGGTGTCACCGCCGGTGCCGCTGCTCGCGGGGACGACGACGACGAGGCCGACGCTGGCCGCGGTGTACGCGTAGACGCTGTAGTAGAGGACGTCGCCGACCGCGACCGTGACCGCGCACGTCTCCGTCGCCGTCGAGCCGTCCGACTTGCAGTCGTAGGCGGTGCGCGATGCGGTCGCGCCCTTCTTCACGAAGAGATCCGCGTCGCCGGTTCCGCTCGTCTTGAACGTGATCGATCCCGCGGAGGTCGCGGTGTACGAACCGTTCTTGCTCGCGCCCTTCGCGAGCGACGTCGTCGCGAACAGCGTGACGGTCGTCGTTGCGGGCGGCGGCGTCGTATCCGGAAGCACGACGACGAGGCTCGCGGTCGACGCGGCATACGCGTAGACGTCCCAATAGATCTTGTCGCCGACCGCGACGGTCACGGCGCACGACTCGGTCGCGGTGCTCCCTTCGGACGCGCAGTCGTGGACGCTCGGCGAAGCGGCGGAGCCCTTCTTGACGTAGAGATCCGCATCGCCGGTGCCGGACGTCTTGAACGTGATCGTGCCCGCGACCGTCGATGTGTAGACGCCGGACTTGCTCGAGCCCTTCGCGATCGACGTGGACGGGAGGAGTGTGACCGTCGTCGTGGCGGCGCTCTCGGATGAGCGGGCGTCCTCATCGGTGGTGCGCTCGGCACAGGCGGAGGCGAACGACGGAAGCGAGAGGAGAAGTACGATCGGCAGCAGACGCCGCCGCGCGAGCGAGATGGACTTCATGAGATGAACCTCCGTGAGGGGTTTCGGACCGCGGTGTCCGTACGACAGCGGGCCACATCGGTCAAACCGAGGAGTTTCGAGGAATCTCGATGACCGGTGGGTAGCTCGCAAGGTCCCGTGCCGTACAACCATCGGGTCGATTCCTGCTTAGGAGGTATGTCTTGAAGCGAGCTGCGCTCTTTCTCGCATTGACTGGTGTCAGCGTTCTCGCGTTCCCGTCGGCCTGCGGCGGAAACAAGAGCGACAGCAACTTCGCCGGCGACGACGGTGGCGACGACGCCAGCGGGCTCCTCGACGGCGGCGGCGACGACGGCTCGCTGAGCGACGTCGTCTTCGGCACCGACTCGTCGGCGTGCATGATGATGCACTGCTCGAGCGATCTCCACGCGGTCATGTGCGACAACACAGTCGTCAAGACGTGCCCGCTCGATCAAGGCTGCGCGAACGGCGCGTGCGTCCCCGCGTGCGACGCTGCCAAAGCGAACAAGACGACGATCGGCTGCGACTACTACACAATCGCTCCCGAGACCGGCACGAGCTACGGCTGGCAAGGGAGCTGCTTCGCGATGTTCGTCGCGAACACCTGGGGATCGCCGATCACGCTCGGCCTCGAGCGCGACGGCGTGATGCTCGACGTCGCGGCGGCCGCGCGCATCCCGTCCGGAAGCGGGCAATCGATCACGTACGCGGCGCTTCCGGGCGGACAGCTCCCGCCGGGACAAGTCGCGATCGTCTTCCTCTCGGGCTCGCCCTCCGCGACGCTCTCGCCGTGCCCCGCCGGGATCACCCCCGCGATCGCCGTCGATCCCGCGCAGCACGGAACGGGCACCGGCAAGGCCTTTCATCTCACGGCGAGCGCGCCCGTCGTCAGCTACGACATCTATCCATATGGCGGCGGCAACAGCGCGATCACGAGCGCGACGTTGCTCCTCCCGACGACCGCGTGGGACACGAACTACATCGCGGTCGATGCGTACGGCACGTCGGCCTCGACGTCGTGGTCGCTGCCGTGGATCGCCGTCGTCGCCGCCGAGGACGCGACGACGGTCACGATCAGCCCGACCGCAGCCATCGTCGGCGGGGGTGGTCTCGCAGGGACCGGACGAGGCGTGCCCGCCACGTACATGTTGAACCGCGGGCAGTTCGTCCAGTTCGTCCAAACCGCCGAGCTCATCGGGAGCCCCGTGCAGACGAACAAGCCCGTCGGGTTCTTCGGCGGCAACACCTGCATGGACGTTCCGAACAGCGCGCAAGCGTGCGACGGGGCGCATCAACAGATCCCGCCCGTGAAGGCGCTTGGCAGCGAGTACGTCGGCGTGCGGCACCGCAATCGCTACACGGGCGTGGACGAGAGCCCGCCGTGGCGATTGGTCGGCGCGGTCGACGGAACGACGCTGACGTGGGAACCGTCGACGCCCGCGGGCGCACCGACGACGCTCGCGAGCGGACAGATGGTCGAGTTCGCCGCGACGGGCCCGTTCGTCGTGAAGAGCCAAGACGACAAGCATCCCTTCTATTTCGCGCAGTACATGACGGGATGCACCGCGTACTGGGGGAGCGCGAGCAGCGACTGTCGCGGCGATCCCGAGTTCGTCAACGTCGTCGCCGCGCTCCAGTACCTCGACCACTACACGTTCTTCACCGATCCGACGTACTCCGAGACGCACTTGGTGATGGTGCGTCGCAAAGTCGCCGGCGGCTTCAAAGACGTGACGCTCGATTGCGGTGGAACGATCACCGGATGGAAGGCGGTCGGCACCGCGGGCATGTACGAATACACGACAGTCGATTTGGTGACTGGCAACTTCGCGAAAGTGAATGGCTGCGACAACGGTCGTCACGAGATGAAGAGTGACGCGCCATTCGGCGTCACGGTGTGGGGTTGGGGATCGAACGCGACGACGGGATTCAAGACGTCGGCGGTCAGCTACGGCTACCCGGCCGGGATGAGCGTCCAGCCGATCAACACAGTCGTCGTTCCTCCGACGCCGCGCTGAGCGATCGCGACGTTGCATCGCCGCGCTACTCGAGGGGCTCCGCGCAGCAACGGAAGCCCGTCGAGTAGTCGTGGTACGTCGGCTCGTGCGCCTTCGTCACGTACAGACATCCGTGCCCGTTCACCTCGGCGTCGCCATAAAAGCCGCCGCGAAAGCGTCCGTGGCCTTTGCCGTCGGCCGCGTCGTCGCCCCACTCGTGCAAGTTGCCGACGAGATCGAAGACGCCGTCAGGCGACACGCAGCGTGAGTGCGCGCCGGTCTTCGCGAGGCCGCCGATCCATTGGTTCAAGCGCGGATCGTTGAAGTCTTCGTATGTCCACTTGGCGACGTCGGTGCCAAAGAAGCGTGGGATCGAGCTCCCCTTACCTTCGTTGCACGCGCCGCGAACGCGCTCGACTCCGCCGTACGGATAGAGCTGCATGTCGTCGCTCCCTTTGCACGCGCGCTCGAACTCTTCGCGGCGACAGAGGCGCTTGCCTGCGTTCTTGCACGCTCGCTTCGCCGCCACTTGCGAAATGTACGCTTGCGGCACGACGCCCGCGGCGACCTTCGCGCGAATGTTCGGCGCGTCGGCGACGCGGTAGGGAGAGTGCGGTCGCTCTTTGCCGGAGGTGTCGACGAGGACGAGGTGCGCTTCGTAGGTGTCGATGCAGAAGGCGGAGACGAGGGACATGCCGGATGGGCAGTGAAGGGGAGGGGAGGCGTCGGCTTCGGGCGGGGGCGGGGGCGGGGGCGAGGTCGAGGTCGAGGTCGAGATCGAGGTCGACGCATCGGCGGACACGCTGTCGCCTCCCCCGCGTGCGCAACCCACGCTCGCGACGACGACGATTGCGACCGCGCAGTGCAAGCCCTCCATCCGCGTTCTTTTCTACTACGTCGCGACGTCGTTGCGCTCCGCACGAAGATCGACAAAGCCTCGCTCCATGATTCGTTCGCTCTTCCATGCCTGCGTGCTCACGCTCTCTCTCTCCTCTCTCGCCGCGTGCTCCAGCTCCGGCGCGCGCCCGGTCCTCGCGTCGTCCGCGGCGCAGCCCGGCTACGCAGTGAAGTACGCCGACGATCTCGGCGCGACGACGAAGGCGATCGCGGACCGGCAAGCCGAAGAAAAGCAGCTCTCGACCGGCTTCGGCGCGCGCATCGACGAGCTGAAAAAGACGGACTGGGACAAGGTCCTTGCGATCGTCGAGAAGGCCGACGAAGCGGGGAAGAGCGCCGCGTACGCCGACGCACAAGCCGAAGCCAACGGCGTGCGCACCTTCTTCAACGACGAGCACGACGCGATCAACGCGAAGGTCGCGGGCAACGCGAACTACGCGGCGAAGCAGGCGTCGTGCACGGCGGACGTCGGTGGCGCGGCGACGCACGGCCTCAAGGAGGGCGTCGACAAGCAGATCGAGAAGCGCATTCGCGCGAAGAACGACGCCTTCTTGATCATCGATCGCCACCGCGTCGCGCTCGGCAAAGAGAACGCGGCGGCGCTCGAGAAGCTCGCCGACGACGTCGCGCGTGCGAGCTACATCGTGCGCGTCGAGATGCTCGAGCTGCGCGAGCACTTGCGGGTGAGGGTCGCCGACAAGGACACGGTCGCGAAGACGCTCGACAAGCTCATCGAGGAAGAAAAAGCGTTTCAGGCCGAGGCTGGCCGCACGGACGTGGAGAAGAAAGCGTCGGAGGAGCGCCTCGCGGCGGCGGCCAAAGGGCGCGCCGATTTGGATCGCGCGGCCACTACGGCGGACGAGTCGATGAAGGCGCTCGACGCGCAGATCGACTCCATGCAAAAGGAGTACGACGAAGCGCTGAAACAGCTGAAGGCGAAAATCGCCGACAAGAAGAAGACCGCCTGAGCGATGACCGCCACCCCACGCCCCAAGCGCCGGCGCGCGCTCCGCGTCGTCGGCGTCGTGGTCGCGCTCGTCGTGCTCTTCCTTCTCTCGCTCGTCCGCTTCGACATTCCGCAGGCCGAGCTCGCGTCGAAGTACGGCGGCGGCGCGTCGAAGTTTGCGACCATCGACGGAATGGCGGTGCACTACCGCGACGAAGGTGCGGGGCCTGCGCTCGTTCTCATCCACGGCGCACCGTCCTCGCTCCACACGTGGGACGGGTGGGTGACGCGGCTCTCGGCGCGACGGCGAATCGTTCGGCTCGATCTTCCCGGATACGGGCTCACCGGCCCCGCCCCGGATCGCGACTACAGCGCGGCACGCTGCGCGCGCGTCGTCGTGGCGCTCATGGACAAGCTCGGGATCGATCGCGCGGACATCGCCGGCAACTCGTTCGGCGGACGCATCGCGATGACGATCGCGCTCGAGCATCCCGCGCGCGTCGGGCGTCTCGTCCTCGTCGACGCGGCGGGGCTCAGCGGACAGAAACCGCCAGCGGTCTTCGCGTTCGCGCGCACGCCGGTCGTCGGCCGCCTGATCCGATGGGTCACGCCGCGGATGATCGTTCGCAAGAACGTCGAGCAGGTCTACGCCGATCCGGCGAACGTCACCGATGCGCTCGTCGATCGCTACTACGATCTCATTCGACGCGACGGGAATCGGCAAGCGACGCTCGACCGGCTCAACGGTCCCGCGGATCCCGCTCTCGACGATCGCCTCGGCGAGATTCGCGTCCCTGTGCTCATCGAGTGGGGCGAGAAGGACGCGTGGCTCCCGATCGCGTTCGCGCACCGAATGAAGGACGGTCTCCGCGGCGCGAAGCTCGTGACATACGCGAACGCGGGGCACGTGGCCCAGGAGGAGCTGCCCGACCCGACCGCGAGCGACGCCGAGGCGTTTCTCTCCGCGCCGGAGTGAGCTCCGCGAACGCGAATCCGCGCGTTATTGGACGCCGTCGATCGCGGCTTACTACCATTCGGGACGAGGAGACTTCTCATGACCCTCGTCCACGCCAGCCAGCGGACGTCCATTCGTCGCGCGGTTCCCATCGAATGCCAAGTCGTCCGCGAGCGCGATTTCAAGCTCGTCGGTCGCTGGGGTCTCGACATCTCGAGCGACGGAATGCTCGTCGTCTCGGACGCGCGCGTCCTCACGGGAGAAGACGTCATCGTCAGCTTCCGCGTCCCGCGCACGCACCATTGGATCGACTGCGAGGCGACCGTCGCGCGCGTCCTCCACGGTCGTCGCCCGAGCGATCGCGCGCGCGGTCTCGGCCTGTCGTTCGGGTCGCTCGACGCCGATACGCGCTGGCAGATCCGCTCGACGCTACGCGATCTGCCGCCTCCCCTCCCGTCGCGCGAGCCTCGCGTCGACTACGCCGCCACCATCCACATGCTTGCGCTCGAGTGAGGTCGTCATGAGCATCGTCATCGCACGCCAACGCACCGCGATTCGCCGCGCCATCAAGATCCCCTGCCGGGTCGTTCGGGAGATGGACTTTCAGCTCCTCGGGACGCAGACGCTCGACCTGTCACCCGACGGCATGCTCTTGCCGTCCGAGATGGGTGTCGAGGTCGGCGACGAGTGCGTCGTCTCGTTCAAGGCGACCGAGCTCGGGATCTGGTTCGACACCGTCGCGACGGTCGCGCGCGTCCTCGAAGGACGACGCCCGACGGATCGCGGACGCGCGGTCGGATTGCGCTTCAAGACGCTCGACGCCGTGCATCGGCTGATCCTTCGCGGGCATCTGCGCAGGGTGCCGCCGCCGCTTCCAGCGCGCGAGCAGCGGATCGACTACGCCGCGACGATCTTCAAGATCGCGTACGGCTGACCGCGATCGCGATCAGCTCGGGGGCGTGAGGAGGCTCTTCGCGTCGTCCTCGAACGTCGCCAAGATGTGGGCGATCGTCTTGCCGCGGAGGCGCGTCTTGGTCGCCTGAAACGCGTGACGCGCGAGCGCGGTGAGGCGTGTCGCTTCCGCCATCGCGCGCGGCAAGAGCTCGTCGGGTGCGACGACCGCGTCGAGGTATCCCGCCTTCGCCGCGTCGTCCGGTCCGTAGATCTGCGACTGCAACGTCGCGCGGCCGAGCTCGGTCGGCAGCAGACGATCGCGCGCGAGCTCCATCGCGAGCACCGGAACCGGCATTCCGATCGACACTTCGTTCAGCCCGATCCGAAACTCGCCCGACGCGCCGATGCGCGTGTCGCCGGTGAGCACGACGAGCGCGCCGCCCGCGAGCGCATGACCCGAGCACGCGATGACGAGCGGAAGCTTCGCTCCGTAAAGGCGCATCAACAGATCTGCGCCGCGCGCGAGGAGTCCCTTCGCCGCCTCGGGGCTGCTCATCATGACCCGGAGATCGAAGCCCGCGCAGAAGCGCCCCGCGCGTCCGATGAGGATCATCGCGCTCGCTTCTTTCTCGGCGCGGGTGAGCGCGTCGAGCACGCCCTCGATCATCGGCAGCGAGAGCGCGTTGGCTTTGCCGTCGTCCATGCGAACGACGGCGGTGGAGGCTTCGAGGCTGTAGGTGACGACGTCGTTGGACACGGCGTCACCTTACCGCGAGTTTCGGTCAGTGCGAGTCGATCTCGTTCTTGAGAAAGAGCGCGCCCTCGACCACGACGCGCTCGCCGGCCTTCAGACCCGAAAGCACACGCACCTTGCCGTCGAGCTCGGGCCCGACCTCGACGATGCGAAGCGCGAAGACATCGTCGTCACCCGCGACGACGACCGACGAGTGCTGCGAGTCGCTGAGAATCGCCTTCGACGGAACGACGAGGACCTTCTTGCCGTTGGCGCCCGAGAGCTCGATCTTCGCGAACATCTCCGGCTTCAGACGACCCGCCGTATTGGGCACGACGCAGCGGAGCTTCACCGTGCGGCTCAGCGGATCGAGGACCTCGCCGAGGTGGCCGATCGTTCCGGGGAACGTCTCGCCGGGGTACGCCGGCACGCGCAGGACGATCGCACCGCCCGCTTGCACCAGCCCGAGGTCCTGCTCGTACACGTCGGCGAGCACCCAGACGGTGTCGAGGTTCGACACGGTGACGAGCGGTGTCGTCGCGTCTGCGCGCACTTCCTGACCGACGAGCACGTTGCGCTCGACGACCGTGCCCGCGACCTGCGAATAGAGCGCGACCGAGACCGCGGGGTCGGACGCCGACACGCCGAGCGACGCGAGGTGCGCCGTCGTCTGCGCATAGGCCGACTTCGCCTTCGCGAGATCAGCCTCCGCCTGCACGACGTCTTTCTCCGACACCGCGCCGTCGACCTTCAGCTTGTGTGCGCGATCGACCGTCTTCTGCGCGAGCGAGAGATCCTGCGCCGCGCGCTGCGCGTCGGACTGGAGCTGCCCGACGAACGGCGAGCTGAGGAACACGAGCGCCTGACGCTCTTTGACCTTGTCGCCCGGCTTCACGCGCACCGCCGTCACGCGACCGTCGAGCGGCGTCGACACGCGCTGCGTGTGATCCTCGTCGAACGCGACGCGCCCGGTGAACGACACGCTCCCCGCCGCGTCGGTCTCTTCGATCGTCTCGACCTTGAGGTACTTGAGCTGCGGGCTCTTCTTGCCGACGCGGATCGATCCCTTCGGCAGCTGCTCGGTGTTGGGATCGTTCGGGACGACGTTGTGCTTGCAGCCGGCGCTCGCGATGAGCAGCGTCACAAACAGCGCAAGGGTGAGTCTCATGGGAGCTTCTCCCCGAGCGCGTGGCTCAAGTCGATCGTCGCGATGCGGTGGTCGTATTGCGCGTGCAAGTAGCGCGCTCTCGTTTCGGTGAACGTTCGCTGCGCTTCGAGGAGCTCGAGCAACGACACGGCGCCGGCCTTGAACGACGACTCGGCGACGCGAAGCGCGTTGTCGGCGCGCGTGAGCATTCCGCCGGTCTCGTACATGTCGAGCACACGGTTCGCGCGTTCGATCCGTCGAACCGCCTCGGCGACGTCGTGACGCACGAGGAGGTCGAGACGCACGATGTCGTTCTGAATGCGTGACGCTTCGAGCCTTGCGCGCGCCACGCCCGCTTGGTTGCGATCGAACACCGGAATCGGGAGCGACACGTTGAGGCCGAGCGTGTTCGCGTTGTCGCCGGAGACGGTGAACTCGCTGTGGGTGTACGAGACGCCGACCGCGATGTCCGGATAGGCCTCGCGACGCGCCGCCGCGATCGCCGCGTCGGTGAGCTCGACGCCCTTTCGCGCCGCGCGCAGATCCGGCCGCTCTTCGAGCGCGCGCTTGACGAGCGGCTCGAGCTGCGGCGCCGTTCGCGGTGTCACTGGCGTGAACGCGCGCCCCGGCAGCTCTTGCGCGGACGGAAGCCCGAGCACCGCCGCGAGCTTCTGCCGCGCGAGATCGAGCTCGGCCTCGCCGTCGATGACGGCGTTTTGGTACTTCAGCCCTTCGAGCTCGATCTTCTGGAAGTCGATGTCGGAGATCTCGCCCGCCTTGTTCCGTGCGCGCGACAAGCGCACGGTCTCTTCGTAGCGCGCGCTGATCGTTTGCGCGAGGAGGACCTCGGCTTGCTCGCGTTCGACCTCCGCGAACGACGCGCGCACCGCGTAGATGATCTCGCGAAGCGCGTCATCGACGCGCAACCGTCGCCACTCGATGCCGAGATCGGCCGCGCGAACGCGCGCGCTGCGCTTGGCCCACACGTCGATGACTTGGCTGATCCCGATCGTGTGAATCAACTGCGAGTAAGGCGCCGGGTTCAGCCCCATGTTTTGCGGGTTTCCGCCGCCGACGCCGATGTTGCCGACGGAGTAGTACGCGATTGGATTCGGGTAGATGCCCGCCGCGATGCGATCGACCTGCGACGCTTGGATGTCGAGCTTGATCGCGATCACGTCGCGGTTCCGAAGGAGCGCGATCGCCACCGCGCGCGCCATCGTCATGTCCTCCGCCGCGGCGGTCCGCTCGACCGCGACGAGCCCGAGCATCGCGATCGCGATCGCGACGACCAGTGCGCGTGCGCGGCGCATCACGCCTTCTCCGGCTGGGGCTTCATTTTGGTCCGATTGCGCCCGAACCACTTGTCGAACAGATCGTAGAGCGTCGGCAAGAGCAGCATCGTCAACAGCGTCGACGAGATGAGGCCGCCGATGATGACGATCGCGAACGGCCGCTGCGTATCCGATCCGATCGCGTGCGACATCGCCGCGGGGAGCAGACCGAGCGACGCGAGGAGCGCCGTCATCAGCACGGGCCGAAGTCGTTGCGATACTGCGTCGAGGATCGCGTCTTGCGAATCGGTCCCGAGCCGCTCGCGCGCTTGTCGAATGTACGTGATGAGGAGAACTCCATCCATGACCGCCACCCCGAAGAGCGTGATGAACCCGACCGCCGCCGAAACAGAGAGCACCGTGTTCGTTGCGTAGAGCGCGAAGACCCCGCCGACGGTCGCGAACGGCACGTCGAGGAGAACGACGATCGCGGGGAGCACGGCGCGGAACGTGAGAAAGAGGAGGATGAAGATCGCGAAGATCGAAATGGGCACGATCACCATTAGCCGCTTCATCGCGCGCCGCTGGTTCTCGAACTCGCCGCCCCAGGTCATGTAGTAGCCCTCGGGCATCTTCACCGTCGCCTTCACGCGGTTCTGCGCCTCGTCGACGAACGAGCCCATGTCGCGCCCGATGATGTTCGTCTTCAGCGCCAGAAAACGTGCGCCCTGCTCGCGGTTGATCTGCGTGCGGCCCATGTCGACGTGCACGTTCGACAGCGTCGACAACGGCACGCGCGCCTCACCCGCTGCGATCAACAGCGAGCCCACACCGGCGGGATCCGCTTCCGGCGGCGACGGGAGCTTCACGCGCACGCCGACCTTGCGCTCGCCCTCCCACACCGTCGTCGCGAGCTTTCCGCCGTACGAGCTCTCGAGGATGTCCTCGATGTCCTGCACCTGAAGCCCGAAGCGCGCGATGGCTTCGCGATCGATGTCGGCAACGATGTGCGCCGCGCGCCCCGCGCGGTAGACCTCGACGTCACGCGAGCCGCGCGTGTCGACGAGGATCTTCTTCACCTCTTCGAGCTTGGCTTGCATCAGCGTGAGATCGTCGCCGTAGATCTTCACGACGACCTGCCCGCGGATCCCGGAGATCGACTCTTCGACGCGATCCTTGATCGGCTGACTGAAGTTGTAGTTCACGCCCGGCCGCTGCTCGAGCTGGGCCCGCATCGACTCGACGATCTGCGCCTTCGAGCGCCCGGTCGTCCATTCCTTCTGCGGCTTCATCATGACGAACGTCTCGGACTGATTCGGCGCTTCGTCGTCGGTGCCGTCTTCGGGGTGCCCTTGTTCACTGAGGACCTCGCGGACCTCTTGGTACGACATCAAGACTTTGCGCGTCTCGCGGAGCACCTGCTGGCCTCGGTCGAGTGAGACGGAGCTCGGCATCGTGACGGTGATGTGGAGATCGCCTTCGTTCATCTCCGGGAGAAACTCGGTGCCGAGCTTGGGCACGAGGAAGATCGCGTACGCGAGCACCACGAAGCCCATGAGGCGCGTCGTGATCGGAAAACGCAGCGCGACGCGGAGGGCGGTGAGGTAGCGCTTCTTGAGCCACACGAGAAACTCGGGCTCGACCTCCTTCACCTTGCGGTTTCGCAGGAGCACCGTCGTCAGCGCGGGCACCGCCGTCAGCGTGAAGAAGAGCGCGCCCGCGAGCGCGAACGCATACGTCAGCGCGACCGGACGAAAGATGCGCCCCTCGACGCGCTCGAGCGTGAAGATCGGCATCATCGCGGCGACGATGATCGACATCGAGAACAGCGTCGGCCGGAGGACCTCCTTCGCCGCGCGCGCGACGACCTTGGGGACGTCCTCGGGCGGCGCCTGCTCTTCGGCGAGATGTCTGTACGCGTTCTCGACCAGGATGACGGCGCCGTCGAGCAAGATGCCGAAGTCGATCGCCCCCATGGACAACAAATTGGCAGGGACTCCCGCATAATAGAGTCCGACGAACGACGTCAGCAGCGCGAGCGGCATCGTGATAGCGACCGCGAGCGATCCGCTGAACGCGCGCAAGAACAGCCACAGGATGACCGCGACGAGCGCCGCGCCCTCGAGCATGTTGTGAGAGACTGTCGTGAGCGTCGTGTCGACGAGGCGCGTTCGATCGTAAAACGCGACGATCTTCATCCCCTCCGGCAGGACCTCCTTGTTGACGCGATCGACCGCCTCGTGGACGCCGTCGAGCACGTCCTTCGGGTTTTCGCCGCGTCGGAGGAGGATCGTCCCTTCGACCGAGTCGAGCGACTCGCCGCGCGCCACGACGCCGCGCCTCGGAGTGAATCCTTCGACGACGCGCGCGAGATGGCTCACGAGCACCGGCGTGCCGTTGTGGACCGCGACGACCGTCTTCTCGATGTCGGCCGGCGTTCGCAGGTAGCCGCGCGCGCGAACGACGAACTCGCTCTCGCCGAATGGCACGTACCCGCCGGAGGTCGCGCCGTTCGACGACGCGACCGCGTCGATGAGATCCTTCAGCGTGAGGTTGTTCGCGCGGAGGCGAAGCGGGTCGGCGAGTACGTGGTACTCCTTTTGGTAACCGCCGAAGCTGACGACGTCCGCGACGCCGGGCACGCGCTTCAAGTGACGCGACACGACCCAGTCTTGCCAGCTTCGGAGCTCGCTCGGCGAGTGGCGTTCGCTCTCGAGCGTGTACTGAAAGACTTGTCCGACCGGCGTGTCGTTCGGCCCGAGCTGCGGCGTGATCCCTGGCGGCACCTCCGCGTCGGGGAGTCGCTCGGCGACTTGTTGTCGCGCGAAGTAGATGTCGACGCCGTCTTCGAACGTGACGACGACCTGCGACAAACCGAACGACGTGACCGATCGCTGAATGAGGACGTTCGGCAATCCGGTGAGCGCGCGCTCGACGGGGAGCGTGACCTGCTTCTCGATCTCTTCCGCGGCCTGGCCGGGATAGAGCGTGATGACCATGACCTGGACGTTGGTGACGTCCGGGAACGCTTCGACCTTGAGCTTCTTGAACGTGTAGATGCCGAAGAGGACGAAGCCGACGCTGAGCACGAGCACCGGAATGCGTCGCCTTACCGCGAAGTCGATCAGGCGCTCCAACATGGCCCACCTCAGTAGCCCAGCGCGGGGCGCTCAGTCGCGAAAAGGCGAGCCGATCGATCGCGAAAACTGGGCGTTACCACTTCGGAACACAGAAACTGAGGTCGACTGCCCCGGCGCGCGGATACACTCGGGACGCGACGCCCCGCGTGACGCGTTTACTGAACGAAAGAGCAGGCCATGATGCAAGAGCCGCGGCAGTTTCACCGCATCCACGTCGAGCGCTTCAGCACGCGAACGAAGATCACGCTTTCGAACCCGAAGCGGCGCAACGCGATCAGCGCGCAGATGACGAACGAGCTTCTGTGGGCGCTCGAGGACGCGCAAGCGGACGACGAGGTCCGGACGATCGTGCTGACGGGCGAAGGGAAGACGTTCTGCGCGGGCGGCGACTTCGCGCAGTTCCCGGTTCCGGGAGAATCGATTCGTCCGCCGCCCGTTGGCGGCGAGCTCCCGCACAAAGGGGACTACGCGGATTTGTTGCTCGCGATGCTCCGATGCGAGAAGCCGATCATCGCTCGCGTCAACGGGCACGCGCTCGGCGGCGGCCTCGGACTCGTTGCAGCATGCACGTTTTCCGTGGCGCTGAAGGACGCGCAGCTCGGAACGCCGGAGATCACCGTCGGTTTGTTTCCGATGATGATCATGGCGCTCCTCACGCGCGTCGTGCCGCGCCGTCGTCTGATGGAGATGCTGCTGCTCGGCGAGAAGATGGACGCAACGGAGGCGGCGCGGATCGGTTTGGTCGGGCAGGCCGTCGAGCCGGGTGAGCTCGATCAGACGATTCGCGAAATTGAAGGACAGATCGTGGCGAAGAGTCCACTCATCGTGCGCCTCGGGCTTCGCGCGTTCGCCGCGCAGGAAGATCTCGCGCTCGAGCGCGCGCTTCCCGTGATGCGCGAGCACTTCGCACGCTGTCTGACGACGGACGATGCGCGTGAAGGGTTGCTCGCGTTCATGGAGAAGCGCGAGCCGGTGTGGACAGGTAAGTGACGCGCTACGTGTGAGCTGCGGCGAATCGACCCGTCCGCACACCCGCACCGCGACGTTTCGCGCGTCATCGTGTCCCATCCTCACGAATTCGCGTCGGACACGCGGCACGCAGGCACGGCATGCTGCGTGCTCTATCGGACGGTATGAGCTCCACCATCCGTCGCGCTTCAGGTTTCGCACTTCTCGCGCTCGTCGCCTGCGCAGCGTCCGTCGGTTGCAGCAAATCCTCGCCGGCGTCCGTCGCGACGCCGCAAGCGGCTGCTGCGGTCGCACCGTGGTCGAGCACGAGCTCGCACATCGAGCTCACCCGCTTCGGCGTCAACGTTCCGCGCGAAGACGGCAGCGCGTGTTGGACCGCGAAATACTCGCTCGGCGCAGACGAGCGCACGCTCCACGTCGAGACGTGTGTCGACGACGATCCGATCGTGCGCGACCTGACGCTCGCGGACGCCGACGTGCAGCGCATCCACGTTGCGCTCGCCGCGCTTCGTGAAACGAGCGGCGCGCCGGCGAAGTGCGACGACAAAGGCTCGACGTTCCTCGTCCAGATCTACGACGAGTCGCGGAAGCTCTCGCACTACACCGACTCGTCGAACACCTGCCACAAGGGCGACATGGGAACGATCGATCGGACGACGCTCGAAGCGCTCTTCACGACGCTCGCCGCGACCGAGCCGAGCTCGCACTCGTAGTCAGTTGCAGTTGAACGCGGTGCGCGTGAGCACCGCGTGGCAGCTCTGCCCCATTCCGACGCCGCCGCAGTCGACCGTGAGGGTCGACGTGTTCGCGTCCCATGCCCCGACGCACCCGGTGCGGTTGATCGAGCCTTCCTTGATCGCCGCGCCCGTGAACGATCCATCCATCGCGAGATTGGCGTCGCCGTTGAGCGCCTTCGTTCCACCGGTCCCGCTCGACGAGAGGGTGATCGCGCAACGGGTCTGCGTGATGCACTGAGGCGCGGCCGCGATGAGATCGCCGCAGCCGAGGCCGGACGACGCGACGGTGTACTTTCCGTGCTCGTCGGGGCAGGCGGCCGCGTCGGCCTTTGCGTCCAATGTGCTCGCGTCCATCGCGCTCGCGTCGCCGTTGCCGGAGTCGGTGGTGCTGGAATCGCCGCCCATCGAGCCGTCGCCGTTGCCGCTCGCGTCGGTCGTCGCATCGTTCCCGCCGCCGCCGTCGGTCGATGCGTCGCCGTCGCCGGCTACCGTTACGTCACTGCCGCTGCACGCCACGACGAGCACACCGATCGGAACCGCGAAGAGAGAGCGTCGAAGAAAGGTCATGGAACACACCTCCATGACAATCATCTCATCGCTTTCGCGCGGCGCTCGTCTTTTCGTTATCACGCGGCCCCAACCCGAGCGCCTTCCGCGCCGTCGCCGCGAGCGCTTGAAGCACCGCGCTCGGCAGTCCGTCGACCACCGCTTCCAAATCGATCGGCCCGTCCATCGCCGGCAGGAGCTCGAACAGATCGCCGAAGCGGTCGTACGTTCGCGACAGCGCGTGCAGCTTCTTACGAAGCGTGTCGGCTTCGTCGCCCTTCGCGTCGCCGAGGAGCCCGAGCGCACGCTGCGACAGCGCGCGCTTGTCCGCGACGACGCGTCGCAAACGCGCGACGTAGGCGCCGATGATCACGTCGGGGTACTTGCCGCGAAGTTGAAACGTGTCGTAGCGCGCGCCCGACTCGCGCTGGCGCTCGACGATCCCGGCGGCTTCGAGGCCGCGAAGGTTCGCGAAGATGTTGCTCTTCGATCGACCGAGCTCGGCAGAGAGCTCGTCCATCGATCGCGGCGCGTCGGTGAGATACAGCGCGGCGACGATCTGCCCGCCGAGGCGCGTGATGCCCGGAAAGCTGGCCGCGACCTCCGCACCCACGCCTTCGAGCAGCGTTCGACGTGCGACGGCGACGGGATCGGTCGGCTTGGGGGACGGAGGAGTGCGAGCCATTCTGTTCGGACGGAATGTACTCGAATCGCGCTCAGAACGTCCCCACGAACGCGACGTGGCCGCCGAGCTCGATCGATATGCCGTCGTCGTCCGCGTCGCTGAACTGCCACACTTCGCCCGACGCCTTCAGTCGAAAGCCGTGCTCGAAAGCGTAGTAGGTGCCGAGGGTGTACCTGACGACCGAGCTTCGCTGCGTGATCGGAGTCTGGCCCGACGTGTCGACGGCGTAGTTTCCCGTGCGGAGCATCCCGTCGACGCGGACGATGAGATCCAAGTTGCGCGTGAGCGGTTGCTCGAGCTCGGCGTACGCGCCGTGCTTGATGAAGTGATCGCGGGCCGATGACGTCGGGAGCGCGAGGACGGCGGTGCCGGTCGTGTCGAGCTGCGTGCGCCGCGCGAGGTACTCCATGCGAAAGCTGGTGCGTTTGACGCGCAACGCGAAGTCGGCGCCGACGATTGCGTACGCGAGATCGTTGGTCGCGTCGTAGTGGCCGTACATCGCGCTCGTGCCGACGGTGATGTCCGAGAGCTCGCCGAGCTTGTATGTGAACGCGACGCGCCCGCCGACGGTCGGGAGGCCGTTGTTGTCGATGTAATAGGGAGTACGCGACTGCCGGAAATCGATGTCGAGTGGGTGCTTCTCGAGCGAGCGAAATCCGGCGACGGCGTATGCGGCGTAGTCGAGCTGCGCGCGATCGCCGAACCAACGCGTGCCGTTGATCTCGACGCCGTTGTCCGGAAACGGGCTGGGGAGCACGCCCATGTTCCACGCGCGGAGCCGCAGCATCCGCCCCATGTCGTAAGGGAGCGGCTTGTCGCTGAGCTTGTGGTTCGCGACGTCGTGACGAAGATTGAAGCTGCCAAACGACGGGCTGAAGCGACCGGCGCGGATGTTGAGCTCGTCGGCGACGCGGTAGTCGAGATACGCCATGTCGAGCTCGAATCCGTGGCATCCGAAGCAGACTTTGACGTTGGCGGAGAGGCGATCGGACACGTCGACGGCGACCTTCGCGGTGGCTTCGAGCGTGAGGCCGTCGAAGCCGTAGGTGCCGTTCCCTTGGTTGAGGTTTCCTTTGTGCGTCGCCACATAGTGGTAGTCGAGCTGCGCGCTGCCGGCGAAATTGCGATCGGCGGCGCGAGCGGTCGGCGCGACGAGCGACGCCACGACCGCGAGCACGATCGCGACGAAGACGAAGAGATGGCGCGTCATCCGCCGTCTCCCGCGCGGACGCGCTTCTGCTCCAGCGAGTAGTAGTGGAGGAAGCGCAAGATCGGAGGCTCGTCCGAGGGTGAGATCCCGCTCGCGGTTTGGCGTCGCATCCGCGCGACGTACTCCTTCCAGAAGACGTCGTCGGTGATGCCGCTGTCGAGCGCGCGCGCGAGCCCGTGGCACTTCGAGCAGCGCTGCGCGAAGATCTCGTAGTCGGAGCGCACGCTCGCGGGGAGCGTCGCGACGTCGAGGCCGTCGGACGGTGCGCCAGCGCCCGGGCAACCGACGAGCGAGATCGAACCTACGAGCGCGAGCACCGCGACCATGACGCGCGTGCGGGTCATCGTGGCACCTGGAACGTCAGCGCGATCGTCGCCCACGCGGCGCCGGTATCGACGTTGGGGACGGTCGTTCCGATCGCGCTGCGCTTGATGCACGCGATGACGTCCGGCATGTCGAGACCCGACATCGTCGCGCCGACGACGCGCCCCTCTTCGTCGCACGTGAGACGCAGGGTCGCGGTCCCTTCGATCCGTGCGCCGCGCGATCGAAGCCCCGCTTGGTAGCAACCCGTCCACGCGCCCGCGGCCCTTCCGATCGCGCGCGACACGTTCGTCGTCGTCGCGCCGCCGCCAGCGCCGGACACGCTCCATACGACGCGCCCGGTGCTCGGATCGAACGGTGGTTGTGTCGCTGCCGTCGCGCTCGGATCGGGCGCACGCGCCGACGCGATCGCGACGGGAGAAGGCGCAGGCGGAGGCTCGATCGTCGCGGCAGTCGTCGATGGAGGCGGCGCGACGGCGGTCGTCGACGCGGAAGGCACCACCGCGAAACCGAACGCGCTCGGCGCGAGAGCGTGCCTGTCGCTCGTCGACTTGGGGGTCGCGGACGGAGGGACGACGGGGGCGGTCGTCGTTTCGATCGGCACCGTCGTCGTCGGATCGGGCTCGCGGACCGCTACCTGCGCGCTCGCCGAGACCGACGCAGGCGCTTCGACGTGCGGTCGATCGTCACCGCGCATCGCGAGCGCCGTCGCGCCAACGCCGATCACGACCACGGCGAGCGTCGCCCACACGCGCATGGCTCCGCGCTGCGGCGGAGCGGCCGCTTGCTGAGCCGCCACCGTGTCGCCTAGTCCGCTCACCACCTGAAGCGCCGGGAGCGTCGCCGCGCCGGAGATCGTGACCTTCGCCTCCGCGGACATCGGCGTCGTCGCCCGGTGCTGCCCGCTGTGGCCGCTCGCGTTCGATCCGCGAAGGTCGGCGCGCATCTCGCGCGCGCTCGCGTACCGGTCCTGGCGTTTCTTTTGCAATGCCTTCAAACAAACCGCCTCGAGCCGCGGCGACGCATTCGGGTTGACCCGCGTCGGCGGCACCGGCTCGCTCGCGACGTGCATGAGCACCAGATCGATCGGGTTGTCGGCTTGAAACGGAATGCGCCCGGCGAGGAGCTGGTAGAGGATCGCGCCGACGGCATAGAGGTCAGTCCGCGCGTCGGGGGTCTCGCCGCGACACTGCTCGGGCGCCATGTACTCGGGCGTCCCTACGACGATACCTTTGGTGGTGAGCGCGCGCGGGGCAGGCGTCGCGGCGCCGCTCGGTGTCGGCGCGGGCGGAGGGATGCTCTCGGTCAGCTTGGCGATCCCGAAGTCGCACACCTTGACCACGTCGTGGACGCGACCTTCGTCGTCGATCCGGGTCATGATCATGATGTTCTCGGGCTTCAAGTCGCGGTGCACGACCTTCATCTCGTGCGCGACCGAGAGCGCCGCGAGCGTCTGCGAGAGAATGTCGATGACGCGCTCGTCCGACAGCGGCCAGCTCTGCTCGATAATGTGATGGAGATCGAGCCCGTCGAGGTACTCCATCGCGATGTAGAGGAGGCCGTCGGGCTCTTCGCCGAAATCGATGATCTGGATCGAGTTCGGATGATTGAGGCGCGACGCCGCCTTCGCTTCGCGTCGAAAGCGAACGGCGAACGAACCGGCCTGCGCCTTTTCGTCGAGGAGGACCTTGATGGCGACGACCTTGTCGAGCGCGATCTGGCGTGCCTTGTACACCGCTCCCATCCCGCCGCTCCCCAGCAGCGATTCGATGGTGAACTTGCCCGCGATCGTACGACCGAGGAGCGGATCGACCGCCCGGTCTTGCATCGTCGGCCCATGGTATCAGGTGCGCAGGCGGTGTCCCCACGACTCGATCCAAAGCAGGCGATCGAGGACCTGAGGCGCGTCGAGGACGGCCTGGCCGTGCCGAACGGCGATCTCGACGAGCGCGTCCTCGGCGTCGCGCACCGCCGTCGCGAACCAATCGAGCATCGGCGCGAACGACGCAGCCGTCGCGCGCGGATCGTCCGCGGTCTCGGGCATCGCGATCGTCCCGAGCGCGAACGCGATCGCCGCGTCGTCCATCAGCGGCACGAGCTGCGGGCGGAGCAGCGCGAGCACCTTCGTCACGGCGCACAGCGACGCGCCGTCACGACCCGTCGCGAGCACGCCGAGCGCGCGTTCGACCTCGCCGCGTTCGTCCGCGCCGAGCGCGAGCCAATCGTCGAGCGACGTCATCGGCCCGAGCCGCGCGAGCAACGTCGCCCACGCTTCGTGCGCGAGACCCGCGCGCCACCGCTGAAACGCATGCGACGTCGCGCGCGAGTTCACCATCCAGCTCGTCGGCATCGCGAGCGGCAAGAGCGCGAGCCCCTCCGCGCCACCCGCCGAGAGGATACGCAGCACGTGCGCCGCTTGATCGTATCCGCTCGCGCCGGGAAGTTGCGCGCGCCACGCGAGCTTCTCGTCGGGGTCTTCGACGATCCAGTCGCGGACTGCGCCGTCGAGCGTGCGTCGGACCATGAGAGGCATCGATGCGAGCGTAGTCTAAGCGCTGACGCCCATCGCCTCGAGGATGTTCGCGCGCCGCCCGAGCGTGTGCGCGATCCCCGAGAGGAGCGAGAAGACGCGACCGACGAGGACGAAATCGATCGGCACGCGCACGACGGGATTCTGCCGTATCGCTTCGAAGAGCTCGTCGGTCATCTCTTCGGTGAGCTCGCCTTCGAAGCGCCCCGAGTGGCTGCGCCTCATCATGCGTCGCGCGATTTGCAGGAAGGTCGTCGGATCGTCGGTCTTCGTCTCGAAGCCGAGCTCCTTGAACGCGCGGATCATCGCCGATTCGTTGATCGTCATCATCGAGAACATCAGCTCGAAGAGCCCGAGCCCGAACCCTTCGGGGAGCTCCTTCGCGAGACCGAAATCCATGAGCACGATCTGCCGACCCGTGCGCACGAACATGTTCCCCGGGTGCGGATCGGCCTGGAAAAACCCTGCCGCCATGATCATCCGCACGTACGCGCGCATGAGGTCGTGCATCACGTCGGCGGGATCGATCCCGGCCGCCTTCAGCGCGGCGACGTCGGTGACCTTGATCCCGTCGACGAGCTCCATCGTGATGACGCGCGACGTGGAGAGCTCGCGGTACATCTCGGGGACGACGATGCCGGGATCGTCCGCGAAGATTTTTCGGATGCGCTCGGCGTTGTCGACCTCACGGCGGAAGTCGAGCTCGAGCTCGAGGTACTTCGACAGCTCGTCGACGAGCGGCAAGAGCTCCATCGGCCGCGTGTCGAAGCGCTCGTAGACGCGACATCCGCGTCGAAAGTTCGCGAGGTCGAGGCGGACGATCTCTTCGAGGTTGGGGTATTGCACCTTCACCGCGACCGCGCGTCCGTCGTGAAGGCGCGCGCGATGAACTTGCGCCAGCGACGCCGACGCGAGCGGCGTCTCGTCGAACTCCGCGAACGACTCGCGCAGCGGACGACCGAGCTCGCGCACGACCGTCGCCTCGATGACGTCGAACGGCTGCGCCGGCACCGCGTCGTGGCACTGCTTCAACGTCTTCACGAACTCGGGCGGGAAGACGTCGGCGCGCGTCGCCATGACTTGGCAGAGCTTGATCGTCACGCCGCGCAGATCGAGCGCGAGATCGAGGAGCGTCTTCGCCGCGCGCTCGTGCGTGCGCGTGAGATCGGTCGCGGGCGGGCGGCGCAGCGCTTTTCGCGCGTGCTCCGGAAGCTTGTACATTCCCCACACTTTGGCGCCCGCGCGCGCGACGCGGGTCGTGCGCCGAACGCGCTGGAAAGGCGTCACGCGGCGTCTTCCTCGAAGCCGGTGCGCGTCGGCGCGGTCCACGTCGTGTCGAGCGCGTCGAACCTTTCGAGCAGCGAGTCGCCCTTGCCGGCCGCGCGCATCGCCTCGGCGAGCGTCGCGCGGACGTTCTCGCGTTGCGCCTTCGGGCGTTCGGTCGTCAGC
>JBBQXV010000160.1:0-21325 GCA_038209335.1 Polyangiales bacterium | reverse complement strand
ACCGACTCGATCCGCTCGCCCGCCATCGATCCCGATTTGTCGATGATGAATCCGACGACGAGCGGCCCGCCTCCTCCGGCGGCGACGCTCGCGCTGGCGGTGACGGTGAGGATCGCGTCGACGCGCGTCTGTCCGGGCGACAGAAATCGGTTTTGGAATGCTTCGATCTTGAAGGCCATGGCGTGGGTCCGAGATTATCAGGTCTCGTGCGCGAACACGGCGACCGTCACGTTGTCGCCGCCGCCGCGCGCGAGGGCGTGGTTGACGAGCTGACGCGCGATCGATTCGGCGTGCGCGTCGCGGCCGGCAGCGCGGACGAGATCGGCGACCATGACCGCGGACGGGAAGTAGTTCCACAGGCCGTCGCTGCAGAGGACGATGTGGCCGGGGCCTGGGAGATCGCGCGCGCGGACCTCGGGCTCGATCTCGTGCGGGATGTCGCCGACCTCGAGCGGACCGAGGCACTTGGTGAGCGCGTGGGCGAGCGGGGCGCGCATCGCTTCGGCTTCGGTCATCTCGCCGCGCGCGACGGTCTCGTTGGCCCACGAGTGATCGCGCGTGAGGAGCTCGGCGCCGGTGGCCGAGACCCAATAGGCGCGGCTATCGCCGACCCAGCCGACCGTGAGGCGACGCTTGTAGACGAAGCCGGCGACGATCGTGGTGCCGGGCGGCTCGGCGTCGGCGTGCTCGATGTTGCTCGCGCAGATCGCGAGGTGCGCGGCGCGGATCGCCTGGCTCATCGCGGCGGTCGCGGCCTCGAAGGCGACGTCGCCGGAGCGCGCGAAATGCGCGAGCGCGTCGCAGGCCGTCTTCGACGCGATCGCCGACGCTTGCTCGGCGTGCGTCGATGACGAGACGCCGTCGCACACGACGAGCACCGTCCAGCGCTCGCCGTTCGTTTCGCCCGTCGCGACGGCGCAGGCGTCCTCGTTGTGATCGCGGCGGAAGCCACCGTCGCAGAGCGCACCGAGCGCGCGATCCAGCGGCGTCGGTGCGTCGACCACGCGCGCGAACGCGGCGGAGATCTCGGCGCGCAGATCGTCGATGGTGCGGTTCGCGTCGGGATCGACGAGACGATGCGCGATGCGCGCGCGAAGGAGACGCGGCGATGTTCGAATCATCGGCTCGGGTAAGAGCGCGGCACCCAGCGCTTCGCAGAGCGCGCGTGCGTCGAGCCGCCCGCCTTCCGGCAGCGGGAGCGCGCCGCGAAGCCGCGACGACGCGAGCGAGCCGTCCTCGAGCACCCAGAGATCGCCATGCTCCGGCAGCCAATCGAAGCCCGCGCGCTCGACCGCCTCTGCCGCGTCGAGCACGCGGTGAACGACCGCGAGCGCCTTGTCGAGCGACATCGCCGGCGCCACGTCCGCGAGGCGCCGCGCGCTGCTAGGCGGCGACGTGATCGCGACGAAGCTGCCGTGCCGAGGATCGTCGCCGTGTTCGACGAGCTTCGGAAACGGCGCGACGCCGCCGAGCGCCGTGAGCGCCGACGCCTCCGCCGCGACCGCCGCCGCCGAACCGATCGCGACGGTGAGCTCACCGTGCGGCCCGCGCACGACGAAATCGTCCGCCGCGCGCGCGGCGACGACTTCACTCCCCGCGATCTTCGCGCCGATTGGAATGAGCGGCGGCGTCGACCGATTCCCCGCGAGCCGATGCCCGCACGACGAGCAGTACCCATCACCTTCGTCCGGCTCCGGTTGGCCGCAAGCGGGGCACTTCGCGTAGAGCGTCGGCGCGGTCGCGCGCACCGAAGGCACCGAATTGATCAGCCTCGTGCCGTCCGCTTCGCAGAAGACGTCGTCGGTCACCATCGTCGCGTCGCACTTGGGGCAGCGCTTCACGGGCGGCAGTCTAGCGCGCTCACGTCCACGTCACGGGCCTTATGCGGTTCGCTTCGTCGACGAAACGGATGCGCTCGTCGTCGTTGCCGACGATGCGCGCGCAGGTTCGAAGCTCGGCCTCCGCGGCACGGCGCAGATCGCGCCCGACGAGCGGCATGCCGAGGACGCGCGCCTCGCCGCCGCTGCGCTTCGTCTGCTCGACGTGCTTCGCCGCCGCGACCAGGACGTCCGCACGCAAGCGATGCACCTCGAGCCCCTCCATGATCCCCGCGAGCGCTTCGACGGCGTCGCTCGCGAGCACGAGCTCGTCGTTCGTGAGTGGGCCGAGGCTCGACGACACGAGCAGACGCGCGAGCGCCATCTGCGCGGCGCCGAAGCGGCTCGACGTCGACGACACGCGCCGGTACGCCTCGGCCGCGCCCGCTTTGTCTTTCTTCTTCTCGAGGCAACGCGCGAGCCCGAACGCCGCGCTCGTGAAGCTCGGATCCGCCTTCGATACCGCGTCGTAGTAGCCGATCGCGCGATCGAGCTCGCCGTGCGCCTCGTACGCGCGACCGAGCGCTTGCTTCGGCGCGAGCTCGCCGGGGAGCTCGTCCAGGATCGCGTGGAACGTCGTCAGGGTCTCCTGCGTCTTGCCTTGCGCGAGGAGTGCGCGACCGCGGTACCACGCGAGTCGCCAGTCCTGCGGCGCCTCTTTCTGCACTTCGTCGAGGCCGATCTCCGCATCCGCCCATCGTCCGAGCGACACGAGCTCGTCGAGCCGACGCAGCTTGAGCTCGAGCGACGCGGGGTACGTCTTCAGTGCGCGCTCGAACATCTTGAGCCGCTTGTCGGGATCGCCGACCGCGCCCGCCGCGAGGATCACGTTCGCAGCCGCGTCTTCTTTGTCGACCTTGAGGCGCGGGATCCCGTCGTGCGCGCGGTGCGAGAGCTCGGCGTCGACGCCGGAGTCGATCCCGCGATCGCTGTCGGGATCGAAGAGCGCGCTCTCGATCGGCCCGATGTCTCCCGCGCCGACCGTGTGCCGAAGAACGCCGACGAGCTGCTCGGCCATCTCCGCCGCGCTTTGAAATCGCTCCTCGGGCTTCGCGCGCGTCGCCTTCAGCAAGAAGCGGTACAGCGCCTCGTTCTGCGCGAAGACGTCGCACTCTTCCGGCGGCGGGAGCGACGTCTCGTACTTGCCTTGAAAGTCGAAGCTCGCGACGAGCATCGCGAGCGCGCGCGCGAGGCTGTAGAGATCCGAGAGCGGCGACGGCTTCTCGTGCGCCTCGGGCGCCGTGTAGCCCTTCGATCCGTAAATGTCGCCGCCGATGTCGTCGGCCTGACGAACCGCGCCGAGATCGATCAGCTTGACGGTCTCTTCCTCGACCATCGCGTTCTCGGGCTTGAAGTCGCAATAGACGAGATCGCAGTCGTCGAGATATCCGAACGCCGGGAGGATCTCGAGGATGTACGAGATCGCTTCGGCCGGCGGCAGCGGACCGCCTTTCTCCTTGCGGAGCGTCATCAGCGTCTTGCCGTTGACGTACTCCATCACGATGAAGCCCTCGCTCCCCTGCGTGATGAAGTCGTAGATGCCGACGATGTTCGGGTGCTTCACCGACGCGAGGTACTCGCGCTCCTTCACCGCGACCTCGACCATGTGCGGATCTTTGGAGTTCAGTAAGCCCTTCATGATGACCCAGCGCGAGAGCACCGTGTCGAGGCCGAGGTAGATCCATCCGAGACCGCCGAACGCGATCGTCCCTTTGATTTCGTATTTGCCCGCGACCATGTCGCCGGGGTTGAGCGTCGGGACGAACGAATATTCTTGGCCGCACTTCGGGCAGAAGCCGTTCTCGCGCGTGAGCTTCGATTCGCAGTTCGAGCAGAAGCGTTTTCGTTCGGGGACGGTGCCGGGGACGATCGCGGCGAGGGGATCTTGCGGAGGGAGCGGCGGGCGCGCGAGCGGGACCGAGCCGAGGGCGCGTGCGGTGCGTCCGGTGCGCCCCGATCCCGTGCGCGTGCTTCGTGAGCTCCGCGAGCTTCGCGCGCTGCGTGCGCTCCGCGTCGACGGCGTGCGCCCCGATCGCGCCGACCCCGTGCGCGTGGACGCGGTCGCGCCGATCGGCGCCGTTCCGCCTGCGCCCGCGGCCCCGGCCATTCCGCAGACGTTGCAGTAGCCGTCCTCGAGAGCGCCCGAGCAACCCGGCTTTGAGCATGCCGCCATGAGGACGGTTGTAGCCGATCCACGCACGTTGCGTCGCCATGCCCGGTGCGTGCACAATTCACGTATGCGTGGACTGATCTTGCCTTGGCTCTTCTTGGTACCCGCGACGGTGTTCGTCGCGTGCGGTGGCGATGCATTCACGGCAGCGCCCGGCGGGCTCGACGCCGCGGTGGACGACGGCAGCGTCGTCGTGGACACGGGCGGCGGCGACGTCGCTGGCTGTGTGCCGAAGACGTGCGCCGGACAACACTTCTCGTGCGGCATGGCCGACGACGGATGCGGCAAGACGCTCGACTGCGGCGCGTGCCACGTCGCGAACTTCGATTGCCAGACCGATCACGCGTGCCGATGCACGCCGAAGACGTGCTTCAACCTCGGCTACACGTGCGGCGACGCGGTCGACGGGTGCGGCGCGAAGCTCGACTGCGGCACTTGCACGAACGGGTTCACATGCGGCGGCGCGGCCCTCGACGGCGGCGCGGGCATGGATCACCGATGCGGTCCCGGCGCGTGCGTGAAGAAGACGTGCGCGCAGGTCGGCGCGCAGTGCGGGACGCCGTCGGACGGATGCGGCGGCATCCTCAACTGCGGAACGTGCGCGGGTGCGAACGACAAGTGCGATCCGGCGAACAAGTGCGTCTGCGTTCCATCGACGTGCGGCCAGCTCGGCTGGGTCTGCGGCGGCGGGCCGGACGGATGCGGCGGCACGCTCAACTGCGGGATCGGCTGCCCGGGTCAGAACCAGGTGTGCATGGGTCACAGCTGCGTGAACCAAGGCTGCACGCCGACGACGAGCTGCGCGGCGCACGGCTACACGTGCGGCGTCATCTTCAACGGCTGCGCAAACGAGACGTGCGGATCGGGACCGCCCAACCGCGACCCGACCGGCGACGTGCTCTGCGCGGCGCGCATGGCGAACAAGCTCAACTACTACGGGTGCTCGTGCACCGTCGGGATGCAGCTGACGAACGGCGACGGCGGCGGTGTCGACAGCGGCGGCGGTGTCGACAGCGGTGGACTCCCCGACAGCGGCGGACTCCCCGACAGCGGCGGTCCTCCCGACAGCGGCACGATCAACTGCGGTCCCGGCGCGCCGAATCCGCCCATCCCCGGGTACACGTGCGACATCGTCACGCCGTCGCCGCTCGGCGGGACCGGGTTCTGTTGCACGCAGTGAATCGTCACCGCACGAGGTGAGCTTCGCCCGAGCTCCATCGTTCGAGCGCGCCGTCATCGGCTCGCACCAGAAGACGACCGTCGACGTCGATGCCCTCGGCCGTGCCGGCGGACGTCTCGCTGCGGACGCGTTCGCCGCGGAGCGCGTCGGCGGTCGAGAGTCGCGCGTGCAACGACGCGAGTCCGCGCGCGGCGGCGATGGGGACGTCGCGATCGAGGGCGGCGAGGATGTCGGCGAGGAGCTCGGCGCGATCGGCGTCGCCGCGACCCGCGAGCGCGATCGACGTCGCGTGCGCGGCGATTTCGTCGGGGAACGCGCGCGCGTGGACGTTGACGCCGACGCCGACGACGATCGCGTCGACGTTCGCGCCCGAGAGCGTCGCCTCGACGAGGACGCCCGCGATCTTGAGTCGGCGTTCACCGACGACGACGTCGTTCGGCCATTTGATGCGGACGTCGGCGCTCGGTAGCGCGACCGCGATCGCGTCCCTCACGGCGAGCCCCACCACGAGCGCGAGCGGTGGCAAACGCGCCGGCGCGCAAGGAACGCGCAACACGACGGAGAAGAGGAGCGACTCGCCTCGCGCGGACATCCACGCGCGCCCTTGCCTTCCGCGACCCGCCCGCTGCGACTCGGCGACCCAGGTCGCGCCGTGCAGCGCGCCTTCCTTGGCGGAGCGCTTCGCCTCGTCGTTCGTCGACGTCGTCTCGTCGAGCAAATGAAGCGGCGCGCCGAGCGCGATGTGGCGGCGCGCGATCGCTTCTGCCGCGCGCGCGAGATCCGGCGCGACGCTCACGACTCGAAGTCGAGGCCGATGTCGCACGCTTGCGTCGAGTGCGTGAGCGCGCCGACGGAGATCGCATCGACACCTGCGTTCGCGAGCTCGGTGACGCGAACGAGCGTGATGTTGCCGGACGTTTCGAGGAGCGCGCGGCCCACCTGATTCGCGGGCGCGGCCCTCGCGCGACGCACGGCCTCGACGACGGTCGGCGTGTCCATGTTGTCGAGGAGGACGATGTCGGCGCCCGCGGCGAGCGCCTCGTCGAGCTGCTCGAGCGTGTCGACCTCGCACTCGATCTTGCAGGTGTGCGTCGCGTACGCGCGCGCACGTTCGATCGCGCGCGCGACACCGCCGCACGCGACGACGTGGTTGTCCTTGATGACGACGGCAGCGCCGAGGTGATCGCGATGGTTGTGACCGCCGCCGACGCGGACGGCGTAGCGTTCGAGGACGCGAAGGCCGGGCGTCGTCTTGCGCGTGTCGGTGATCCGCGTGGTCGAGGCGTGCGACGGCGGGACCGCGTCGACGTACCTGCGCGTGGCCGTCGCGACGCCGCTCATCCGCTGCGCGAGATTCAGCGCGACGCGCTCGGACATCAGGAGAGATCGCGCGCGACCCCTCGCCGTCCACAAGCGCGTGCCGCGCGCGACCTTCGCCCCTTCGATCTCGCGGAGCTCGACCTTGGTCGTCGCGTCGACGCGCTCGAAGACGCGCGCGAAGACCGGACCTCCGCACACGATCATCTCGTTGCGCGCGACCGCGTGCGCGACGGCCATTGTCTCGGCGTCGATGCATGCCTCGGTCGTCACGTCGCCGGCGCTGAGATCCTCCGCGAGCGCGTTGTCCACGATCCGATCCACGAGCACCGTCGAGAGCTCGAACGCGCGCGTCATGCGTCCTCCATCATCTCCGCTTGCCATGGAACGGCCATAGCACGGCGATCACGGTCCGAGCTTGTATTCCAGCGTGAACGCCCCCTCGTCGCCGGCGGAGTGGCCATCGACGACGACGAAGTACGTCCCAGGATCGAGGGTCATGTCGATCTTCGAGTGGTGCGAGTCGCCGCTGTCGTTGTTGCAGCGGAGCTCCGACGAACGGGGCGAGGCCGCGAGATCGACGCAGCTCCGGCGGAGCGCGACGACCCCGTCCCAGGTCGGCGTCGCGAGGAGGATCTGCACGCGCGACTTCTGCGCGAGCACGACGCGGTAGACGCGATCGCTCGTTCCCGGCGCATCTTCGCGACCGCCGCATGTGGTCGTGAACTTGTCGCCCGCGCTCGCTGTGGACGCGCTCAGCGTCTTGCCGGCGACGAGCGTCGTCGGGTTCTTGCACGCGCTCTCTTGCGCGCCGATGTCGCGCGCGCGCACGTCGAGCGTGAACCGTCCGAACGAGCCCGCCGTCGCGCCGTCGACCGCGAGAAAGTAGACGCCGGGCGCGAGCGCTTCGTCGATGCGCGCGGCGCAGGCGATCTCGGCGGACTTGTCGCCGCACGCGCGCGAGAGGACGAGCACGTGGCGTCCTTCCTCGCCGTCGATCTGCGCGGCGAAGCGCGTTCGGCGCGGGATGTCGACTCGGTACACGACGTCGGGAGCGCCGCTGCCTCCACAGCTACCGGCGACGTCGTCACGCGCGAGGAAGGTGTCGCCCGCGGGTTTGTCCGGCGCCGACAGCGGTGCCGCGTCGGAGCAACCGTCACCGGCGACGCCGCTCCCCTGCTCCGGCGCCGTCTCTGCGCGAAGCGTGTACCGGCCCGCGACGTCGCGCGCGGTCGCGTCGGCGAAGACGGCGTACGAGCCCGCTTCGAGCACGCCGACGAACGCCGCTTCTTCCGGCACGACGCCGCGCGCGCTGCACGCGACCTCGCTCGCCTCGTCGGCGCAGACGCGACGCACGTGCACCACGGGTCGCACATCGTCGGATCGTTCGACGACGCGAACGCGCGATCGCCGCGTGACGTCGAGCTTGAATGGCACGTCGAGCCCCGGCGCCCCTTCGCCGCACGTAGCGTTTGCGTTGTCGAACGCGCCGACGGTCGTGCCACTCACGGACGCACCGAACGCGAGCGGGCGCGCGTGGCGACAAATCTCGGCGACGGGCGGAACGTCCTTGAGCTCGACGGCGAGACGGAAGGGCCCTTCGTCTTTGCCGAGCCCATCGACGAACAGAAAGTAGACCCCCGCATCGAGAAACGCGTCGACCGCCGATCCGTTTCCACCGGGCGCGTCGTCGTTGCACGCGATCTCTCCGGTGCCATCGTCGCAGCTCCCCTTGCGGAGGTAGAGAACCGAGTCGAACTGCGCGTGCACGGTCGCGCGGAGGTGCGTGCGCGTCGCGACGCGGAGCTGGTAGACGAGCTCCTTCGCGACGTTGCGCCCGCACGAGCCTTGGTGCTCGCTCGATCCGCGCGCCGTGTTCCCGGCAACGCTGCCGGACACGAGCGGAAACGGCGCGTCGCACGTTCCGGTGGCGTGCACGTCGGGCGCGCTCGATGCGCTCGTCGACGGCGCGGGCGCGTTGCCGCCGGTTCCGCCGGACCACGCGGAGGCGACGTACGATCCCGCGCCTTCGACGACGTGAACGACGATCGTGTACGCGCCCGCGACGTCGACGCACGCGCGGAGCGTTGCTTGCGGCTCGCGCGTTCCGGCGCGCGCGATGGAGCGGCCGCTCGGATCGAGCAGCGAGATCTCGATGTCGCGAACGCCCTCGCCGCCGACTGCGACGATCGTCGTGCAGGCGGCTTCGAGCGTGATCGGCACGCGCGCGTCCGCTCCACGCGCGAGCACCCCGCGTTGCGCTTCGCCGATCGGCGCCATCCCCATCGCGACGAACGTGCTCCGCACCGCGGCGTACCGGGGTTCGATCTCCACACCGCTCGCGCCGACGCATGCCGCGATCGCGAACGCGGCGATCCCCATCGCGAATGTCCGCCGCATGGAACGAGTCAGCGGTACGGGTTCTTCGACATGTCGTCGGCGGGCGCCGTCGGCGGCGTGTCGCCGTTTGCAGGACGCACGACAGGGCGTGCAACGGGCGGCGCTTTTGGACGCGCGACGGGCGCCGAAGACGCGGACGCGGTCGCGGTCGCGGTCGCGGTCGAGGGCTCGGCTGCCGCCACGCTGGCGGTCGCGCTCGCGGTCGCAGTCGCGGTCGCGGTCGCGCTCGACACCGCCGGACTCGGCGTCGCCGTCGCGCTCGATTGCGCCGCGACGCGCGGTACACCGCTCTGCCATCGCGTGACAGCGAAACCTCCTGCGACGATCAGCACGAGCAACACCGCAGCCGCCCAAATCTTCGATCGCTTTCGCCCCGGCGCATCCGACGGCGAGCGTACCGTCGCGGGCGCGGGCGCAGACGGCGTCGCGATCACGGCGCCGCTCCCGTGGTCGGGCGGGATCGCCACCGCGGCCGACGACACGCTCGACACGCTCGACGGCTGCGACGGATCGTGGCGCCCCGAGCCCTCGACCTTCGTGCGCGCTCCGCCGTCATCTGCAATCGCCTGCCGTCTCGGTCCGTCGATCTTCTCGACGCCGTGCCGGCTCGGTTCGCTCCGCGCGAGCCACGCGCGCACGACCTCGCGCTGCTGCGAGATCTCGGTGCCGATGACGGCGTCGACATACGCCGCGACCTCGCGATGCGCCGCCAGCGTCGCCACCACACGCGCCGCACGCTCCAGCGCATCCGCGAACTCCGCCGCGTTCGCATACCGCTTCGCGCGATCGCGTTCGAGCGCCTTCATCACGACCGTGTCGAGCACGGCGGAGATCCCGGGCACCACCGAACGAAGCTGAGGGATCGGCTCGTTGAGGACGCGGTTCATCGTGTCCGCTTCGCCGTCGCCCTTGAAGAGGCGCTTGCACGCGAGCACCTCCCACAAGCACGTTCCCATCGCGAAGATGTCCGCGCGGCGATCGACCGTGCGCGCTTCCTTCACTTGCTCCGGCGCCATGTACGCGAGCTTGCCCTTGAGCTGCCCCGTCCGCGTCGTCGACAACCGCGACGACGCGCGCGCGACTCCGAAGTCGGCGATGCGCGACGATCCGTCGACGCCGACCAAGACGTTCTGCGGCGACACGTCGCGATGGACGAGATCGAGCGGCTTCCCTTCGTCGTCCTTCAGCTCGTGCGCGGCGTGAAGACCTGCGAGCGCGTCGAGCACGATGCGCACGCCGATCGCTTGCGGGATCTTTTCCCGCGACTGCGCCGATCGCGCGAGGAGTCGACCGAGGGTATCGCCCTCGATGTACTCCATGACGAGGTAGTACCCCTCGTCGCTCTGCCCGATCTCGAGGATCGGCACGACGTTCGGGTGATGGATCCTGGCGGCGAGGCGCGCCTCGTCGAGGAACATCTCGATGAACTCGTTCTCGCGCGCGAGGTGTGGATGCAGTCGCTTGATCGCGACGAAGCGTTGGAAGCCGCCCACCCCGCCGAGCCGCGCCAGGTAGACCGTCGCCATGCCACCGGCGGCGAGCTCGGCGACGAGCTCGAACCGATCGAGACGCTTCGCGTCCCCCTCGACGGCGACCAACTTACTCAGGGCTCGCTCCTCTTACGCGTGACGTACTCCACGAGCACGCAGCGCTCGTGCCACGGATTATGACACCCGCGCGGCGGAAAAAGCCGCTCCTTCGCACGAACATCGAACGAAGCGGTAGGTAAACGTGGTTCAGGCGCGATCCACCCGTCACTCACCATCGCCCCGTCACGCCGACGTGACCGAGCCCGACGATCGGCTCGACGCGCACCGATCCGCGTGACGGTTCGGGCGTCTTCGGCGCACCCCATTGCGTCAAGAAGAGGCCGATGACCGCCGTCGCGAGACCGAGCCCGCCGCTCACGCCGATGAGAATGTTCGTACGGAGCTGCGCGCTTCGCCCTTTTTGGTAGTCGGGGCAGCTCTCGCCGAGGCCGACGCAGTTGCGACGGACGGCGTCGGCGCCGGGGTTGTTCTGCGCGTCGACGCCGGAGAGAACCGTGGCGCCGATCGCGACGACGGTGAACCCGACGCCCGTGTAGAAGACCGCGGGACCGAGCGGCTTGGCCTCGGGGGCCGGCGCGGTCGAGGTCGACGTGGCGGTCGGGGTCGACGTCGCGGTCGAGGTCGAGGTCGGGAGCGTCGTCGTGGTCGCCGTCGCGGTCGCCTTGGGCGGCGGAGTCGGCGGCGTGTCGACCTTGATCGTCTCGCTCGCCCCCGCCTTCGCGTCGAACGGGATCGTCTTGGTGCGCTCTTCCGTCCACCCGATCACGAGCTCGTGATGTCCGGCGTCGAGGAAGAAGCGCACCTCTTTCGCGCGCTCGATCGTCACGACCTTCCCGTCGGCGACGACGCCGCACTCGAGCGCGCATCCGATCGTGATCTCTTGCACGTAGCGCCTCGCCTCCGCGATCGCCTCGTCGCCCGCCTTCTTCGTCGGAGCGTCGTCGGGAAATTTTCGGTGCGCGAGCGCCGCCAGCGTCGCCGCGCGCGCGTACTGCTTCGCGTCGCGTCGCGCGCGGATCGCGTTCCTCAGCTCGGCCGGGTTCGGCACGCTGAAGAATGCGTTCTCGTAGTGAACGGCCGCCGAGTCGTAGTCCTTCTTCAAGTAGGCTTGGTATCCGCGCGCGTGCTCGCTCGCCGCGAACTCGACAGAGCTCGCGCCTCCGCCGCCTGTCGGGTCAGCGGGCGCCTGCGCGGATCCCGACACGCTCGCGAGCGCGGTCGCCGCCACCAACCCGATCGCCCCCAGGCGCACGACGCTCGTTCGCACGCTTCGCACCATCAAAGGTTGCCGGCCCGGAGCGAATACGTCAACTCGCCGGCGGAGCGGCGTCGCGGTAGACTGACGGCGTGGCTTATGCGACGCGGTTGACGGCGGCGGCAGCGGCAGTGACGCTGAGCGCGTTCGCGGGCACGGCCTGGTACGGCTGCTCGATCTACGATACGAGCCTCCTCGTCGCGTCGTCGGACGGCGGTGCCGATGACGGATCGACCGAGAGCGGAGCCGACGGCGCGCCGCTCGACGACAGCGGCTGCGCCCACGTCGGCCCGCCCGCGAGGCCCACGACCAACGACGGGACGAACGACGTCACGTTCGCCGTCGCGCTCCGCGGGATCAATTTCGGCGCGTCGCTCGACGCGGGATCGCTCAGCGGCGTCGGCTACGATCTCGACGGCGTCTGCACGTGCCCCGGTCCGCCGTCGTGCAAATCGAACGATCAAAAGCTGATGCATTGCGACGACGACGCCGGTCGCGACAACGCCGGCGGCGCGCTGCTCAAAGACTTCGCGCTCCTCAGCGGCGGCACGTTCACGCAAGACGGACTGAACCGGAACATCGAGTCGGGTCTGTACGGCCTCATGATTCGCGTCGAGCACTACAACGGCGGCGCGAACGACACCGACGTGACCGTGTCCATCTTCGTTTCGGACGGCACGCCCGGCGGACCGGACGCGGGACCGAACGATCACATGCCGCCCGCGTGGGCCGGCGACGACTCGTGGACGCTCGACTCGGCCTCCGTGTTCGGCGGGAATGGCGACGCAGGGCGCGTCATCCCGAACTTCGCCGACACGCACGCTTACGTCGCGAATCACGTCCTCGTCGCGTCCGCAGACTTTCCGCTCACGCTCGGGAGCGACGGGCTGGTGACGCTCGAGTTCGTCGGCGGCTTCGTCTCTGCGAACATCGTCGCGCAAGGGAGCACGTTCAAGCTTACGGGCGGGATCCTCGCCGGACGATGGCCGACGACCAAGCTGCTCGGCACGCTGCAATCGCTCTCGCTCGCCGGCGGCAACGTCTGCCGAGGAACACAGACGTACAAAGACGTGAAGGTGCGCATCTGCGGCGGCGCCGACATTCCCGCCGACATCGTCGCGGATGCGGCCGGCAGCTGCAACGCGCTCTCCATGGCGATCCAATTCTCCGCCGAGCCCGCGCAGCTCGGGCCGGTGGTGACGCGCATACCGTCGGCGCCGCTGTGCCCCGACAGCGGGACGGACGACTGCCCCTGACCGTCAGCCTGTGTTCGCGGCGTCGTCGTACATGACGTATGCGCGCACCGGAAACGTCGCTCCACCGACCCACGCGATCGGCACCGCGTGCAGATGTCCGCCACGCGCGTCGATCGATGCAAGCTGCATGTGCTCGCACAGGGGAACACCGGCGCCGAGGAGCTTGGTGTGCGCGGGTCGCGAGAGATCGCCGACGTCGTCGATGTTGAGCGAGTCGATCCCGACGAACGCGGCCTTCGCCTCGACGAGGAGATCGCACGCGGCGCCGGTGAGGAAGGGGTTGTCGACGAAGTAGCGATCGCTGCGCCAGTGCTTCGCGAAGTCGGTGCGCACGAGCACCGCGCGCCCTTCGACGTCGAGGTCGCGGAAGAGTTCGGGCCCGATCGCGCGCGCGCCCGACGCGCACAGCTCGCGCGCGTCGACGACGGTGACCGGGAGATGCGCGAGGCGATCCAGCGGGAGCTGCGCGAGATCCGCGCCGTCGCGGTACCGGTGACGCGGCGAATCGACGTACGTCCCCGTGTTGCCGCAGAGATGCAGCGACGCGATGTAGAACTCGGCGCCGCCGGCGTAGCGCGATCGCGACGCGTCGAAATCGAGGACGACGTCGACCTTGGGCTCGGGGAGACCGCGGTACGTCGTCATGCCCGCTTCGATCGCGTGGCTGACCTCGACGATGCGCGGACGCTTCGGCGCCGGCGCGGTCATCGCCTCACGCCATCTCGAGGAACATCTTGTCCGGGTTCTCGAGGTACGAGATCACCTCGTACGCGAACGCGGCGCCGATGTGACCGTCGACGAGTCGATGATCGAACGAGAGCGACAAGAGCATCACATCGCCGATCACGATCTGCCCGTCTTTGACGACCGGCTTCGTCTTGATCTGGTGCACGCCGAGGATGCCGACCTCGGGGAAGTTGAGGATCGGCGTCGCGAAGAGTCCGCCTTGCGCGCCGAGCGACGTGACCGTGAACGTCGACCCGCTGAGATCCTCGATCTTCGATTTGCCGTTCTTCGCGTCGGTGGCGAGGCGCTCGATCTCGCGCGCGATGTCGAGGAGGCTGCGATGCTCGGCGCCCTTGACGACGGGGACGATGAGCCCCGCATCGGTCGAGGCGGCGATCCCGATGTTGTAGTACTTGCGGAAGACGAGCTCGTTGGTCGACTCGTCGAGCGCGCTGTTGAGCGCGGGGTGCTTCTTCAACGCGCAGACGCACGCCTTCACGATGAACGCGAGGAACGTGAGCTTGACGCCTTGCGCGTCGGCGGCAGGCTTCATGCGCGAGCGCAGCGCCTTCAGCGCCGTGACGTCGCACTCTTCGACGAAGGTGAAGTGCGCGGCGGTGTGGACCGACTGCGCCATCTTCGTCGCGATCTTTCGGCGCAAGCCGGCGAACGGGACGCGCTCTTCGAGTGGGCCGCGCGCGCTGGACTGTGCGGACGCGGACGGGGCGGCGATGCGGACCGGATCGCGCGAGGTCGGGGTCGACGTCGAGGTCGAGGTCGACGTCGAGGTCGTCGAGGTCGACGGAGCCGAGCGCGAGAACGACTCGACGTCGTTCTTCGTGACGCGACCTTGCGGCCCCGTCGGCGGGACCCGCGTGAGATCGACGTTGAGATCGCGCGCCGTTTTGCGCGTCGCCGGAGTCGCGAGCGGCTTGTCGTTGAAGTAGCCCTGCACCGCGCCGCCGCTCGATCCCGCGCCGCCGCTCGATCCGGACGACGACGACTTCGACTGCGCCGTCATGCCCGGGAGCGTCTCGCGAATGTCGCCGACCGCCGTCGCCGCAGGACCATCGTCCTTCACCGGCGACGTGCCGTTCTTCGCGGCGTGGTGACCATTGCCCGTGCTGTCGCTCGGCCGCGTCTCGGAACCGCCGACGTCGAACACGACGAGGACGCCGTGCACTTGGATGATCTCGCCGATCTTGCCGCGCGTCTCGAGGATCTTCCCCGCCTTGGGCGCCGTGATCGTGACGGTCGCCTTGTCGGTCATGACCTCGACCATCGGCTCGTCTTCTTTGACGACGTCGCCCGGCTTCACGAGCCAGCTCACGACCTCGCCTTCGGTGACGCCTTCGCCGATGTCCGGAAGCTTGAATTCCCAGCGAGCCATGGTGGTCTCTCTATACCTCGTCAGTAACGTGCCGTCTCGACGATGGCAGGCAATATGCGGTGCGCAAGCGGCAAGTACTCCATCTCGAGAGTGTACGGAAAGGGGGTATCGAAGCCGGTGACGCGCATCGGCGGCGCTTCGAGGTGCAAGAAGGCCTTTTCGTTCACGAGCGCGACGAGCTCACCGCCGAAGCCGCACGTCTTCGGCGCTTCGTGCACGACGACGACGCGCCCGGTCTTCTTCACGCTCGCGATGATCGTGTCGATGTCGACGGGCCAGAGCGTTCGGAGATCGACGACGTCGCACTCGATCCCCTGCTTCTGCGCTTCGCCCGCCGCGGCGAGCGCCTCGTAGAGCATCGCGCCCCACGCGAGGATCGTGACGTCGTTGCCTTCACGCACGACCGCCGCCTTCGACAGCTCGACGGTGTAATCGCCCTCGGGCACCTCGCCCTTCGCCGCGCGGTAGACGCGCTTCGGCTCGAAGAAGAGGACCGGATCCGGATCGCGGATCGACGCGAGGAGAAGCCCTTTCGCGTCGTACGGCGTCGACGGGCAGACGACCTTGAGCCCCGCGACGTGCATGAAGAGCGCTTCGGGCGACTGCGAGTGGTAGAGCCCGCCGCGAATTCCGCCGCCGACCGGCGTGCGGATGACGAGCTTGGCCGGGTACTCGCCGCCGGAGCGGTAGCGCATCTTCGCGAGCTCGCTGACGATCTGATCGTAGGCGGGGAAAATGAAATCCGAGAACTGGATCTCGGGTACCGGCACGAGGCCGTAGAGCGCCATGCCGATCGCCGCGCCGATGATCCCGCCTTCGGAGAGCGGCGTGTCGATCACGCGATCGTCGCCGAACTCGTCGTAGAGGCCTGCGGTCACGCGGAAGACGCCGCCGACCTTGCCGACGTCTTCGCCGAGAATGACGACGCGATCGTCCCTCTTCATCTCGAGGCGAAGGGCGTCGTTGATCGCTTGGACCATGTTCATCTGAGGCATCGGTCGGTCACTCTTTCTCGAGAAGGGCGCGCTGCTCGCGCAAGTGCCACGGGAGCACCGCGTAGACGTCGTCGAAGAGCGTCGCGACCAACGGGTCGATCGTCCGCTCGGCTTCGGTGATCGCGAGCATCACCTCGGCGTCGAGCTGCCGCTCGAGCTCGGCTTGCTTCGCGTCGTTCCACAGATCGCGTGCGTCGAGGGCGCGGCGCAAGCGCGCGATCGGATCGTCGGCGCCGCCCGGTCGCGGCGTGATCGCTTCGACCAGCGTCGCGCCTCCGCCCGACGCCGCCGTCGTGACCGCGTCGCGCACGGTCGAGAGGACCGCGACGAGATCGCCGCCGTCGACGCTCGAGCTCGCGATGCCGTACGCGATCGCTTTGTCCGCGACGCTCGCGCTCGCCGTCTCGCGCGACGCGCGCGACGCTTCAGTCGTGCGGCAGAAGAGGACGACGGGCGGCTTGAAGACGCCGGCGAAGTTGAGCGCGTTGTGAAAATCGGCGCCGCTCGTGGCCGCGCGATCGAAGTACGCGAGCGCGACGACGTCCTCGCGCCGACTCTTCGCCCCCCACGCGAAGCCGACCGCGTGCGCGATGTGCGCACCCGCGACACAGCTCGGCGACGCGATCTTCGCCTTGCGCGCGCCGAGGCGTTCGCTGAGCTCGCGCCCCTTCCCAGGATCGAGCGCGTTGCCGAGCACCTTGTGCGCGTAGCTCTGCAGCGAAATCCCACGCCACAGCGCCGCGCCGATCTCGTGCGACGACGGGAAGATCCAATCCTGCGATCGCAACGCGGCCGCCGCGCCGAGGATCGCCGCCTCCTCGCCGCGCGCGCCGGTGTGGGCGGGGATTCGCCCTTCGCGATGGAGCGCGATGAGCCGCTCGTCGACGACGCGCACGAGGACCATCTGTCGGTAGAGGAGAACGACGAGATCGTCGGACGTCGTCCCACCTCTCGCGCGATCCGCTTTGTCCGCTGGAGCCATCAAACGGCGCGCACATTACCCCGGCGAGGCCGACGTGAGCTATCCTGCATGTGGGGGTGAAAGACAGGCGCTTCTGGCGACGCCACCCACCGTGCTGATCGTGGATGACTCCGAGGTCGCGCGCCGCGCGCTCGCGAACCGATTGACCGCCGCGGGGCTCGACGTCGTCGAGCTCGACTCGGCGCGCACCGGGATCGGCGCGTCGCTCGAAGGGGTCACATGCGCCGTCCTCGATCTCGAGCTCGGCGACGGCGACGGCGTGGAGGTCGCGAAGGCGCTCCGCTCGCGCGACGCGCGGCTCCCGATCGCGTTCTTCACCGGCGCGGCAACGAGCGCGCTCGCCGGACGCGCGAAGACGTACGGCCCCGTGTTCGCGAAGCCGGACGATCTAGAGGCGATCGCGACGTGGGTGAAGACGACGACGGGGCCCTGAGGATCTACAGCGCGAGCCCCTTCGCCGTCCTCGCGCGCGCGTACGCCTCGAGGACGTCGATGATCTCGCCTGCAAAGCGCGCGTTGCCGCTCGACGGCGGAAACGACTTGGGCGGCGGAGGAAAGACGGGCGCTGGGAACATCATCGCGCGCTTTTCGATCGCGAGCTTGTACGTCTTCGTCGGCTGGATGTTGTCGGGGACGTAGACGAGCCACGGCGCGCGAACGCGCGACTTCATCGCCTTGAGATCCTCGCCGCTCACATTGACCAAGTAGAGCGACGTGAAGCCCGTCGTGCCCGCCGGCTCTTTCTGCACGTAGACCGAGTCGTACAGACGTTGCAGCGTGATCGGGCCCGCGGGGAGACCATCGAAGAAGATGTCGGTGCCGAGGACGAACGCTTCGATCCCCCATCGATCGATGGCCGCGCGATGCACGAGATCGACCATGCCGCGCTGCGGATCGATTGCATTCTGCACGTTTCCGATCGTCGCGTGGATGTCGGGGACGGCTTCGCGCTCGAGGCGCGCAGCGAGCTCCGCGACGTCGGCGGCGACCGGCATTTTCTCGTCGATCGGGACGACGTTGTACTTCTCGAACGCGACCCAGTGATTCGGTCCGACGACGATCTCGGCGCGTCCGACGTGCCGCGCGTAGTGCCCGACCTGGAGCACGTAGGCGTGCATCTTCTCTTTTCGTCGCGCGCCTTCGAGATCGCCGAGGAGATCTTCGGAGTGCGCGCCGACGAAGACGTCGATGCCCGAGTGCGCCTTCGCGAGATCGGTGTCGAAGTAGACGCCGATGTGCGTGAGCGCGATCATCACGTCGACCTCGGCGCGGTGCTTTCGGATCTGCACCTCCATCTGACGGAAGTAATTCGGGTCGTGATGGAACACGCCGAGGTACGGCTCGGCCGTCTGGTTGTCGTCGGCGCCGTAGCCGTTCGTCGTGAGACCGATGACACCGACCTTCACGCAGCCGACGTCGAAGCGCACGTACGGGACGAACGGGCCTTCGTCCTCTCCGCGTCGGATGTTCGCCGCGAGCACGGGATGCGCGCTCGAGAGGACGTCGCGCATGACGGCGCCTTCGCCGTACGCGAAGTCGTGGTTGCCGATCGTGCGCGCGTCGATCGGGAGCGCTTGGATCATTTGCCGCGTGACCTCGCCGTTCGAGCGGAGATCGGCGAGCGATCCTTTTTCGTAGTCGTCGCCGGCGTCGAGGACGAGCGTGTTGGGTTGCTCTTGCTTGAGCGCGCGGAGGTAGCCGGCGAGGTACGCGTAGCGGCTCTTGCCGGCGAGCTGTTCGCTGTAGCGCGCTTGGAGATCGTTGAAGTGCGCGAGGGTGAAGCGTTGCGTGCCGCCGGGCTTTTCGCATTTGCCGATCTTGCGGATGGCGGGAGGCGAGGGCGCGGACGCGGCGGGCGGAGGCGAGGTCGCGATCGAGGTCGGCGTCGAGGTCGAGGTCGGCGTCGGGGTCGAGGTCGAGGTCGAGCTCGAGGTCGGCTGCCCGGCCCATGTGACGGTCGTGGTCGTCGTCGACGGCGCGACGGGCGCGCGCCCGCACGCTGCGATCGCGATCGCCAACGCGACGACGCTCGGTGCACCGGTGCGCGCGGGAATCCGGCGCATCACTTCGCGTCGAGCTCCGTCGGGATCTCGTCGGCCTTCGCGCACGCGCGATCGGCCATCATTCGGATCGCGCGGATCGCCACGATGCGCCGATCCTTCGCGGCCTTGTCGAACTTCGCGAGCTCGAGCAGGCGATCGCATCCGGCGCGGAGCTCCGCTCCGTCCTCGGGATCCACCGCGCGTCGCGGGCGCGCCGCGATGTCCGCGATCGACTCGAGCGCCGCGGCGGCCTCCGCGTCGTCCTTTCCCCAGGCGATTTCGACGAGCCATGGCAGCGCGACGAAATCTTGCGCGTGGGCGAGCGCACGGATCGCGGTCATTCGGCGCGCGACGTCCGCGCCGCGCTCGACGAGCCCCGCGCTCCCTTCGCGTTGCGCGAGGCGCGCGAGATCTTCGTCGCCTCCATCCGCCGCACGCGCCCACAGCTCGGCGTCGCGCGGATCGAGCGGCTCGCCCGCGTCGAGGTCCGCACTCGCCGACGCCGACGCCGACGGCGCGCCGCTCGCGCTCCCCGACGGCACCACGCGCGCGTTCGTTCCCGTGCGCCCGCACGCGATCCCCACCGCGATGCACACCGAGATGAAGAGCGCGACGTTCAGCACGAGGAGCAGCGCCGCCCGCTTGCGATTCCGCGACAGGGCGGACCAATAGGCGGCAAGCGACCGCACGACACCGTCACGCCGTGAAGAGATCGAGCGTGCGCTTGCCGGCCTTGCGGTCCTGCTCGAGCTTGGTGTTGAACTCCTCGACGGCGCGATTGATGTGCATCGAGCAGAACTTCGGCCCGCACATCGAACAGAACTCCGCCGTCTTGAAGTACTCGTCGGGGAGCGTCTCGTCGTGCATCGCTTGCGCGGTCTTCGGATCGATCGAGAGGCGGAACTGCTCCTTCCAATCGAACGCGTAACGCGCACGGCTGAGCGCGTCGTCGCGATCGCGCGCGCCCGGACGATGCCGCGCGATGTCCGCGGCGTGCGCGGCGATGCGGTACGCGATGAGCCCCTGCTTCACGTCTTCCTCGTCCGGCAGCCCGAGGTGCTCCTTCGGCGTCACGTAGCAGAGCATCGCGGCGCCCGCGGTCCCGGCCATCGTCGCGCCGATGCAGCTCGTGATGTGGTCGTACCCCGGAGCGATGTCGGTCACGAGCGGCCCGAGCACGTAGAACGGCGCTTCGTGGCAGACCTCCATCTCCTTCTTCACGTTCATCTCGATCTGATCGAACGGCACGTGACCCGGCCCTTCGATCATGATCTGCACGTCCTTCTCCCACGCCTTCTTCGTCAACTCGCCGAGCGTCGCCAGCTCGGCGAACTGCGCGGCGTCGCTTGCATCGTGCAAGCATCCCGGACGAAGCCCGTCGCCCGCGCTGATCGTGACGTCGTACTTCGCGCAGATCTCGAGGACCTTGTCCCAGTGCGTGTAAAACGGGTTCTGCTTGTGATGCTCGAGCATCCACTGCGCCATGATCGATCCGCCGCGCGAGACGATCCCGGTGATGCGATCCTTCACGAGCGGGAGGTGCTCGACGAGGACGCCGGCGTGGATGGTGAAGTAATCGACGCCTTGCTGCGCCTGGTGCTCGAGCATGTCGATGAGATCGGCCGCCGTGAGCTTTTGCACGCTCTTCGTGATTTGCAGCGCTTGGTAGATCGGGACGGTGCCGAGCGGGATCGGGCTCTTCTCGATCAGCGTCTTGCGGATGCCGTCGATGTCGCCGCCGGTCGAGAGATCCATCACGGTGTCCGCGCCGAACTCGAGGCAGATGCCGAGCTTGCGCAGCTCTTTCGCGACGTCGCTGGTCACGGCGCTGTTGCCGATGTTCGCGTTGATCTTGCAACCGAGCGCGATCCCGATGCCCATCGGCTCGAGGTTCGTGTGGTTCACGTTCGCCGGGATGACGAGGCGCCCGCGCGCGACCTCGCTGCGGACCAGCTCGGCGTCGACCTTCTCGCGCTTCGCGACGTGGGCCATCTCCTCGGTGACGACGCCTTTGCGGGCGTAGTGCATCTGGGAGCGGTTCGTGTCGCCACTTCGCTTTGCAAGCCATTCGGTGCGCATGGGGAGGGTCTTAGCGCATTTCCGCGGCGATTGGATGTGTCGTGCTACGCGATGACGGATGAGCGTGACGGCCGGGATCTTCGTCGGCGGCGCGGCGAAGCGGATG
>JBBQXV010000159.1:0-21348 GCA_038209335.1 Polyangiales bacterium | reverse complement strand
TGCCGAAGTACCAGACGAATAGGCTCATGGAGTAGCGCGCGGACGCGAGCTTTCGGTCGGTCCACGTTCGGCGATACCGCTCGGGCAAGAGGCGCCGGTAGGTCGACGCGGAGTCGGCGTTCGAGACGACGATGTCGCTCGACACGATCTCGCCGGACGCGAGCCGCACGCCCTTCGTGCGTCCGTCCTCGACCAGGATCTCTTCGACCGTCGCGTCGTAGCGAATGCGGCCGCCGAGCCCTTCCATCAAGTCGACCATCCCGCGCACGAGCGCGCCCGTCCCGCCGATCGGAAAATGCACGCCCCACTTTCGTTCGAGGTAGGGGATGAGGCTGTAGATCGAAGTCGTCGTGAACGGATTCCCTCCGACGAGGAGCGGGTGGAAAGACAGGACCTGGCGGAGCTTGTCGTTCTTCACGAACTTCGAGACGAGGCCGTACACCGTGCGGTAGCTCTCGAGGCGGACCATCTGCGGGACGACCTTCGCCATGTCGAGCCACGAACCGAACGGAATGTGCGCGAGCCGTTCGAAGCCGATGCTGAAGATCTCCTCGCTCATCCGGACGAAGCGCTCGTAGCCCTCGACGTCCGACGGCGCGAGCGCTTGGATCTGCGCGCGCATTTTTTCTGCGTCGCCCGTGTACTCGAACACGCCGCCGTCATCGAACCTTATGCGGTAGAACGGAGCGACGGGGCGCATGTCGACGTAGTCGGCCATCCGCTTTCCGCAGAGCGCCCACAGCTCCTCGAAGAGGAACGGCGCCGTGATGACGGTCGGTCCGGCGTCGAACACGAACCCGTCTTGACGGAAGACGCGCGCGCGCCCACCCGGCTGATCGTGGTGCTCGAGGACGGTGACGTCCCATCCGCGCACTCCGAGCCTGACGGCCGCCGCGAGGCCGCCGAATCCGCTGCCGATCACCACCGCTCGCCTGCCGCTCGTCGAAAGGGTTTGCATGTGCCCGTCCTTTGTATAGAGTTGGTATAGGATTTATCTAACCCTTGTCAATGTACGGATCTTGGAAGTGACCAAAGCGATGCCGAAGCGAACGTCTCCACCCCCGAGCGCCGATCCGCACCCTGCAGATGGGCGCTACCGCATCGCCACGGTGGCGGAGCTCACCGGCGTGCCCGAGCCGACGCTGCGCGCGTGGGAGCGCCGTTATGGCATCCCGACACCGGAGCGCGGCGCCTCCGGCTACCGACTCTACGGCGAGGAGGACATGCGGCTCGTGCGCGAGATGCGGCGCCTCTGCGACGACGGGATCGCGGCGGCCGAAGCGGCGAAGATGCTCCTCTCGCGCTCCGCGCAATCGGCGGCGACGGCGGAAGGCGCCGCGCGCCTCGATCCCGCCAAGGACTCGTTCGCGCTGGCCGTCGACGCGATGCTCGAAGCCGTCGATCGCTTCGACGATCTCGCGCTCGATCAGCAGCTGCGACGCCTCATGTTCCTCGGGAGCGCGACCGAGCTACTCGATCGCGTGCTGGCACCAGTGCTCGTGACGATCGGCAATCGGTGGCACGCCGGCGAGCTCAGCGTGGCTCAAGAGCACCTCGCGACGCAAAAGCTCGGGACCGTCATGCGCGACCTCGTTCGCCTACTGCCCGGCGCGGACGCGACCGACGGCGTCGTCCTCGGTTGCTTCGCGGATGACGAGCACGAGCTCGGTCTCCTCGGCCTCGCGATGCGCCTCTCGGAGTGGGGACTGAGGCCGCTCTTCTTGGGTGCACGCACCCCGCCGTCCGCCGTGCGGAGCGCCGTCGAAGCCGCGTCGCCCAAGCTCGTCGCGCTCTCGGCCACCGTGACGCCGTCGCGTCCGCGCGCGCGCGAGCTCGTCGAGGACTACGCCTCCGCATGCGGGCGCGTGCCTTGGATCGTCGGCGGCGCCGGCGTCGCGCCGATCGCCGATCTCATCGAGAAGCGCGGAGGCGTCGTGGTGCCCGACAACGGCACGGCGCTCGACGCCGCGCTCCGTCCGATCCTCCACCGCGTGTCACCGAAACAAGGAAGAAGGAGCGTTCGATGAAAACGTCACTCGTTGCAAGATACATGGTTTTTTCGCTCGTCGGGCTGGTCGCCGTTTCGATTCTGTCGACCGCGTACGCGATTCCCGCGGTGGGCTCGAGTCGCCCGGACGTGAAGCTCGACGACCCGTGGGGTCGCTCCACCACGCTGTCGCGCTTCCAAGGGAAGCCGATCCTCGTCGTGTACGAAGACAAGGACTCCGCCACGCTCAACCAGCCACTCAAGGACGCGCTGTCGAAGCTCGCGAAGGGCGACGTCTACAAGAAGACGGTCGCGCTCGTCGCGGTCGCCGACGTCGGCGGCTACGACTACTGGCCTGTCCGCGGATTCGTCAAAGACGCGATTCAGAAGGAGTCGAACAAGCAGGGGACGATCATCTATTGCGACTGGGACGGCCGCGTGAGGAACACGCTCAGCCTCCAAAAGGGGACGAGCAACATCGTCCTCTTCGGCAAGAACGGCAAAGTGCTGTTCGCGGACTCCGGGGCGCTCTCTTCGAAGCGACGCGAAGAGCTCATCACGCTGCTTCGGCGCGAAGTCGAGGGGTGAAGTGGCACCGCAAGATGATCCGCGCACGCGGTTGCAACGGCATCGCCGATGCGATCGGCTTCGGGTGAGTCGGTCGGGTTCGGCCGATTCACATCTGCCGCGCGCCGATGTCTTGCGGCGACGCGGGGACGAGCTGCGAGCTCATGCCGACGTCGACGCGCGCGACTTGAGCGCGAGGTCCCGCGGCGACGAAGTTGAAGACGCGCGTCTCGCCTTGCGACGTCACGCGAATCTTTCCGCGCACCGGGGTGGTGCCTCCGTCGGCGCGGACGATCTCGACGACGAACGTTCCCGTCGAGAAATTCGCGATGGCGAGCCCTTCGTGCGAGCGACTCGTGCAATCGACCGCGCGGATGTTTCGCGCACGGCTGGCCCACGCGACGCGCGTCCCGGAGGGATCGACGATCGCGAGATCGAGGTCGGCGCCGTCAGCGGCGTCCCAGGTCGCGTCGACGACGACGTCACCAAAGAGCGCGTCGTTGCCGCGTGCCTGGACGCGCGGGATGGCGGCGGTGATCGCGTTGCGGACCGCTTCGCTCTTCGCGCCTGCGAGCCAGCGATCGGCCGCGGCGTTGCGACCCGCGAGGCGCTCGCAAAGGACCGCTGCGGCGACGGTGTCCGCGTCGTTCGGGCGGAGCTCCGCGGACGCGATGCGGAACGCGCACGCTTGCGTCGACGCGCCTGCGCGTTCGTGAGCAAGCGCGAGGGCGGCAAGGATTTGCGGAGCGTCGCTCCCGTTGGCCGAAGCGGCGACACCGCCGAGGATGCGGAGCGCGGCGGCGCGGTCGCCTCCGCGTTCGAGGAGATCAGCGCGCGCGGCGATCGCGTCGGCGTCGAGCGGATCGCGCGACGACCAGCGCGTCACGACCTCGGCGGTCTCTTCGAGCGAGCCCCCCTTCGTGAGGAGGCGCACGAGATCGAGGAAGCGCTTGCGCTCGTCGGGCGCGGCAGCGAGAGCGGCGCGCGCGGCGGTGATCTTGTCGATCGCGACGACCGGGCGCTCGTCGGCGGTGATGGTCGCGGTGCGGAAGAACACGCGCTTCATCCAGCGACCGGGGCGACGCGGCTGCGCCCAGCGGCGCGGATTCGGATCGTCGTCGAACGGCGGCGCGGTCTGCGCCTGCGGTTGCGTCGGAAGGATCGGCGCGCCCGTCGCGGTCGTGGTCGGCGCCGGCATCGGCTTCGTCGCCGGCACCTTCTCGGCGACCGGAGGCGGAGGCGCGGGCGGAGCGGCGGCGCGATCCTGCGAGCCGCCGAAGTTCGCGCTCGGGCCGGAGAGGCCGCTTGCGCCGTTGGGCGATCCGCCAGCGCCGAACCCACCGAATCCCTTATCGCCGCCGATGTCCTTCTTCTTCGCGTCGCCTTCGTTGAGCGCGAGCGGATCGGGCGCCGGTGTAGCGGCGGTCGCGACGACGCTGCTGCTCGAGTCGGTCTCGCCGCTCCAGCTCGGCGCGCGGTTCGTGCGATCGATCCCGAACGCTTGGAACATCGCTTCGCTCTCGAGCACGAGGAGCGACGTGAACTTGCTCGGCACCGCAAAGCGCTGCGACAACTTCACGAGCTCCGCGCGCACGGAGTCGCCGCCGTCGCGCTCTTTGTCGGCGATGCGAAGCGCCGCGTAAAGTCGTGGGACGAACGCGTTGCCCTCGTCGGTCGTCGAGAGCACGTCGAGCGGGTAGCGCGCCTCGAACGGCTCGCCGCCGACCTTGCCGCGCACGATCGCGTCGCCCTTCACGCGATCGCCGCGAAGGCGCGCCGCGACGAGCGTCTCGCCGCCAGCGCGCATCGGCGCTACGCGCGCCGGCGCGACGTCGTACAGCCCTTCCGGAAGAATGATCTCGACGTCGCGAAGCGTGATCCCGTACGTCGCGCTGAGAACGTCGATCGCCGCGGTCTCGAGCTTCTCGCCGGGCTGGTAAGGAACGACTACGCCGCCGCCGCCGCGCGCGATCTCCGCGAGCATGTCGACATCGGCGTCGCTGCCGATCGGAACGGTGACCACCTCGGCGCGCGCGTCGGGGAGCGCGGCGCTGATTTCAGTCGCGACGCGATCGGGGCGACGGTAGCCAGCGCTCGCGTTGCCGCCGCTGATGAGGACGACGCGGAGATCGCGCTGCGCGTCGTGACCCGGGATCGCGCCGGCGGTGCGGACCGCGCCGACGAGATCGCTCGCGCCGTCGGGTGCCGTGCCGGCGAGGAAAGCGTCGACGTCATGCGCCGCGCCGGAGCCCGGCGCCTTGAATCCGCCCGGGAGCGAGCGGCACGCGAGATCGCACACGAGCACGGTGACGCGATCGCGCCGATCCATCTCTTGCGTCATCTGCACCGCGAGACGCGCGGCGCGCTGGAAGCGCTCGCCGAACATTCCGCGACCGCCGTCGACGACGATGACCTGATCGCGCGGACGCGCGTCGCCCCACTTCGGGAGCTTGGGACGGAGCGCCAGCGTCACGTACGGATCCTCGGGCGCAGGCGCGGCGATCGGCTTCGCGCCGTTCGCGGGGGGCGCAGGCGCGCGGCCCTCGGTGGCGGCGGTGAACGCCCACGCGGTCACGTCGGTCCGGCGATCCGCGAGCGCGTACTCGACACTGAGATCGCCCGACGGCGTGAAGTCACGCACGGTCTTCGCGAAGCGCCCGTTGCCCGCGTCCGAAGTCAGCTCGTACCCGCGGACGCGCACCGGCGTCACCGGATCCGCGCCGAGCACTTGCACATCGAAGCTCGCGCTGTCGATCTTCATGTCGCTCGCCGTCGACTGCGGCAGCGGATAGACGTAGCGGCGCATCCCCGCGACCGGCTGGATCGTCTCGGTGTACGCGAGCACGACGCGGCGCGCGCCGCGCTTCGGGATCGGAAAGATCTTCAGCTCGCTCCGACCGCCGCGCTGCCACTCGAGGAGCGCCGGATCGCGCCACGGCCCCGGAACCCAGATGAGCTCTTCCTTCGGCTTCGGCGCGTTCGGCGTCGCGTTCTGAATCACGCCGCGCCAGATCGCCGCGCCCTTCGCCTTGTCGACGAACGATCCGTCGACGAGCTTCCCCTCGACCTCGAGCGACAGCTTCTCGATGAGCGCGCCCGGCGGGAGCGGGAACTTGTAGACCCCTTCGAGCTCTTGGTCGGTGTCGTTCGCGAACGTCTCGTCGATCTCCGTGCGCGCGACGTTGCCGACGACGCGGATCTTCACGTCGTGGCGCGCGAGCCGCACGGCGTGATCCTTTTCGTCGCGGCTTCCGGGGCGGCGCGCGCGGAGCTCGCCGAGACCGCTGACCGGCGCGTCGGTGTCTTCGTTGTGCGTCGTGCCGAGCTCGCCGAACGCGACGCGCTGTCCGAGATCGTTCGCGGCCGCGACCTCGGGTCGCTGGCCTTTCGCCGCGACGCCTTCTTCGCCCGCGCCGACCTTCACGATGATGCGCGCGAGGTCTTCGAGCTGCACGTCGCCGCGGAGCACTTCGACGCTCGTTCGATCGTCGAGCGCGGTGAGAGCGAGCTTCGCCGCCGCGGTTCGCACCAGCGCCATCGGCGTCGTGACGACGCAGCCGGGCGCGCCGTCGACCTGCGCGACCTCCGCGATGATCGATCCTTCCTTGAACGCGATCGCGCGCGGATCGGTGCCGAGCGTCAGCTCCGTGGCGCGATCGATCGTGAGCGAGCTGCCGTCGTCGAAGTCGATCCGCGCTTGCGTCTTTCCGTCCGTGACGAGCTTGGTCCCCGGCCCGACCTCGGCGCCTTGCGCAAGCACCACACGCGCCGCGCCGGGCGCTTCGGCCCATAGCCCGCCCGCGGGATCGGACCCGCCGTGAACGAGCTTTGTGATCTTTCCGTGCCAACCGCGCTGCGCCGCGGCGGTGGGGGCGTGCGCGCGACCGCCCATGTGGAACCCGACGAAACCGCTCGCGGCGATGGTCGCGACGCCGACGGCGAGAAGCCACCAGCGCCGTTTCGGCCGCGCAGCAGCGGGCGCGGGGCTCGATCCACCCGACGAACCGACCAAGATTTCCCCGCCCAACGCCGCCTTGTTCGCCATGAGGTACTGAGACGAACGTCGGGTGCGAAAGTTTCCTTACACCGCCGTTTTTCGGCCGAGACATAAGATTGGCGCGCTCGGAACCACGCGCCGCGCGGGCTGTCGATATCTTCGTGCGCGCATGTGCGCGCGCGCGAGGAGGACATCATGCGACGAGCGCTCGCGGTGGTGGTGGTGGCGGCGGTGTGTGCACTTGCGACGGGCGCGGCTCCGCGCGATGCGGCGGCGTGCGAAAACGGGGTGCAGATCGAGGTCGATCCGCGCATCGGACAGGTCGCTTCGGCGAGCGCGGCGCTGGACGCCGACAATCCGAACGAAGCGGTACGTCGCGTGCTCCGTGTGTTCCCGCGCCTTCGTACGGCGACGCTCGGCCCGGACGGCGTGCAGTCGCGAGCCATGCGCGTCATGGCGCTCGCGACGACGCGACTCGACGGCGCGGTGAGCGCCGCACCGGATTGGCACGCGGCGACGGCCGAGGATCGCGAGGCGAGCTACATCTGGGCGATTCGCGTCTTGCGCGGGCTCGCAATGCGCCGCGCGACGGATCCGGCGACGTTGACGGATCTCGGCGAGGCGTTGTCGCGGCGCGTGCCGACGCGAGAGGAGTCGAGAAAGATCCTCGAGCTGCTCGCGACGCGCGATCTGATCACGAACGCCTATGGCTGGGCGGCGCTCGCGCGTGTGCGTCTCGCCGCGGGCGACACGGACGGACGCGCGACGGCGGTCGCCCGGTGCGCGAAGATGACGAAGACGATCGGCGTGTGCAAAGTGCGCGGGGAGCCGCCGGTCGCGGGCGGGTGAGCGACGCGCTCGCGCTATCTTGCGTGCATGAAGCTCGAAGGAATTCCGTTCCAGACGATCGACTGGGCGACGGTCGACCCGACGACCCATCGCGGTGAAACGGGGATCGCGACGTGGCGCACGGTGGAAATCGGAAACGTCCGCCTCCGCCTCGTCGACTACTCGGCGGGCTACCTCGCCGACCACTGGTGCGAGCGCGGCCATGTCATCCACGTCCTCGCAGGCGAGCTCGTGACCGAGCTTCGCGACGGCCGCACGTTCGTCACGAACACGGGACAGAGCTACGTCGTCGCGGACGGCGACGGCGCGCATCGATCGCGCAGCGCCCGCGGCGCGAGCTTGTTCATCGTCGACTGACGCGGGAGGAGCTTCAGCGGAGCAACCTGGGTGCGGTCTCTCCGGCTCAGAGTGCGGGTGGGACGCCGCACTTGAGAGCTCGCAACTCCGCGTTAAACCTTGGCCGATGGGATGGCACCGAGCGTGCCCCACGTCGATGTGAAAGCGGAGGCAGCCATGGAAATCCGTCGTATCGAACCGCGGCGTGTTGCGCGTTGGTCCGTCAAAGTCGTCGTCGTCGGCGTGCTCGCGTTGGCGGCCGGCTTCGTCGAGCAAGCCGCGTGGTCGGCGCCGCCGCGCCCCGCGCATGCACCGGCGACCAGCGCCCGCGCCGCGACTCCGCGCGCTGCGGCGAAAGGGACATACGTCGTTCGCAACGGCGATGGCTGGTTCCAGATCGCGAAGCGGCACAACGTCCCGATGCAAAAGGTCCTGGCGGCGAATCACGCGACGACGGCGACGAAGCTGAGCATCGGTCAGGTGGTTCAGCTTCCGCCGGGAAGCGCGCAAGCCGGCGCGGCGAAGGCGAAGCCGGTGGCGCGCGTGCCGGCGCGGCCGGCGGCGAAGTAGTCCCGGGCTCGGGACGGCATGGGCCCGCCCACGCCGTGAGCGCAACGAGAGCGGAGCCGTGCCACGCGAGACGCCGACGCATCGGGTGAGCGGCCAGACGAAGGACGAAACCGACCACGACGATCTCCGCGCAACGCGCCGCGGGTGGCATGCCACGGCATGGAGGTGGCGTTCGCGGAGTCCGTCGCGGAGGACGCGTCGAGTTTCGTCGAGCGGGCGGCGCGCGCGGTGCGGGCACGTGACTTGCGAAACGACGCGCTCTCCGAAACGTACGCGCACGAACGCGCGCGCCTTCCTCCACGCCCCAGGGAACGCCATGCCCAAGCTCATTTCTCTCGCAGCGATGACCGTCGTCCTCGCCGCCGGTGCCGTCGCGCTCTCCGCCGGCTGCGCAGCCCAGACTGCCGACGAAGGCGCCGGCGCCTCGCAAGACCCGATCGTGAATGGCACGCCGCAAGCGCTCGGCGCCAACAGCTTCGTGCAGCTCCCCGGCGCCGGCTGTACGGGTACGCTCCTGACCAATCGCTTTGTCATCACCGCCGGGCATTGCTTCAATCGTCCGGGCGATCCCGTCTATATGGACAATCAGGCCTCGGTCATTCGTCAGCTCGTAGTGAATCCGAATCAGCACGATCCCAATCTTCCCGTCGACGTCATGATCCTCCGCATCGACCCGCCGCTCGCGGTCGGCGGCAACGCGACGACGTTCCACCGCAACGTTCGCACCGACTTCGCCCCCGCCGGCGGCCACGTGCGCTGCTTCGGCTACGGCAGCGCGCTCGCGGGCCAGAGCGGCATCTCGTCGAATCTGCGCCTCATGGAAGTGCAGATGAGGACGGGCCTGTTTTTCGAACGGTACTTCCTCACGGCGAACACGCTGGGGCAGACCGCGACGCGAGGCGACGCGGGCGGCGCGTGCCTCGACGACAACGGGTCGATCATCGGCTTGATGCAGACCGATCCGAGCGGGATCGTGAGCGGCTCCGGGACGAGCGTGATGGTGGCGAGCAGCCGGTATGCGTCGTGGCAGAGCAGCGTGATCAATCAGTGCAGCAGCAATGCGGACTGCTGGACCGGCGTCTGCAACGCGTCGCAAGGCGTTTGCGTCAGCAGCCACTGCTTCGACGGCGTGAAGGACAGCGGCGAGGAGGGCGTCGACTGCGGCGGCACCTGCGCCAAGGCCTGCCGGTCGCGGTGCGGAGGTCTCGTCGACTGCGGCGACGGCAGGTGCGTGAAGTTTCCTAGCCAGTGTCCGTGATCGGCGAGTGATCCCACGCAGCGGTCCGTCGCCGCGAGCACGTGATCGTACCGTGATCCCGACGGGCGCATCACTCCGCCTTGGATCGCTTCGTCCACTGCGTCGAGCCTCAGGGTAGAAACGCCTCGAGGTGCGCGATCGTTTCGTCCGGTCGCTCGAGCGGCGCCGTGTGACCCGAGCCCGCGATCGTCTCGACGCGCGCGCCGTGGATCAGCGCCGCGATTTCGTCCGAGTGCGCACGCGGATGCGGCGCATCGTCGTTGCCCACGAGCAGGAGCGTCGGTGCGCGGATCGCTGCGATACGATCGAGGAGCAGCGCGCGCGTCGCCCATGCGCGCGTCGCATACGCGACGTCGCGGCCCGGCATCGCGGCGATCCGAGCGGTCCACTCCGCCAGCCGCGCGGGCTCGTCGCGACGGAAGGTTGGACCGAAGAGCGTCTCGGCGATCTTCTTCACGAGCGCGGCGCGCATGCCGAGCGTTCGCGCAGCGATGCCCAGGCCGCGGCTCGCGATCGCGTCGGCGGTGGTCGCCTTTCGCGCCGTCGCTCCGAGGAGCGCGAGACGCTCGACACGATCCGGATGCGCGAGCGCGACCTCCATCGCGGCGGTCGCTCCGAGCGACACGCCGACGAGCGTCGCCTTCGTCGCGCCGATCGCGTCGAGCACGGCGACGAGATCGTCGGCGAGATCACGCGTCGAAAATTCGCGCGACGCCACGCTGCCGCCATGCGCGCGAAGATCGACCGCGACCGTGCGAAAGCGCGCGTCGAGCTTCTCCATCGTGCGTGCGAAGATCGCGCGGCTCGTCAGCAGGTTGTGCGCGAAGAGAACGACGTCACCGCTCGTCCCGCGCGTCTCGTACTCGATCACCGCGCCGTCGCGCTCGATCGTCGGCACGCTACTTCCCTTCGTACTTCGGCGGACGACGCGACGCGAACGCCGTGAACGCCTCGGTGAGATCCGCGCTCTGCAAGAACGCCGAGTTCCACAGCGCGACCGTGCGGAGCCCCTCGGCGACCCCCTTTCGCACGGCGTCGTTCATCACCTGCTTCACGCCTTGCACGACGAGCGGCGGGTTCTCGGCGATCTCCTTCGCGACCGCGCGCGCCGCGTCGAGGAGCACCGCCTCGGTCTCGAAGACGTCGTTGACCAATCCGATCCGAAGCGCGCGCGCCGCGTCGATGTTCCGGCCGGTGAGCGCGAGCTCGCGCGTGTGCCCTTCGCCGATGACGTGCGGGAGCCGTTGCAGGCTGCCGAGATCCGCGACCATCGCCACCTTCACCTCGCGCAGGCTGAACTTCGCGTCGGCGCTGCAGAGACGCACGTCGCACGCCGCGATCAGATCGAGCCCGCCGCCGATGCACCATCCCGTCACGGCGGCGACGACGGGTTTCTTGCAGTCTGCAACCAAATTGAACGCGCGCTGCAGGTCGCCGATCATCGCGAGGAGCTTCCCGCGCTCCGCCGCGAGCTGCGGCCCGGCCATCATCGCGCCGAACGTTCCGGCCATTCCCATGAGGTCGAGCCCGTAGCTGAAGTGCCCGCCGTCGCCGCGCACGATGATCGCGCGAACGGCGTCGTCGGCGTCGAGGCGCTCCATCGCGAGCGGCATCTCGCGCCAGAAGTCGGGACCCATCGCGTTCCCTTTGCCGGGCCCCAACAGGACGAGCTCGGCGACGTGGTCGGTGACGGTGACGCGGAGAGAGCGGGACGGGGCGGCTTCGGCGTTCATGGCGCCTGAACCTACCTCAAAGTACAATCGCGTCACCATGAGCGAAGACGCCCGCCTCCAGTCGTTCGAAGAGTTCTGGCCGTACTACGTGGACCAGCACAAAAATCCGACCAACCGCGCGCTCCACTACGTCGGCACCACGATCGTCATCGGCACCGTCGTCACCGCCGCCGTCACGATGAACCCGACCTGGCTGCTCGCCGCGCCGGTGGCCGGCTACGGCTGCGCGTGGATCGGCCACTTCTTCATCGAGAAGAACAGGCCCGCGACGTTCACGTACCCGCTCTGGTCGCTGCGCGGCGACTTCAAGATGTACGGGCTCGCGCTCCGCGGAAAGATGCGCGCGGAGGTCGAACGCCTTTGCGGTGACGAGGCGAAAGCGCAAGCGCGCGCGGCGACGAACGGTCACGCCGACGCGCACGCCTGATGCTCACGTCACCGTGGTGCTAGAGGAAGCGCCCGGCGACGCACTGGGAGAAGTCGAGCGTGCAGCCGCCGCTCTCGGCGAAGCACTGCGTGAGCTCGGTGCGTCCCGCGGCGTTGAGGCCCGAGACGTAACGGTCGCACGTCATCGGCGAAACGCCCGCGTCCATCACGCCCGCGTCGGCGCACGTCGCGGCGATCGACATGCAGACCGCATCGGCCGTCGTGTCCGCGCACGATTGATTGAGCGCGTCGCTGAGGCACGTATCGAGGCCCGCGCCGCTCTCGCAGGACGGGAGCGCGACCGCGCAGTTGACCGCTTTGCGCGCGACCCCCGGCTTCAAGTTCGCCGCCCAGACGGGGCATGCCGCGACGAACGCGGCGTTGTCGACGCACGTCCCGCCGCCGTCGCCCGCACCAGCGTCGGCGAGCGCAGCGCAGTCGGGCGCGGAGCCCGTCGTGTCGTCGCACGTGCCGCCGTCGTTGTTCGAGCTGTCGCTGGTCGCGCTGTCGCCGGTCGCGCCGTCGCCGGTCGTCCCGTCGCTGACGCTGCCGTCTTGCGTGGTGCCGCCGTCGCCGTTGACGTTGGTGTTGTTGACGGTGCATCCGCCGATCGCCGTAGCCGCGAGCGACGTGCCGCCGGCGAGCGCCGCCGTGAGTAGCAAGAACCGCGATCGATTGACCTTCATGAGCCTTCTCCTGGCTAAGTCGCGGACAGTCCGCGCGTCACACAGAATACGTAAGAGAGGCACGTCCGATTCAATTTTTCGCACGATGTCGCTAAGATCGACATGTGTCCATCGTCGTGACATCGCTCGTCATCTATCCAATCAAGGGGGCGCGCGGCTCGACGCTCACAGAGGCGCACGTAGGGCGACGTGGGCTACGGCACGATCGGCGCTGGATGATCGTCGACGCCGAGGGGCGCTTCGTGACCCAGCGCACGCACGCGAAGCTCGCGCTGGTCCGCGTGGCGATCGACGGCGACGCGATGCGAATCGACGCACCGTCGATGCCCGAGCTCGTCGTGCCGCTCGAGCTCGCCGATGGATCGCGACGCAGTGTCGTCGTTTGGAAGAGCACGTGCGACGCCCTCTCGGCGGGAGCGGACGCCGCGGCGTGGCTCGGCGACTACCTCGGCGCGCCGAGCGATCTCGTCTTCATGCCCGACACGACCGAGCGCGCGATCAACCCGGACCACGCGCGCCCCGGCGACATGACGAGCTTCGCGGACGGTTATCCGATCCTCATCGCGACCGAAGAGTCACTCGCCAATCTCAATCTCCGAATGGCGAGCGCGCTCCCGATGAATCGCTTCCGACCGAACGTCGTCGTTGCCGGCGCCTCCGCGTGGGACGAAGACCACTGGGCGCGCGTCGCGATCGGTCGCGTGCATCTTCGCGTTCCCAAGCCCTGCGATCGCTGCGTCGTGACGACCGTCGATCAAGAGACGGCCGAGAAGGGCGTCGAGCCGCTGCGCACGCTCGCGACGTTTCGTCTACGCGAAGGGAAAGTCTACTTCGGACAGAACGCGATCCCGGACATCGAGGGAATCGTGCGCGTCGGTGACGCGATGGAGGTAACGTCGCGCGTCACGCCATGACGACGCGGCCGCGCACTGGCCAGACGACCCACGCGAGCACGCCAGGGATGACGAGCGCGCCGAGCAGCGTGAGCGAATCGTCGTAGCTGTGCGTCGTGTCGACGGACCGACCGACGAGCGGGCTCGCGACGATGTACGCGAACGACTGCGCTGCTGCCGTCATCCCCGCGGCGGTCGAAACGTGCGCCGGATGGACCCGCGCGAGCATGTCGGCGGTGAGCCGCGCGTAGAGCGCGCCGCCGCCTCCGAGCGACACCGAGAGGATCGCGACCGCGTGCCACACGTCGTGCGCGAGTGGCGCGAGCGCGAGCGTCGACGCGAGGAACGCCGCAACGAGCGTGAGATCCGCGTGCGACGCGACCTCGCCGGTAATGGACTTGCGATCGCGCCGGCTCGCGATGCAACCGACGCCGACCGCGCCGATGTCGAAGAGGAGCGGCGGCAGCCACACGTACTTGCCGACGTCGTTCTCGGCGACGCCGTACGCGCTCTGCAGGTATTGCGGCGTCCAGATCAGCACGAACGCGATCGCGGGCGCGGACGCGACGACCAGGAGAACCGCGCGCTGAACGGCCGGATTGCGCACGAGCTCGAGGCGAGAAGGCGTGGGCTCTCGCGCCGCCCCATCGGCCGAATCGGCGGTCTCGAGCGCCGCGCGCGCGGCCGGGCTTCGCGTGCACGCGAGCCAGAGCGGGATCCACAAGAGTCCGACGATCGCCGTGAGAACGAACGCGGGGCGCCATCCGTAACGCGCGTTGAACGCGACCGCGAGTGGCGCCGCGATCATCGCGCCGATCGAGCTGCCGGTGAAGAGGAGCCCGATCCCCGCGGATCGTTCGCGGGGCGGGATCGCACGACGCACCGACTGCGCGGCCGCTGGAAACGACGGCGCCTCCGCAGCGCCGAGCGCGATCCGCATCGCGAAGAGCACGGCGAACGACGACGCGAGCGCGTGCGACGCCGCGACCGCCGACCACACGAGCATCGCGCCGACGAGCCCCACGCGCGCGCCGACGCGATCGATGACGCTTCCGGCGATCGGCGTCCCGACGAGGTACGCCATCGAGAACGCGCTCGCGAGCCAACCGAACTGCTCGTGATCGATCCCGAGCGCGCCGCGCACGCTCGTTCCGAGCGCGGCGAGCACCTGCCGATCGATGTAGCTCACGCTCATCGCCAACGTCGCCGCGACGGCGATGGCCCATCCGGCGGGGCGCGAGAGCGTCGTCAACGGTGAGGGCTCAGCGCAGATTGATCGACGCGGCGTTCGATGCGTCGAGCTTCTTGCCACCCAGATCGATCCCGTTCGCTTTCAGATCGAACGCGAGGATGGCCCAGTACTCGGCGTCCTTGAGCGAGCCGCCCGCCCCCGGCGGCATCGTCTTCTGCGTGAACGCGAAGACGTCGGCCGCGGTCTTGAAGGGGATCTTGCGTTGCTTCGCCGAGCCGGGAGGATCCATCGGGAGCGCCGATTTGCCGACGACCGCGGGCGCGCCTTTTCCTTCGCCGTTCGCGCCGTGGCAGCTGGCGCAGTTCTCGGCGTAGAGCGATTTCCCCTGCGCGATCTGCGCGTCGAGCGTGTCGGCGCCTCCGCTCGTAGCGCCTCCGCCTGCGTCGCCACCCCCCGACGTCGGATCGCCGCCCGTGTTGGCCGGAGGCGTGTTGCCGCATGCGGCAAGCGAGAGAAGAGACGCGGCGACGACGGCGAAGAAGCTGGGCTTGGTCATGATTTCTCCTGTTCGAACGAAGCTACGAGAAAAACGGCAACGGCAAGATGGCATGCCAAGGCGCTTCGGACCAAGGTGTCTGAAGTCGAAGGTGGGGAGTCGCGTTTCTATCAGCGTCGCGTTGCGAGTGCTTCTGCTGTGCGCGTGCGCGGCGCCGTCGCCCTCCGCCCCGCGCCTGACCGCGGCATCGTCGTCACCTTCGACGTCGACCTCGACGTCGACCTCGCCTTCGCCCTCGACGTCGCCCTCGACCGCGATCCCACCCGCGCCTCCACCCACCAACACCCTCGCCTCTCCCGCCCCCTTCGGTTCCGAAGAAGCCGATCAAATCCTCTTCCCCGATGCGTCCACCGACGCGACCCCGCGCGCCGCGTGCCTCCACGATCTCCCCGAGCCCGAGCGCATCGCGTGCCTCCTCCGCGTTCGTTACCGCAACGACGCGCGCGCCGCCGAGCTCGCGGTCGCGATGCACACGCAGTCCGGCAACCTCGCCGGCGTTCAACCCGAGCGAATGTTCGACGGCGGCTACCGCGGCATCCTGAAGTTCGTTCCGTCGCTCCCGGTCGACGCCGCGCGTCCTCACCTCGCGTGGGTCGCGGCGGCGTTTCGCGACTACGAAAAGCTCTTCGACGCGCTCGCCGCGGCCGCACCTTCGCGCGAGCCGAGCTACCGATGGCGCGCGCTCGGCGTGCGTTTCTTTCGCAGCGTCAACGCGCGCACTCCGTCGGCCTACGCGCAAGGATGGACCATCGGATACAACCTCGGCGGCTCGCTCAACGTCTCGGAAGAGTGGGTGCGCGAGACGATGTTCCACGAGCTCTTCCACTTGAACGACGAGTTCCACGCCGACTGGTCGAAGACCGCGCTCGAGCCGATTCGCGCGTCGATCATCGCGAAGTGCAAGACGTCGACGGCGTGCCTCACGCCGTACACGCCGAGCCCGACGATCGTTCGCGGCTCGACCTACTACGCGTTCCATCCACCGAACGGCGTCGGCGAATACGGCGGTGAGCTCGCGCTCCGCTACTACCGCGAGCATCGCGCGATCCTCCGCAAAGAGCCGCTCGTCGGCGCGCCGTTCAAGTGCGGTCCGCCCGAAAACGGGCGCGCCTGGGAGCTGTTGGTGAAGGAATTCTTCGCTGGCATCGATCTCGTTCCGGCGTGCGCGCGGTAACTTGGGAGCGCGAACGGAATCTGCCTCCTGAGACGCGAAAGATCCCGAGCGGCGCGCGCGCGCTTGGGTAAGCGATCCGTGCCGTGCAGAACGATCTCGCTGCTCGCCACGCCGAGAGACTGCGCTTCTTGCTGCAGTACGGGATGCTCGCGCCCACGCGTGGACGCGCGCGAGCGTGGAGCCTCTACGCGCGAGGCGACGCGATCGAGCTGTGGCTCGAGCATGCGTGCGCGTTCGCTTCGCTCGATCCGGTCCATCGCGACGTCGTCATCGGCTGCGGGGTCGCGCTCGCGCAGCTGCGCATGGCCCTGCGCCAGCTCGGCGCGCGCGAAGAGGTCGAGCTGCTCCCCGATCCGTCGCGTCCAGCGCTCCTCGCGCGCGTGCGGGTCGAAGACGCGGGCGCGTCGTCGCCCGAGACGTACGTTCTCTACCAAGCGTTCGCGCGCGCGCTGGGGGCGCCCGACGACGCAGCGCACGACGTATCGCGCGCGACGCTGTCGGAGCTCGAAGCGATCGCAGCCGACGAGCACGGCGTCCTCCGCTGGGTCGAGGCCGACTCGTTCGCGCCGATGGTCGTCGACACGCCGCCTCTCGATCTCGGCGAGCGATGCGACGTCGGCGGCGTCGCGAGCGTCATCGCGGAGCTTCATCCATTTCGTCATCGATCGTTTCGTCCGTCGACGAGCGAGTGGCTCGAAGAGAGCGAGTTCTCGCTCCGCGCGCCGGTCGTCTGCGTGATCGCGACCTCCGGCGACACCGCGCACGACTGGCTCGCCGCGGGTCAAGCGCTCGGCCGCGTCCTCGTTCGTGCGCGCGTCGACGGCCTCTACCCATCGTTCCGCGACGCGATGCCCGAGCTCGATCGACTGCGCGCGCGCATGCGAACCGCGCCGCGCACCCTCGCCGTCCCGCAGACTCTGTTCCGGCTCGGATTTCCTGAGCGCACGGAGATCGTGCGCCTCGAGATCCCGAAGTACGACGCGCTTCACGCCTGACGATCGAACCCGCTACCGCGACGCGGGGTGCGCGTCCGCGGTCGCCGTCAGCTTGCGTTTCGCCTCGTCGATGAGCGCGGGAAGGTGCTCGCGGAGCGCGTCGCCTTTCGGGATGTAGCGCGCGACGCCGAGGCGCCGCAGGAGATCGACGTCACGCGCGTCGGCGTCTGCGCTCACCGCGACGATGGTGCACACGTGCCCGCCGGGAGGCAGGCCGTTCACGTACATGCAGACCTCGACGCCGCTCATGCGCGGCATGTGAAGGTCGAGCAAGAGGAGATGCGGCTTGTGTCGGCGAAGCGCATCGATCGCCTCGCGTCCGTTGCGAGCGACCAGCACCTCGGCCTCCGGGGCGGCGATCTGGACGAGGCTCTTCATCACGACGACGTTCGCCTCGTCGTCTTCCGCGATGAGCACGGTGAGTCGCCTCGGCGGAGCGATGCTCGCGCGACGCCGAACGTCGCGCACGCGCCACGCGACCGCCTCCATGCTCTGCGGGCGATCCTCGGGGCGCTTCTCGAGCAGCTCGCGGACGAGCGCCGTGAGACGCGGCGGCACGTCCGGTCGCAGCTGCGCGATGTCCGGCACGGGGTCGCTCAGGTGCGCGCTGAAGACGCCCGCGACGCTGCCACGGAACGGCGCGCGGCCGGTGAGGAGCTCGAACGCGAGGACGCCAAACGAGTACACGTCGGCCAGGAAGAGCTCGCCCGGCTGTACGTCGTTCGCGACGACCTCCGGCGCCATGTACGGCGGTGAGCCGGAGAGCTCGAGATGCTCGCTCTGGTCGCCCATCGACTGAAAAATTCCGAAGTCCATCAGCACGAGCCGATCGTCCGGCGCGACCATGACGTTCGCCGGTTTGACGTCTCGGTGCGCGATGCCTGCGCGATGCACGGCGCCGAGACCGTCGGCGACGCCGGCGAGGATTCGGAGCGCTTCGTCGAGCTCGAACGCCGTGCCCTCTGCGCGACGCGAGTCGATGAGCTCCGAGAGGCTCGCACCGTGGATGAGCTCCATGACGAGGTACTCGACGTCGCAGTGGTTCCCGACCGAGTAAACGGCGGCCATGCACGGATGGCGAAGAGCCGCGAGCGCGCGGGCCTCGTCGCGGATCGACGCGGCGACGTGCGGCCACATGACTTTGATCGCGACGCGGCGGTTCAGCACGAGATCGTGCGCCTCGAAGACCTGCCCCATTCCGCCTTCGCCGAGAAGCGCGCGTACCTCGAACGTCTCGTTGAGAACCTCCCCGACGGAGAGGACCTGCCGACGCTCGACGACGCCCGACGCGGCGGACACGGTGGGCGCCTTCGCGAAGCTGCGCGAGGTGGACATGGGATCGACCTGCCTCATGCGCGGAGCGAACGCCTCGCCGCGTGTCGCGTCGTGGCGAACTGCTCCGATGTGGCAAATGCGCGTGTGACGATTGGGGCTGCATTTGCCGCGTATCGTCGGCGTTCCATGCAGGTTGCGTTCGACATGCAGCGACGCTCTTCAAGCATCGTGCCGTGGCGTCTCGCGGGGATCGGAGCGGCAACGTTCTTGCTCAAGGGACCTTCATGCCGACCCACTTCGCCGCCGCCCTACTGCGAAAGATCGCGCTCGTCGAACGAACCTCCGTGCTCTCCGCCGAGCTCGTTCACATTCCCGATGCGACGTCGTGCGCCGTCATCGCGCGCCTCGGCGAGTGCGAGATCGACGAGGCGCTCGAGCTGTCGCACGAGACGGAAGCCGAACGTACCCTGATGCGCAGCCGGTTCCGATGCGGGCACGTCGCGTTTGGCGGTCGCGTCGACGGCGCAATGGCGTTCTACGCATGGGTGATGCTTGGCGAGATGGAAGTCGGTTCGCTGATCTTCCCTATCCCGCCGTCGTTCGCCTACAGCTACAAGGTCTTCACCGCGCCGGCGTTTCGGCACCGCGGGATCGCGTCGGCGTACTACGCGATGCTGAAGCGCGAGCTCCCGGGGCAGCGCCGCGTGCTCGCGAACGTCGCGGCGCACAACCACGCGTCCTACGAGATGCACCGAGCATGTGGCTTCACGAAATTCGGATCGACGTGGCAGCTTCGCGGGGCCGATCATGCGATGGCGTCGCAGAGCATCCGCCAACTGATCGATTCCGAGTCGTGCGCACACGACATCTCGTGGACGGGAATCAGCGCCTGAGCACAAAACGCCACGACCCCTCGTACGGAGGGGTCGCGGGTGCTGCGATACGGATGGAGCTAGGGCAGGCTACGCCTCGACGCGTTTGCCGTTGCCGTTGCCGTTCGCGCCGCCCTGTCCAGGAGCGTGTGCCTTGTCGAACAGCTTGTAGTGACGCTGATCGCCGAGGTTGCCTTGGCCGATGTAGATGCTGCGATCGAACGAGTCGAGGTTCTTGTTCGCGACGATCTGGAAGCACGCCGCGTTGCCCTGGAAGCCGATGCGCGTCGACCATCCGAGGAACAGGTGCCAGAGGCGGTACCAGCGCTCGCCGTACGCCTTCTTGATCTCCGCCTCGTTGGAGATCCAGTTCTCGTGCCACTTACGGATCGTGATCGCGTAGTGGACGCTGATGTTCTCGGCCGAGTGAATCTCGAAGCCCGCCTTCTCGAGGCCCTTCACCATGTCGCTGAGCGGCGACGATGCGTCCGCTCCCGGGAATATGTACTTCGCCATGAAGAGACCCCAGATGAGGTCTTCCGGACGGAGCCCGATGATCGGAACGCCCTGCCCGCCGCCGCGACGGAGACCCGTCCACTGGAGGAGGAAGAGGCCGTCGTCCTTGAGGAGCTCGTAAACGAGCGAGCAGAACTTGGGGTAGTTCTTCACGCCGACGTGCTCGACCATCTCGAGGCTCGAGATCTTGTCGAACTGGCGGCGCGGGATGTCGCGGTAGTCGCAGCAGAGGATGCGCGCGCGCTCGGCGACGCCGGCCTTCTGGATGCGCATGTTGCCGAACGCCGTCTGGTTCTTGCTGATCGTGATGCCCGTCGCGTCCGCGCCGTACTTCGTCGCCGCGTGGCGCGCGAGGGTGCCCCAGCCGCAGCCGATGTCGAGCATCTGCTCGCCCGGCTTGACCATGAGCTTCGAGCAGACGAGATCCATCTTGTTGTCTTGCGCCTGCTCGACCGTCTCGTTCCCCGTGAGGAAGAAGCCGCAGGTGTAGACCATGCGCTCGCCGAGGAACGCCGCGAAGAAGTCATCGCCGCGATCGTAGTGCTCACGAACGATGCGCTCGTCTTGCGCCTTCGAGTGGATGGCGACCTCGGGGATGAGGCGCGTGAAGAAGAATTTGAAGTGCTCGGGCGTGAGCGTGTACTTGACGAGGTCGTTCCGCGAATCGAGGAACGCGTTCATGTCCCCGGGGATGTCGACGTCGCCGTCGAGGTAGGCCTCGAACAGGGTCGCCATCGGGATCTTCTCGTTCGCGTATCGCGCGGCGAGCTTCTGGTCGTTGAAGACAACGTGATCGGTCAGTTTGCTCACGGCGTACTCTCCTCTGTCTCGTGCGCGTTTCCGCGAACCGGCCCGCGTCCGTCGCGAAGTCGGCGGCGAAAAGAACCACGCTTCGGGTCGGTCGGCAACGTCGGAACGCTGCGAAAATGCGTGCGCGGTGCGCGCGCGGTACGCAGATGCCCGAAATCGCGGGGTTCCAGGGCCTGGAGGGTCGAAGTGCGCGTGCTGCGTATGCAATAGTCTACGGCTCGTGCGAAGCGTCGTAGCTGGCGCGTCGTCGCGGGGGGAGCTCGAAATGCGCATCATCGTTCAACGTGCTGGGGTCGCGTCCGTCGTCGCGACGTGGATCTTCGCCGTCGCTTGCTCGTCGACCGACGAAGCCGCCGCGAAGGCCGCGCTCTCCGACGGCTGCCTCGTCAACACCGACTGCAACTCGCCGCTCGTCTGCGCGTTCCGTCGATGCCACAACGCTTGCGTCGACGATCGCGACTGCCCCGCGGCGACGCGATGCATGGCGAGCGACAAGCCGTTTCACGTCTGCCAGCTCGTATCTGCTTAGCGGTCCCCGCACGTCCGCGGATCGCGTCGTGACTTCAGCGCGGGAGAAGCGAGCGGGCTAATTGGCAAAGACGGAGGGTGGCGGTTTTCCGCGCAAGTGATTCGCGTTCAGCTGGATGACGAAGCCT
>JBBQXV010000158.1:0-21399 GCA_038209335.1 Polyangiales bacterium | reverse complement strand
ACTCCGCGCGCACGCCGCTCTACCACGCCCCTATCGACTCGCTCACGCGGCATGGGCACACGTACCCGTGCGACTGCTCGCGAACTGAGATCGCGCGCGTCGCGAGCGCACCGCATGCCGGCGAGGAGCTCGTCTATCCGGGGCTCTGCCGCGATCGCGATCCGTCGCGCGACTTCAGACGGTCACCAGCGATTCGGCTTCGCGTACCCGAGGGGCGCGTGGCGTTCGTCGACGGCGTCGCAGGCGCGCAAGAGCAAGACGTGCTGCGCGACGTCGGCGACTTCGTCCTCGTGCGCGGCGACGGTGTCTTCGCGTACCAGATCGCGGTCACCGTCGACGATCTCGCGATGGACATCACCGACGTCGCGCGCGGCGACGATCTCCTCGCGTCGACCGCGCGTCAGATCATGCTCGCGCGACTGCTCGGCGGCGAAGCGCGCGTCCCGCGGTATGCGCACGTCCCGCTCGTCGTCGCGGCGGATCGCACGCGCCTCGCGAAGCGAACGCCAGGCGCGACGGTGCGCGCGCTCCGCGAAGCGGGAATCACCGCGAACGAAATCGTGGACGAGCTGTCGCGTGCACTCGGTGTCGCGGCCGATGGGAGCGTGAGCTGGCGACGTGACGAGTGGCCGATCCCCGCGCGATGGACGTCAGCGTAGTGTGCGCGCGGATCGCTCGGAGAGGGTCGCCAAGAACGCAAAGGGGCCAAGGACGCCGAGGTTGTTTGGATCGGACACCGTCCACGTCTAGCGGGACGCGCCTGCGGCGTCGGCGTCGCAACTCGCGAACCAAAATCATCTTGGCGTACTTGGCCCCTTTGCGTTCTTGGCGACCCCTCCGCCACTGACTACGGTCGCTTCCACGTCTTCTCACGCGGCGCCGGCGTCGCGTGCGGCGCGCCGCGAACGCACCGAAATCCGAGCGCAGGCACGCGGTATTCGTAGTGAGCCGCCGCGCGCGCGTACGTCGTGAGCGCGGTCGCTGGTCGATTCCAACCACCGCCGCGGATCGAGTGAAGCGCCGACTCGCGACGTATGATCGGATCGGTCTGCGCGTCCGACGGATACGAATCGAACGAGTCCTCGACCCACTCCCAGACGTTGCCGGCGAGATCGTGGAGCTTGCCGTCGGGCCATATTTTGTCGCCCTTCGGATGCGATCCGACCGGCGACGGTCCGCCGCCTCCGCAACCGAAGTCGCCGCCGGGCGCCCACTTTGGCGCGCCTTGCATCGTGTAGTCGACGCTCTCGCACGACGGATCCGGCGTGTCGCCCCATGGCCATTTCGTTCCGCCGGGTCCGCTCGCGGCCCACTCCCATTCGGCTTCGGTTGGGAGGCGTTTACCCGTCCATTCGCAGTACGCATGCGCGCCGACCCACGAGACCATGTTCACCGGTTGATCGGGGAAGCGGCCGTAGCTCGAGAAGGGATCGCCGCGCCACGGCTCGGCGCATTTCTTTTCGGTGACGCACTTCTCGAACTCGGATGCGGTGACTTCGGAAGCGTCCATGCAGAAGCCGCGCGTGAGGACGACGCGATGGCGCGTGTCGCGGCGATCGAGGCTACGGCCCATGTCGAAGCCGGCGGCGGGGGTTGGGGGGACCCAGGTTTCGGACGCGGGGCACGCGGGGGAAGCGGCGTCGGGGGTCGGGGTCGGGGTCGAGGTCGACGTCGAGGTCGGGGGCGAGGGCGTGGGCGTGAGCGCGGGCGCGGGCGTGGGCGTGCGCGTGGGCGTAGGCGCGGGCGTGAGCGTGCGCGTGGGCGTTGGCGGGCTCGCGCACGCCGTGATCGCGAGCGCGACGAAAACGCTCGCTCTCACCGCACGTCCGCGTCGCGCACGCATCGCACGCCGATCCCCGGCACCTTGTACGTCGCGCCCGACGCCGCGCGATGCGTGACCTCCATCGCGGAGTACGATCGATTCCACGCGCCGCCGCGCAGCACGTGCGCTTGCGAGTCGGTGCGCGCGACCGGATCGGTCTGCGCCTCCGTCGCGTACGCCGCGAACGAATCTTCGACCCACTCGTAGACGTTGCCCGCGAGATCGTGGAGCGCTCCACCCGGCCAAACTTTGTCCCCCTTCGGATGCGCGCCGACGACGGACGTTCCTCCGCCATGGCATCCGACGTCGCCGCCCGGCATCCATTTCGGCGCGCCCCACTTCGTGAAATCGCACGTCTCGCACGACGCTTCCGGCGCATCGCCCCATGGGAACTTCGTCATCGTCGGCCCGCCCGCGGCCCACTCCCACTCCGCTTCGGTCGGGAGCCGCTTCTTTCGCCATGTGCAGTATGCACGCGATTCGTTCCACGAGACCATGTTCACCGGGTGATCGGGGAGACGCGGATACGTCGCGAAGAGATCGCCGTGGAGCGGCTCTTTGCATGCGCCGGCGTCGACGCATTCTTTGTAGAGCGCGACGGTCGTTTCGTTGGCGTCGAAGCAGACGGCGCGCGTGAGGACGACGCGGTGCGCGCGATCGGTGCCGCGGCCCATGAGGAAACCGTCGGACGGGGTGGCGGGGACGAGGACTTCGGAAGGGGCGCACGGGGGCGCGGGCGGCGCGATCGCAATCGCGGTCGAGGTCGGCGGCGAGGTCGAGGTCGGAGTCGAGGTCGGCGTCGGAGTCGGAGTCGGAGTCGGAGTCGGAGGCGGCGTCGACTTTGCGATCGCTCGCACAGGCATCGGCGTCGGCGACGACGACGCACACGCAACCATCCCGACACCGAGCACGAAAAGCGCGTTCACCTTCACAGCGCACGAGTTTTGCGGCCTCGCGCGTCCGCAGGCAAGAAACCGTGTCACTCATTCGTGCGCCCGCCCGTCCAAAACTCCTCCCGCTCGGCGCTGTCAGATCAAGCAACCAACACGCTGCGGCGCTTCGAGCGCGGTTGCTCGGCGCGTCGCACGCACACCCCCTTAGGGAGGGAACCATCATGTTCGTCCATCGCATCAAGGTCATCGTTTTGTCCGCCACCTTCGCCGCCGTCGGCCTCGCCGGCTGCCTCGGATCGACCTCGTCGTCTCCGAACGCCGATCTCCCCGCCGCGGTGAAGCCGCCGTGCGACAGCGCCGAGCTCCACACGCGCCACTCGTACACGACGTGCGTGAACGGCCTCGTGAACCAGATGGAAGAAGATCTCTGGTGCTGCCCCGATCAGACGACGCCGACGACGCAGACGCTCATCTCCGCGACGACCGAACCGTGCGCCACCGCCGACGCGGGCACATCGATGCCAGTCGACGACAGCGGCACCGTTTCACAAGGTCCTAAGTGCGGCCAAGTCGGATCGGACTGCGACTCGACCGTGTGCGGCGCGAAGGTCGACGGCGGATCGGCGGGCACGTGCACGACGAAGTACGGCACCTGCGAATGCGTCATCCCGAGCGGAACGTGCACCATCAAGGGCAACGCCTGCATGAACGTCAGCTGCGACGTCCTCGGCGGAAACTGCGCGGTGTACTCGAACGGGCAGGACGAAGGCTGCGTCTGCTTGAAGTAATCGCGCTCAACGTCGAACGATCGCCGCGCAGCCGTCGTCACCGGCGGCCGCGACGGCGATCGGCGCAACCCGCGCGCTCACGTCGCGCAGGTGTGCGAAGAAGACTCCTTCGAACGCCGCGCGGCTCGCGTCGCCGGCGAACGGAAGCGGCACGAGCCCGAGGATTCGGTATGGGCAGACGTCGAGCGTCGCGGGCTCGCCGCGCGCGAGCGTGATGCGCGCGAAGAATCCGTAGCCGGTCCACGGGTGATCCTTGTGCATCTGCATCAGGAGATTTCCCATGCTGTAGAGGATCGGTTTGTTCGCGTACCACTCGACGGCCTGGATGACGTGCGGGTGATGACCGAGGACCACGTCGGCGCCCGCGTCGATCGCGCCGTGCAGCACGGTTCGCGCGCGCGTGAGCGGCGCGTCGTTGTATTCGTCGCCGCCGTGGTAGCTGACGACGACGACGTCGGCGTCTTTGCGCGCGGCGGCGATCGACTCGGCGAGCACGGGCGGATCGGCGCGCGCGACGTACTCGTCGGCTTCGTGCGACGCGAGCGGTCCGTGGTTGAAGACGTCGGTGACCGCGACGAACGCGACGCGAAGTCCGCGACGCTCGACGACGACGTGACGACGCGCATCGGCACGCGTGCGGCCGGTGCCGGCGTGGAAGACGCCGACGCGATCGAGGTTCTCGATCGTCTCGACGAGCGCGCGCTTGCCGTAGTCCCACGCGTGGTTGTTCGCGGTGGAGACGATTGTGAATCCACCGCGCGCGAGCGCGTCGGCGCCGACGGGCGGCCCGGTGAAGATCAGGTGGTTGTTCGGCGACATCGTCTCGCCCTTTTGATCGCTGAGCGGACCTTCGAGGTTGGCGAAGCGGATGTCGGCGGATGCAAGCAACGCGGAGACGGTGGTGAACGGGTTGTGCGTCGGATCGCGGAGGAGGGTTTGGCCCATGACGCGCGCCATCTCGATGTCGCCCGCGGCGAGGAGCGTGACCCGCGCGGGCGGCGGCGGGGTCGGGGTCGGGGTCGAGGTCGAGGTCGCGGTCGGGGTCAGGGTCGCGGTCGCTGTCGCCGTCGACCTCACCGGCGCGCTCGGCGAACGCGCGCACGCCGCCACGACGACGAGCACCGCGACGCGTTTCATTTTCTCAACGACAACCACACGCCGATCGAGATCCCGACCAGCGCCGCGAGGATCCAAACGATCGTCCACCCATGCGACGGCGGCTCCGCGCGCGGCTTCACCGACGGCGTCACGCGACCTCGATCGCTCGGCGCGAGGCTGAGCGGTGGCGCGACCGGTCGCACGCTGATCGCCGGTCCCGACGGAGCGGGCTCGGGCGCGGGCATCGTCAGCGCGTGCATGTCCGCGCCGCTCTCGTCGATCCGCACGCTGAGCAGTCGCTTGGCCGGCGCGATTCCGTCGAGATCGTCCGGCGCCGCTATCGCCTTCTCGATCGCGCCCGAGAGCGCGTCCGCGGTCGGATAGCGATCCGCCGGATCCTTCGCGATCGCGTGCATCACCACCGCGTCCATCGCGCGTGAGATCCCGTTCTTCGGCGCGATCTCGCGCGGCGATTTCGCCGGCACCGTGAGCAGCGCCGTCAGCACGTTGAGCGGCGTTCCGCCCGTGAACGGCACCGTGCCGCTGAGCAGCTCGTACAAAATGATCCCCGCCGCGTAGATGTCGCAGCGCGCGTCGAGCTCGTCGCCGCGCGCCTGCTCCGGCGCCATGTACTCGGGCGTCCCGAACACCATGTTGTGCTGCGTGAGCCCGGTCGTCCCCGTCCCGCCGCCGCCCTGAACGATCTTCGCCATCCCGAAGTCGACGACGAAGACGTGCTCGTCCGTGCGAAGCAGCACGTTCCCCGGCTTCAGATCGCGATGGATGATCCCCTGCGCGTGCGCTTCCTTCAGCGCGGCGCACACCTGACGAACGATCGCGACGCCGCGCGCGATCGGCACCGGGCGTTCGCGACGCATCATCGTGTCGAGCGCCTCGCCATCGATCCTCGGCAAGACCATGTAGAGGAGGCCCGCGCCTTCGCGACGCGGATCGGGGAGCTCGCCGAAGTCGACGAGCGGACACAAGTGCTTGCCGTCGAGTCGACGCAAAATGTTCGCTTCGCGCGTGAAGCGACCGCGGATCTGTGTGTCGCCGGCGAGGTGCGGATGGATGACCTTGAGCGCGATGCGATCCTCGGGCACCGGCGTCTTGCGATCGGCGACCGGCGGCGCGTCGCTCGGCGCGGATCCGAGTCGCTTCGCGTCGTAGACGATCCCGGTGCCCCCATCGCCGAGGACGCCGACGATCTCGAACTTGTCGGCTAGCTTGCGGCCCGCGCTGAGCGGCGGCGCCGACGCGGGGACCAACGAAGAGCCGAGACGCGACATGCGGCGTTCACCTTAGAGCGCTTTATCGATACCCGCACGCCGCCATGATCTTCGGCGACACGAGCACCGGATCGAGCTTCGGGCTCGGCTCGGCGCTGCGCCACGACGTGCACGCGGCGATCGCGGCGCTCGTCGCGTCGAGCGCGACGTACGCTTCGAGGAGCGCGCGGTAGACAATCGATTGCTGCGGCCGCGTGAGCACGCCGGTCCCGATGAGACGATTGCCGCGCGCTACCGCCTCGGCGTACCGCCCGTACCGCACGTCCGACAAAAGCGTCGGCAGCTCGGCCTCCGCCTTCCGCTGCGCGTCGAGCTTCGCGCCTTCACCTTCGGCGCGCTCGCGCTCGTCGGCGCGCCGCGCTTCGGCTTTGCCTTCTTCGGTGAGGAGCAGCTGCGGGATCGGCACGAGGATCACCTCGCCGCGCCGAACAGGAATGCCTTCGCGAAAGTTGTAGTTATTGAGCTGCCACGCGAGCCCCGGATCCGACATGTACCGATCCCAAATCGTGTTCTCGGTCTCGTTCTCACCGGCGATGAGCGCGACCACCGGCGGGATCAAAATCTCCTGACCCTCGACTGGCGGAATCCACGCGACGCCGTGGTTGATCGTCGCGAGCAGATCCGCGCGACGCTTGTCGCCGAGGAGCATCAGCGCGATCTCGTACCAAGTCTCGCCCTTCTTCACGCGATGATGACCGGGCGACGGCACGTTGAGCGGCATGCCGGGGACGATCGTCGCGCCGCCGTGCGCGTCGAGCGCGTTGGCGCCGACGAGGACGACCTCGAGCTTCGGGCTTCCGTACACGCGCGCGGCGATCTGCGCGAGCGTCTCGCCCGGCATCACGATGTGAGTGAACGCGGCGGCGTCGGTCGGCGCGAGCGACGCGTGACCGGCGAGACCTGCGAGCGCGCCGAACGCGATCGCGAACATCGTCGTCGGAGATTTCATCGTGGCGATCCTTTCGCGCTCGCGGACGGCGCAGCGGTCGGTGGAGCGTCGGCGGTGCGCGCGCTCGCGTCGACGGGCGGGAGCGACACCGGCTCGGTGTCGAGGCTCATGCTCACGTCGAGCGTCAGCGTCTCTTCGGTCACGATCGCGACCTGTCGTTTCTCGGGCGGCGCGTTCGGGTGCTTCAAGACGACGTAGTGCGTGCCGGGCGGAAGCGGGATCGCGCGCGCGAACGGCGTGACGTCGATGCGCTGGCCGTCGACCCACACCTCGGCCCACGGCGTCGCGAGCACGCGCAAGAAACCGGGCGACGCGGGCGTTAGCTCGAGCGGGCGATCGCCGGCCGTCACGCGGTGCGATCCGCCGCGCCCGGTGAACTGGACGATCCCTCCGCCGACGACCACGAGCCCGAAGATCGCAGCGAGTCCAATGAGCGTCGGACGAACCGACGCGCGTCGCGCTTGTACGTCGAGCACGGGCGAAGCGACGTCGGGTTTGTCTCCTTCGATCAAGCCCGCGCGTGAAAGAGCGCGCCTTACGAGATCCGCGCGAGGTGCGCGTGTGCGCGACGCCACGAGCTCTTGCAAATGATCCGCGACCGTCTGCGCCGACGCGTACCGATCGATCGGCAGCTTCTCGACCATGCGCATGACGATCCGCTCCAGCGCGCGCGGCACCTCGGGCGCGCGACGATGCAGCGGGATCGGCGGATCGCGGCGAATGCGCTGCGCGGCCGCGCGCTTGTCCTTCTCGTCGCCGCGCTCGAACGGACGCGCGCCGCAGAGCAGTTGATAGAGGACGACGCCGAGCGAGAAGATGTCGCTCCGCGCGTCGACGACCTCGCCGAGGATTTGCTCCGGCGACATGTACGCGGGCGTTCCGAACGCCGCGCTCTCGTCGATCTTCGTCAGCGGCTCGTCCGCGCTCGGCAACCGCTCGCGTTGCGCGATCCCGAAGTCGGCAATCTTCACGTCGCCGCGCTTCGACAAGATCACGTTGGCCGGCTTGACGTCGCGATGCACGATGCCGCGCGCGTGCGCATGCGCGAGGCCGTTCGCGATTTCGACGCCAATCGCCGCGACGACCTCGGGCGCGAGTCGGCTCACTTTCGCGGCGACGTCGGCGAGCGAGTACCCGTCGACGTACTCGAGGACGAGGTACATCTTGCTCTCGCTCTTCACGAAGTCGAAGAGCATCGCGACGTTCGGATGACTGAGCGAGCTGAGGACGTGCGCCTCGCGTTCGAGCTGTGCGGCGAACGGGGATCGCGGATCGATCGTCGTCTTCAGGACTTTGATCGCGACGGTCCGTCCGAGCGGATCTTGCGTCGCCTTGTAGACGGTCGACAGCGCCCCCGAGCCGAGCTCGGAGACGACGCGATAGCCTGCGAACGTCGGCTGAGTCACGGGGCCGTTGTACCGGTACGGAGCGTACGCCCCGTCATCACATCCGGTTGCGGCAACCCGAGGAGCGCGAGCATCGTCGGCGCGACGTCGCAGATGCGCCCGCCGTCGCGGAGCTTGGCGTTCGTGTCGGCGTCGTTGACGTAAAGGAGCGGCACCGGATTGAGCGTGTGCGACGTGTGCGGCTGCCCCGTCGCGGGATCTTTCATGAGCTCGCAGTTGCCGTGGTCCGCGGTGACGAAGACCGCGCCGCCCATCTTTCGTGCCGCGCCGACGATCGAGTCGACCCCCGCGTCGACCGCTTGCACCGCGTCGATCGCCGCGCCGAGCACGCCGGTGTGGCCGACCATGTCCGGGTTCGCGAAGTTCACGAGAACGAAATCGTATTTGCCGCTCTCGATCGCTTCGGTCGTCGCCGCCGCGACCGCAGCCGCGCTCATCTGCGGCTTCAAGTCGTACGTCGCGACGTCTTTCGGCGACTGGAGCATCTTGCGATCCTCGCCCGCGAACGGCTCCTCGCGACCACCGTTGAAGAAGTACGTCACGTGCGCGTACTTCTCGGTCTCCGCGCATCGAAACTGCGTCATGTTCGCGCGCGCGACGAGCTCCGGAAAAATCTCCGGGTACGTCTCCTTCGGAAACGCGATCGGCAGACCGAGCGTCGAGTCGTACGTCGTCATGCATGCATAGTGCACGAATGACGGCGCGTCGCCGGGTCGCGCGAAGTGATCGAACGACTTCATCGCGAGCGCACGCGTCAGCTCGCGAGCGCGGTCCGGACGGAAATTGAAATGGAGCGCGGTGTCGTTCTTTGCGACGCCTGCGTAATCGCCGACGACGAACGGCTCGACGAACTCGTCGGTCTTCTTGGCCGCGTACGACGCTTCGATCCCCTTGGCCGCCGATTCGAAGCGCGATGCGTCCGCAGAGACGATCGCCTTGAATGCGCGCTCGACGCGATCCCAACGGTTGTCGCGATCCATTCCGAAGTAGCGACCGCCGACGGTGCCGATGACCCCCTTGCCGGCGAGGCGCGCTTCGAGCGACGCGATGTACTTCGGCGCGGTGCCGGGCTGCACGTCGCGTCCATCGAGGAGCGCGTGCACGACGACCTTCACGCCCGACGCGGCCGCCATGTCGACGAGCGCGAAGAGATGCACGAGCGACGAGTGCACGCCGCCGTCGGACAAGAGACCGAGCAAGTGAAGTCGCCCACCGCCCGCTTTCGCCGCAGCGACGATGTCGGCGATGACCACGTTCGTCCCGAGCGTGCCGTCGTGCACCGCGTTGTCGATGCGCGAGATGTCCATCATCGCGATGCGCCCCGCGCCGAAGTTCAGGTGACCGACCTCGCTGTTGCCCATCTGTCCAGGCGGGAGCCCGACGTCGGGGCCGCTCGTGCCGATGAGCGTATGTGGATAGCGCGCGAAGAGCGCATCGAGCGCCGGCGTCTTCGCGAGACGGATCGCGTTGTCGGCCTTTTCGGCGCGCTCGCCGAAGCCGTCGAGGATGACGAGGACGACCGGGCGCGGACGGGCAGCGGGTGCGGCGGTGGACATGGCGCGGGCACATTAGCAGCGCGCGGCGATCCAGCGGAATGGACAGACGATCAGAAGCGCGCACAATGCGGGTGTTGCGCTCGCTTCGTCCTCGAAACTTCGTGTCGATCGTCGCCGCCACCGGCGCGCTCGGGATCCTCGCGCCGTACGCGTGCTCGACGCAGCGCGAGTCACGGCCGGTCGCGAGCCTCGCGTCGACGGCTGCGGCGGGCGTGGATTTTCAGGCGATCCGCGACGCGTGGCTCAACCCGTCGCGCGTGAGCCGCGCCGATCTGCGCACCATGCTCGATCAGTTCGTCGCAAAATATCCGAAGGACGGCCTCGTCCCGGTCGCGCGCGCGTACGTCGCGTTCCTCTGCATGGACGCCGGCGACTTTGCGTGCGCCGACGCGCAGCTGCAACAGCTGACCAAGCTGCAGCAAGGGACGACCAACGATCTCGTGACGACGGCGCGCGCGCGTTGGCTTCGCATGCACAAGCAGCAGGCGGAGGCGATGAAGCTCTTGCTCCCCAACGTCGGCAAGAACGTCGATCCGATCGCGCGAAACTTGTTTCAAGAAGAGCTCGCGCTCTCGGCGCTCGCGTCCGACAGCGAGCACGACCAGTACGAAGCCATCTCGTACATGGACGCGTGGCTGCAAGGAACGACCGAGGAAGAGCGCGACACGACGCACGCGCGCGTCGCGGCGATCGTCGAGAAGATGCCGCGCGAGGTCCTCGAAGGAGCGCTGCGGATCATGCGCGCGCAAGGCGGTGGATACGGCGCGGAGATCGCGCGGATCGTCGCGGAGCGCCTCGCGCAGATCGCGGTCAAGGAAGGCGACGCAGAGCTCGCGCGCGCGCTCCTCGACGCGGACGCGGGCGCGCTGCCGATCTCGGGCGACGCAGGGATCGCGCTGTCGGATTTGGCGGCGAGCCGACGCGGAATGAACGTCGTCGAAGGGCGAACGATCGGTCTGCTCCTTCCGACGGAGGAGGCGGCGCTCCGCGACGAATCGGCGGACGTGCTGCGCGGCGTGATGTGGGCGCTCGGAAAACCGAAAGGGATCCGGCAGATCCTCCCGCAAGCACCCGCGACGCCGGGGACGAAGCCGAACGCCGCGGCACCTAACGGTAACGCCGGAGCCCGCGGTGACGCGTGCATGCGCGCGGTGTTGGCGACCGACGCGACGCTGACGTCCGAGGAGCCGTCCGAGGAAGACGCGATCTCGCTCGTCACGCGCGACGACTCGGGGAGCTCCGATCGCACCGAGGCATCGCTCGATGAGCTCGCGGGCCAAGGCGCCGCGATCATCATCGCCGCGCTCGATCCCGACACTGCGGACCGCGCGGTGCGATGGAGCGCGCGCCACGACGTGCCGGTGATCGTCCTCGCCGCGCCCGCGTCCGAGCGCACGCGCGACTTCGCGTTCGTCCTCGGTGAGCCGCGCGCGAACGTCCTCGCGGCGCTCGTTCGCGACGCACCCGACTTCGCGAAAGCGAAGGTCGCGCCGATCGTCGACGCGAGCGAGGTCGCGCAATTTCCGGCGCACGGCGGCGTCTACGGTCCGCTCACGCTCCTCCCTCCTACGTCGTGCGACGTACTGACGGCGCACGCGGGCGACGCGCGGTTCCCGCTCGCCGAGTGGGATCGCCTCGGCGCGCACGCATGGCTCGTCGCGGGCGGGACGTCGTGCGCGCGCGACGTCGTCGGCGAGCTGTCGGGACGCACGCGCAGCGGCGTGATCGGAATGACGCTCGAAGCGGCCGGCGAGTTCAAGCACGCGCGCGAGCTCCGCGCGCTCAGCGCCGCTGCGGGGATCGTCCCGCTACGATCCGAGGCCATCCAACGCGATTCCGCGCTCGGGAGATTCGTCGCGGCGTATGGCGCGCCGCGCCTGACGTGGTGGACCGCGCTCGGACGCGACGCAGCGACGATCGCACGACGCGTCGCCATCACGCTCCCCTCGTCGATCGCCGCAACCACCGACGCCGTCGCGCAACGCCGCGACCAGGCACGACGCGGCGTCGCCGCCACGCGCGTCCGACTCTGGTCGACCGACGCGCGCGGCTTCGACGGAAAGAACACGATCACGCGATCGATTTGCACGCTCGACTGACCGCGCGTTTACGTAGCTTTACGAAATCACCCGGATGAGTTGATGCACACTGATCCTTGTGATGATCGAAATGCGTTTCGCAAGAGCCGCTGCGCTCGTTCCGATTCTCCTGCTCGCGTGCGGATCGCAGCCCACGCCGAAGAAGACCACGCCGCTCGTTCCCGTCGTCGCGTCCGCGTCGGTCACGCCCGTCGTCGCGCCGCTCTTCAGCGCGGCGAACATCGACGCCGCGATTCGCGCGGAGTGGACGAAGGAGGGCATCGCGCCGGCGCCGCCGGTCGACGACGCGCGCTTCCTTCGGCGCGCGTGGCTCGATCTCGTCGGGACGATCCCGCCGCCCGACGCGGTCGTCGCGTTCCTCGCGGACACGTCGCCCGACAAACGTCAGAAAACGATCGACGCGCTCCTCGCGTCGCCTCGCTACGCCGATCATTGGTCTGCGTATTGGGATGACGTCCTGATGGGGCAGCAAGTGCGCGAGCAAGCGGTCGATCGCGCCGCGTTCCGTGCGTGGCTGCACGATCGCTTCGCGAGCAACGCGCCATGGAACACCATCGTCTACGATCTCGTCTCGGCGACCGGTCGCAACAGCGAAGGCGGTCCGCGTCGCGGTCCGTACGGCCTCCCGCCGGTCGCGACGTCGATGGCGATGGACGCGGGCGCCACCGCGATGGACGACGGCGACGACGCCGGTGCGAGCCCAGGCGGCGCGCGCGTGAACGGAGCGGTCAATTGGCTCCTCAAGTTCGGCAACGCGCCCGGCGACTTCGCCGGCACGACGTCGCGCGCGTTCCTCGGCGTGCAGATCCAGTGCGCGCAGTGCCACGATCACAAGACCGAGAAATGGAAGCAGACCGACTTCGAGCGGTTCGCCAACTGCTTCACGCGAACGCAGATCGCACCGGTCGATCGCGGTCCTGCGATGGGACAGATTCGCCGAGTCGACGTGCGCGACGTGAAGCGCCCGGTGCCGCGCTTCCGAAACAACCCCGAGGCGAAGAGCATCGTCAACGCCGCGCCGAGCACGCTCGACGGCACCGACTTGGCGAGCAACGAGAACACGCGGCAAGCGATCGCGGCGTGGATCACCGCCGAGAAGAACCCGTGGTTCGCGCAGGCGATCGTCAATCGCATGTGGGGGCACATGGTCGGGCGCGGCTTCGTAGATCCCGTGGACGATCTTCGTCCGTCGAACCCGGCGACGATGCCGGCGCTCCTTCAGCAGATCGCCGACGACTTCATCGCGCACAAATACGACTTGAAGTACCTGCTCCGCACGATCGCGGCGACCGAGGCGTACCGCATCGCCTCGGCGCCGACGAAGAACGCGCCGGAGAAGCTCGAGGCCGAGCACAAGCTGTGGGCGCGCTTTCGGCTGACGCCGCTCGGGCCAGAGGAGCTCTTGAACGCGGTGCTCGCGGCGACGAACCTCGAGGACGCGGTCCGCAAGAACGGCGCGGATCTCGACAAAATTCGCGTGCAGCTTGCACGCGTCTGGGTGTTCCTCTTCGACGTCGACGAAGACTTCGATCGCGACGCGTTCGAAGGGACGATCTCGCAAGCGCTCACGCTCCTCAACGGGAGCCTCATCGGAAGCGCCTCGAGCGCTATCCCCGGCGGCGCGCTCGCCGACGTGATGGCGCGTCCCGGAGCCGACGCCGACAAGATCGAGTGGCTCTACCTGCGCGCGCTCTCGCGCAAACCGGGTGAGGACGAGATCGCGCTTTGGCAGAAGTACATCGCCGACGCGATAGCGGCGCCGGCTGGAGCACGCACGAAACCGAAGGCACCGGATCCGCTGCGACGCCTCGAGTCGAAGGGCGCGGCGAAGCGCGACGCGCGCACGCAAGCGTTCGAGGACATCCTCTGGGCGCTGCTCAATTCGAGCGAGTTCGTCTTCAACCACTGACCATGGGGCACACGCGATGAGCTTCGATAGACGAACGTTTTTGCAAGTGGGTGGCGGCGGATTTCTGGGGCTTCTGCTCGCGAAGTACGGCGCTCCGTCGATCGCGCGCGCCGATGCGCCGGCGAAGGCGAAGGCGATCATCCAGATTTGGCTCAACGGCGGCGCGAGCCACATCGACACGTTCGATCCGAAGCCGGGCGTCGCGACGGGCGGACCGTTCAAGTCGATCAAGTCGCGCGCACCGGCGATCGAGCTCTCGGAGCATCTGCCGCACCTCGCGGATCACGCGAACGAGATCGCCATTGTGCGGAGCATGAGCAGCAAGGAAGGGAACCATCAGCGTGCGCAGTACTTGCTGCACACGGGGTACGCGCCGAACCCGACGGTGATTCATCCGTCGATGGGCGCGTGGACGAGCAGCCGCATCGGCGATCCGAACGCGGACCTTCCGTCGTTCGTGAGCATCGGCGGGCCGAGCCTCGGGCCGGGATTTCTCGGCGTGCAGCATGGTCCGTTCGTCTTGCAGAAGGCGGGGGATCTTCCGGCGAACGTCGCGACCTCACCCGAGGTCGATGACGCGCGCTTCGATCGGCGACGCGCGGCGCTCGACGCGCTCGAGCAGCGCTTCGCCGGCGAAACGGGCAACGCGAAGATCGAAGGGCGACGCGCGGTCTACGCGAAGGCGGTGCGCTTGATGCGATCGCCGAAGACGAAGCTGTTCGAGCTCGCGTCGGAGCCGGACGCGATCAAGAAGGCGTACGGCGAGACCGACTTCGGGCGCGGTTGCCTCCTCGCGCGACGCCTCGTCGAGAACGGCGTGAAGTTCGTCGAGGTCGTGCTCGACGGATGGGACACGCACAAAGACAACTTCGGTCGGACGAAGAAGCTGATGGGGACGCTCGATCCGGCGATCGGGATGCTCTTGAAGGATCTCGCCGATCGCAAACTCTTGTCGAGCACGCTCGTCGTCTGCATGGGCGACTTCGGTCGCACGCCGAAGATCAACGGCAACGACGGACGCGATCACTATCCGCAAGCGTGGAGCGCAGTGCTCGCAGGCGGCGGCATTCGTGGTGGCGTCGTGCACGGCGGCACCGACGCCGCGGGCGAAAAGGTCGTCGGCACGCGCACGAGCGTTCCTGATCTGCTCGCGACCGTCGCAACGCTCGCGGGAATGGATCCCGGCCACACGCAGACGACGCCGATCGGACGGCCGATTTCGCTCACCGACAACGGTCAGCCGATCCGCGCGATCATGGCGTAGATCCGGGCTATCACTTCGGCATGACGGTTCCGCCGGAGCTCTTCGAGCGCGTCGCGCGCGACTTCCCTTCCGATTTTCTTTCACTCGACGCGGGCGATCTCGCCGAGATGGGCAAGGACTGGACGAAGGTGTACGCGCCCGCGCCGTCGGCGATCGCGATGCCGCGCACGACGGACGAGGTCTCGCGTTTCCTTGCACTCTGCAACGCATCGCACGTCGCGGTCGTTCCGTCGGGTGGGCGCACCGGGCTCGCGGGAGGCGCCGTCGCTGCGCGCGGAGAGATCGTGTTGTCGATGTCGCGGATGCGCCGGATGGACACGGTCGATCTGCTCGGCGCAACGCTGCGCGTGCAAGCCGGCGCTGTGACCGAGGCCGTGCACCAACATTGCGCGCCGCACGGTCTCACGTGGCCCGTCGATTTCGCGTCGAAGGGATCGAGCCACGTCGGCGGGAACATCGCGACGAACGCGGGCGGCGTGAAGGTGATCCGCTACGGTCTCACGCGAAACTGGGTGCTCGGTTTGCAAGTGGTGCTCGCGAGCGGCGCGGTGCTCGATCTCAACGGCGCGCTCGAAAAGAACAACACTGGCACCGATCTCCGGCAGCTCTTCATCGGAAGCGAAGGGACGCTCGGCGTGATCACCGAAGCGACGCTCAAGCTCGCACGCGTCCCCGGCGCGCTCGACGTGTTCCTCTTCGCCGTTCCGGATCTCGCGGGCGTGCTGCGTCTGTTCCGCGAGGCGCGCACGGCTCCGTTCACGATCATGGCGTACGAGTTCTTCACCGACAAATGCCTCGCGCGTGTGCAGCGCCATCGCAAGCTGCGCGCGCCGTTCGAAACGGCGGCGACGCACTTCGTCTTGCTCGAAGTCGAGCGCGTCGACGAGGCGGTGCTCGAAGCGTGGACCGCGTCGCTCTTCGAACGCGGCGTCGTCCTCGACGGAACGCTCGCGCAGCACTCGGCGCAAGCGGCCGAGTTGTGGTCGCTCCGCGAGTCGATCAGCGAGTCGCTCTCGGCGACAGGTCTCCCGCACAAGAACGACGTCGCGCTGCCGATCGCCGCGCTCGAAGCGTTCTGCGCCGAGCTCGGCGCGGTCTTCGAGCAGCGCTACCCGGACTGGGAAGTCTGCGTCTTCGGTCACATCGGCGACGGGAACCTGCACGTCAATGTGATGAAGCCCGACGCGCTCGACAAGACAGAGTTCCTCGCGCGCACGAAAGAAGCCGACCACGCGATGTTCGCGCTCGTGAAGAAGCACGGCGGAAGCATCTCGGCCGAGCATGGGATCGGCCTCCTGAAGAAGGATTACCTCGCGTATTCGCGCGCACCGGACGAGCTGGCGCTCTTGAAGACGATCAAGCGCGCGCTCGATCCGAACGGGATCTTGAACCCGGGCAAGATCATCGACGGCTGAAGCGCTATGATTTTGCATTGTGCTGCTCGATCGACGGCGATTCTTGGGGACGGTCGCGGGAGCGATCGCCTCGCCGCTTTTCGTGCGATCGGCGGCGGCGATGACCGCTGATCCGATGCCGACGTCGCCGGGAGACGCGCGCTCTCGCATTCTCTTCGTCGTGATCGATCGCCCGGAAGACGCGACCCTCGCGTCGCACGCGCCGAACATTCGCGGCCTCGGCGCCGCGGTGGGCGCGTTCGATCCGATGGCGCGCGTGACGACGCTGACGATCGCGGATCTCGCGGCGATGGACGCCGATGCGCTCGACGCGACGTACCGACCGCTCGCGATCATCGGCGCGGGGAGCTTCACGGAGTGGCATCAGTACGGCGTCGACGCCGACTGGAAGCACAAGCTCGATCACTGGATGGCGATCATCCGGACGACCGAGATCCCGGTGCTCGCGATCTGCGGAAGCCACCAGCTCGTCGCGGCAGCGTTCAACGGGTTCGGCGCGGTCGCGCACATGGCCGATCGAGGCGAGCCGGTTCGCATCTCGGACGAGCTCGCTGCGTCGTCGCCGCGTGGGATGTGGCCGAATCCTCGGGTCGGCGAAGAAGGGACGTACCCGATCGTCGCGACGGTCGCGGGCGCGGCGGATCCGCTCGTACGTACGATGCCGCACGCGCCGATGGTCGCGACGCATCACAAAGACATGGTCGTCGATACGACGGGATTCACGCTCCTCTACCGTGGCGACAACTCACGGCCCGCAGCGACGGACGGCGCGGATCAAACGCGCGCGCGATGCCACGTGCAAGCGATGAAGCGCGACGATCCGCGGCGTCTACTTTACGCCTCGCAGTTTCATCCCGAGATGGCGGCGTTCGACGAGAGCACCGGCGGCGACAGCGGCTTCGGCATCGAGTGGGTCAGCGGGTTTCTGTCTCTCGCGCGAAAGTGGTGGCAAGAGAAGGAGCCGCTCACCAGTCGATCGCGACCGACAGCGCCGACGCGCGTCGGATCGTGACCAGCGCGCCGCCGCCCGGCCGCGCTTCGACCTCGCGCGCGCTCGCCTTTCCGGAGACGAGCTCGACGCTCCCGACGTCGACGTGCTTCGGCATCGCTGGGAGAAGGATGACCTCGGTGCCGCGCCCGACGCCGCGGTAGCGGAGCGATCCCGCCGCGTACGCAACGTCGACGAGCACGTCGTCCGTGCGCAAGACGTGCGCTTCGGCCGAAGGCGCCCACGCCGGAACCGCCGCCATCCCATCGAGAAAATGGATCATGAAATCGCCGTAGCCGTCGGAGAACCAGTACCCCTCGCGATCGTCCGGCCCGACCTTCACGACGCCGCGCGCGTCGACGCAGTACGTCGCCCACGCGAACGATCGCCGCGCGCGCTCGCGAAGCGCCGCTTCGCCCGTGATCTCGTAGAGGCGCGCGAGCACCGACGCGAAGCGCGCCGTGTGACTCCCCATCTTCGCCATGTCCGCCTCTTGCTCGGAGATCACCTCGGCGCCGTACCAATGTCCGGGCGTCTTTCCGACCGGCGAATCGACGTCGATCGCGAACGTCTTCTCGATCCACGCGAGGATCGTGCGCGCGTGCGCGACGCCGTCGGGATCTTGATCGAGATGATCGAGGAGGAAGCGTGCGGTCTCGCCGGCCGAGTACTGGTTCGGGTTTTTCCCCGGCACGAGGTGGATCGGAATGTCCTCGAAGAATCCCTGCCAGTGCATCGTGACCATCGGGTACTTGCGAAGCCACGTCCAGGCGACGTCGCGCGCCGATCGATGCGCGTCGGCGGCCTTGCCGATCGCCGCGAGCGAGTCGAAGAACGCCAGCGTGTAGACCCAGTTCGACGTGTACGGCTCGCGCACGATTTTCCCCGTCGCGGCGTCGACGCGAAACGGCCACGGAGAATGTTCGGCGTCGCCGGGCGCGACGTGCGCGGCGAGCGCGTCTGCACAACGAATCGCCGCGATCAGGTACGTCGCCTCTCCGGTGAATCGGTAGAGCATCACGAGCGCGTGACCGAATTCGCCGATCTTGTCCGGCTCGAGAAACCCGCGCCCGTCGCCTCGCCCGCACGCGTCGTGATCGTCGCAGTGCTTCACGTCGTCGCCGCCGCGGTACTCCAGCTCGCCGGCGTTCGCGCTCGCGTACGGCACGCGCGACCACGCATCCTCCACTCGCGTCATGCCATGTGTCAGTACATGATCGACGAGCGCGCGCGCGGCATCGACCATCGAACGATCGCCCGACCACGCGAACCAACGCAGCCCCGACCGCATGAGCATCGCCGACAGCCCCGTCGGGTTGTTCAGCCACGTGTGCGGCGCGAAGGTGTCGCCCTCCGTCGGCTTGAACATCGACGAGAAGAAGTAGGGCTTCTTCCCGTTCGCCGCGTTCGGGATCGCCGCGAACGCACGAAACCCGAGGCGCGCGACCTCGGCGAACGGTGCGTCGACGTCGAGCGCCGGCAAGAGGAGCCCGTGTTCGTCGAGGCGCACTTCGTGAAACACGATCCGCTCTCCGGGCTTGCGAACCTGTGCGGGCGCGGGCTCGCGCACGAGGCGCGTGTTCGTCGTCGACGGCGTCGAAGCCGCGCGCGACGTGGGTGGGCTCCCCGCCGGCGTGCACGAAGCGATCGCCACGGCCGAGAGCGCGCCGAACGCGACCAGCGAAATCCCGAGACGCATCCTCAGTAGAGTATGCGCGTCCGTATGTTCGTGCCGAGCGCCGCGATCTGCCGGTGCACTTCGCTCGACACGTCTTGATCGAGATCCATGACGAGGTAGCCCGTGTCGATGTCGGTCGCGAGGACCTGCGCGTGGATGTTCGCCTCGAGATCGCTGACGATCCGGTTGATGTCGCGGAGGACGCCGGGGACGTTGCGGTGCGCGTTCAAGATGCGATGCGTGCCGGCGATCGGCGGGAGCTCGACCTGCGGGAAATTCACGGCGCCCGTCGTCGCGCCGCTGTTGACGAACTTGATGAGGCTCGTCGCGACCTCGCGGCCGATCGCGGCTTGCGCCTCGACGGTCGATCCGCCGATGTGCGGCGTGAGGATCACGTTCGGGAGATCGCGGAGCTCGGTGACGAACGCGTCGTTGTTCGTCTCGGGCTCGTCGGGATAGACGTCGATCGCCGCGCCGGCGAGCTGACCGCTGCGGAGCGCCGCCGCGAGCGCGCCGATCTGCACGACCGATCCGCGGCTGGCGTTGAGCAAGTAGCTCCCGTGCTTCATCTCGGCGAGCTCGGCGGCGCCGATCATCCCCTTGGTTTGCGGCGTCTCGGGCACGTGCATCGTCACGAAGTCGGACGCCGCGAGGAGCTCTCCGAGCGACTCGGCGGCGCGGTTGTTCCCCATCGGGAGCTTGCTCGTCACGTCGTAGAAGACGACGTTCATTCCGAGCGCCTCGGCGATGACGCCGATCTGCCGACCGATGTGGCCGTAGCCGACGATGCCGAGCGTCTTGTGGCGCACCTCGAAGCATCCCGCGGCGACCTTGCGCCATTTGCCGGCGTGCACCTCGCGCACGCGATCGCCGAGCTGGCGCGCGAGCATGACGATCTCGGCGAGGATCATCTCGGCGACGCTGCGCGTGTTGCTGAACGGCGCGTTGAACACCGGGATGCCACCGCGATTCGCCGACGCGAGCTCGACCTGGTTCGTGCCGATGCAGAAGCAGCCGATGGTGAGGAGGCGACGCGCGTTCTTCAGCGACTCGGGCGTGACGAGCGTCTTGCTGCGAATGCCGAGCACATGGACGTCTTCGATTTTCTTCGCGAGCTCGTCCGGCTTCAGCGCGCCCGACACCGCTTCGATCTGGAATCCCTCGCCGCGAAAGAGCTCGTGCGCGCTCGCGTGGATGTTCTCGAGCAAGAGCACCTTGATGTGCTCCTTGGGAAAGGACGTCGCGGGCGGAGCAGGCGTTCGAAGTGTCACGATGCGTTTGGGGTGTCTCAAATGATGCCGCGCGTCAACTCGTATCGGTTGTAGAAAGGCGCAGTGAGAACGCTCCATTCAATCACCGCCGCGCTCCTCCTCGCTCCCCTCGCGTCGTTCGCGCTCGCCGCGTGCGACGACAAGCAATGCCCGCCGCCCGGCGCCGCGACGACTCCGTCCGCGAGCGCGAGCTCGGCGTCGATCGCCGCAAAGGCGACCGCCGACGACGCGCGCAAGTTCATCGATCAGGTCGACAAGGATCTGCGCCGCGTCGTCGTCGCCAACTCGCGCGCGCAGTGGGTCTACCAAACGAACATCACCGACGACACCGAGGCGCTCGCGACCGCGGCCGAGGAAGAGAACGCGGCGTACTACCCGAAGGCGATCGCCGACTCGCGCAAGTTCGACGGGCTCCTCTTGCCGGACGACGTGTCGCGGCAGATCCATCTGCTTCGCGTCTCGCCTGCGGTGCCCGCGCCGGACGACGCGGCCGAGCGCGGCGAGCTCGCGGCGATCGAGACGTCGATGACCGGCACGTACGGCAAAGGCGAGTTCTGTCCGCCGCGACTCGCGAACGACAAGACGAAGAAGTGCCTCAAGCTCGGCGACCTCAGCAAGATCATGTCGACGAGCCGCAAGTACGACGAGCTCCTCGAAGCGTTCAACGGATGGCACGAGATCTCGAAGCCGATGCGCGAGAAGTACGTGCGCTACGTCGAGCTCGCGAACAAAGGCGCGAAGGGGATCGCGTACGACGACACCGGCGCGCTGTGGCGCGGCGGATACGACATGACGCCCAAGGCGTTCGCCGAGGACATCGAGCGACTCTGGACCGACGTGAAGCCGATGTACGACGAGCTTCATTGCTACACGCGCGCGCGGCTCCAAAAGGCGTACGGCAAAGACAAAGTCCCCGACGGCGCGCCAATCCCCGCGCACCTGCTCGGCAACATGTGGGCGCAGGAGTGGCAGGA
>JBBQXV010000157.1:0-21517 GCA_038209335.1 Polyangiales bacterium | reverse complement strand
CGGATCGCACAAGGTAAAGAACCTGACGACGAAGGTCGCGCGCGTCGTCGTCGCGCCCGATGGTGTCCGCGGCTTCGCGCGAAGCACCGCGCTCGCCGATGTCGATCCGCACGCCGGGCTCGAGTACGTCGTCGGTGTCGCAACGGCCGGAGTCGCGGGCGGTGCGTACGTCTACGCCGCGTCGGACCTCGGAGCGGGCGCGGGCGTGCCGGCTCCGCTGGCGATGCTCGCGCCGGGTGGGCTCGATCTCGTCGGGTTTCGCATCGCACCGCTTCGCGGCGGCGCGCGTGAGCTGGCGGGGCTGGCGGTGTGGGCGCCGTGGAGGACGACCGCGATGGGGCCGTTCGTTGGTGCGATCGATTTCGTAGGGCCGGGCGCGACTGCGCCGGTGTCGCGCTGGTCGTCGCACGCGTCGCTGTCGCTCCCTAACTTCGGTGCGAGCGATCGCGCGGGCGCGACGGTGCATCTCGCGTCGCTCGAACGCGGCGCCGCTCCGCTCGCGATCGTCGGCGCCCCGGGCGCACACTCGCCGACGCGCGCGGGACACACGGCGGGCGAGAAGCTCCGCACCGGTACCGTCGATCTCTTCGCGACCTCACCGACGGACCCGATCGCGCGCGCGACGACTGATCGTCAAGACGCGCAAGTGGGCGGCGGCGGCGTGACGGCGCTCGACTTCGACGGCGACGGCGTGCTCGAGCTCGCGATCGCGGACACGAACGAAAGCTTCGGCGGGCCGCCCGGCGCGCTCGTCGATCCGGACGGATGCTCGCCGCTCGACGCGAAGGGAAATCCCGTGAGCGTCGGCGCGCGCGGCGTCGTGCACGTCTACGCGCTCGTCGGCGGTCAGCTCGTCGAACGCTTCCGCGTCACGGCGCCGAAGGAGGCGATGCACGTCGACAAAGGCATCGCGCCGTACTGGATGAACCGCACGGGCTTCGCGATTTCCGCGGCCGACGTGAACGGCGACGGAAAAGAGGATCTCGTCCTCGGTCGCCCCGGCGGGCGCGACAGTGGCGGCGCCGAGGTCGTGCTCGGACGAAAGGGCGACGCGAACAAGGTCGTCGTCGCGTGCAACGTCGGCGAAAAAGGCGCGATGGGCGCGACGGCGTTCGCCCCCGCGACTCCGGAGAATCCCATTCACTACGGCGCGACGCTCGCGAAAATCGGCGATCTCGATCGCGACGGATGCGACGAAATAGCGCTCGGCTTTCGCAACGCCGCGCTTCCGAACGCCGGACCGCCGCGCGCCGGGATTGCGATCGCCTTCGGCTACGACGCGAGCGGCGCGCACTGCGGCGGACACAAAGCGCCGTTCGTCTTGCGCGTCGTCCCCGACGATCACCCGCTCGCTAAGAACGTCGTCGGCGACGCGAAGGCGCGCTTCGACGATCTCGACGATCTCCGCGGCGCGCCGACGTTCATGGGCTCGACGCTCGCGCGCGGCTTCGGCGACTTCACCGGCGATGGCGTTCCGGATCTCGTCTTCCGCGACGCCGACCTCGCGATGTTCGACAAGCGTGGACCCGCCGTCGAGATCGTGTCGGGCGCCTTCCTCGCATCGCTGTGCCCGAACCGCGCGTGCCCCAAAGGGCGCACGGGATCGTTCTGGTCCGATGGTGACTGGAACGTGATCGCGATGCGCGCGCTCACGGCACCGAACCGCCGCGTCGTGCCGTCGGGAGGAATCGCGCGCGGATTCGGCGCGTCGATCGCGCTTGCCGATGTGTCGGGCGACGGAGTCGCGGATCTCGCCATCGGTTGGAGCGACGACACCGACGCGGGCGCGTTCGCCGGCGAGCTCCGCGTCTTCCGCGGCGGCACCGCGACGTCGAGCCAAGACGCGCTCCTCGGCGATCCATGGCTCCTCGCCGTCGGCGACGTGAACGAACGCGGCGCGTTCGGCGCGTCGGCATCGCTCGCGACGAACAAAGGCGCCGGCGGATGGCTCCTCGTCGGCGCACCGCAATCGTCGCGAGGTCACACGGGCGGAGCGATCGGCGCCGCGTACCGATGGACCATCGAGGTACCCAAGTGAGCGCGCGTTGGGTCTCCCTGTCGATATTGTGCCTCTTGCATACGGGATGCGCGTCGGTCGGTGGAATCGAGCATCGCGCGCTCGCACCCGAGGTGAAGGCGCCGCTCGTCGCCGAGCGCGTCGCGCTTCCGGCGGGGGCGACGGCGACCGCAGCGTGGATTGGTTCGCAAGGGAACGGGCTCATCGCGCTGCGTGACGGGCGCGTGCTCGCGATCGATGCGCGCGGTGAGGTGCGTTCGGTCGATCGCATTCCGGGAGAGGCTCCGCGCCCGAACGAAGCGCCGATCGTCGCGTTCGCCGCGCGCGATCGCGGCAATCCGCTCGGCCTCGTCGCCGGCGGTGCGCTCGCGTTTCAAGGGGGCATGCTGCGACGCGCTTCGCTGCCGGCGTTCCTCGCGGACGCGCGTGCGTTCGCGCCGATCGGGAGCGAAGCGCTCTGGGCGACGCCGAACGGTCTCTACGCGACGCGCGGCGATCAGTGGATCGACGTGCAAGGCGCAGGCGGCGGGCTGAAGGACGTCGTCGATCTCGTTCCGATTGGCGAGGGCGCGCGTCGTGAGACGTGGGTGTTGCGCGGTGGCGTCGTGCAGCGACTGCGCGTCGACAGCTCGGGCGTCACGTGGATCGAAGCCGCGCCCGGCGTCGACGTCGGACCGGTCAGCGCGATCGCGCGCATCGATCCCACGCGGGGCGCGATCGCGAGCGCACGCGGCGTCACCATCGTCGCGCCCGGGAGCATCCGCGTCTTCGACGGCGACGCACGCGACGGCGCCCCGGGCGCGATCGGCGGAGGCGGCGGATGGGCATGGGTCGGCTGGTCGGGCCAGCTCCTTCGCACCGACGGCGATCGATGGGAGTCTCTCGTCAGCGGCGTCTCGCTCGGCGCCTCGGCGAGGATCGCGGTCGACGAAGGCGCAGGCGCGAGCGCGCTCGTCATCGACGCGAGCGGTGGCGTGATCCGCGTCGTCGCCGAAGAGGCGCTCCGTGCATCGGGCATCGTCGACGGCGCGCTCCTCCTCGACACGCGCATCGAGCTCGAAGCGATCGCGCCGCGCCCGGCGGATCTCGAACGCGTTCGCTTCCTCGTCGACGGCAAGGAAATCGCCGCGCGCACCGAAGCGCCCTGGGGATGGGCGAGCGACGGCGGGCGTACGCGCGATCTCCGCGACCTCGGCTTCGGCGCGCACCGCATCGACGTCGTCGCTCACTACAAAGGAGGAGCGACATTGAAGCGCGCGATCGCGTTCGACTACGTCTCGCCGCTCGGCCGCGTCCCGACATACGGCGCGGACGTCGTCCCGATCTTCGCCGCGCGTTGTGGACGCTGCCACGCCAACGGCGTCGCGCGCGATCTCACGACGTACGCCGCGCTCAGCGGGCAAGCCGCCGCGGTGCGCGCGTCGGTCCGCGAGTCGCGAATGCCGCCCGATATCTTGCTCGATGCGACCAGCGTCGCGATCATCACGGCGTGGGTCGACGGCGGCGCGAAGCGCTGACGCTTGCCTACTTGCGCCCCGCTTCGGCGTCGATCGCGCCGGCGATCGCGCGCAGCATCGCGACGCGCGCCATGATCTGCGCTTGCCCGGTCGCGACCGGCCACGCGCTGTTGATCGCGACGACGAGCCCGCGCGCCTTGTCGACGGTCACGAGCTGTCCGTAGATCCCGACCGCGAAGAACGTCCCGTCGTCGCGTGTCCACCACTGAAAGCCGTAGCCGACGCCCGGCACACCGGTCTCCGCTTGCTTGTGCGTCGCCATCGGGAGCCAATCGTCCGAGACGATCGCTTGACCCTCGACCTGCCCACTCTCGAGAACGAGCTGACCGAAACGCGCGAAGTCGCGAAGCGTCGCCTGAAGGCAACACCCGCCTTGCTCGTGGCCGGTGCGATCGAGCTGCCACGACGCGTCGTGCTCCATGCCGTACGCGGCCCAAATTTTCTCGGAGAGATACTCCGCGAGAACCTTCCCGGTCGCCTGCGCGACGAGCACGCCCAGGAGGTTCGTCTCGCCGGTCTTGTAGACCCACTTCTCGCCCGCGGGCCGCTCGCGAGGAAGCCGGCGCATGTAGCTCACCGTGGCGTCGACACCCGGATCGGGCGGCGTCGAGAAGAAGCGGCCCACGTCGGAGCTCGGATCCGTGTAGTCCTCGTTCCACTTCACGCCGGACGTCATCGTCAGGACCTGGCGGATCGTCACACCGTCGTACGCGCTGCCTTTCATCGCGGCGATGTACTTCGTGATCGGCTCGTCGACGCTCTTGATGTAGCCATCTTTGATGGCCGCGCCGACGAGCGTGCTCGTCATCGACTTGGCCACCGAGAACGAAGGCCAACGCGCCGTCGCCGAGTGCCCGAGCGCGTACCGTTCGAGCCGCACCTTTCCGTTCTCCAACACGAGGAGGCCGGCGACTTTGTTTGCGCTGATGTAGCGATCGAGCTCCGCAGCGAGCGCGCCTCCAGGTTGAAACGCAGCGAGCGGCGCGCCCTCGGGGAGCGAACGCACGCGCGCGCCTCGCTTGACGGTCCGACTCGGGTAGAGCGACTCCCATCGCGCGAAGCCGAGCTCGCGATCGGCCTGGCTCCATGTCGCGAGGGGTCGAGCGCGCAGCGAGTCGAGCGTCGGCGTCGAGGACTTTGCCGAGCCCGCCGTGTCGGCGGTCTTCACGCCCGCGCTCGGAGGAGAGCACGCCGCGATCAGCATCACGGAGAGAACCGAGACGCGGAGACGTTGGAGCATCGAGTGATGGTACCTTCTCTGTCTCGCTTACAGGCCCTACGTGCTTCGCAGGCGAGTCGCGAATGAGCCTCTCCACACTCGGCATCGACGCCTACCAACTGACGACGCTCGTCGCGCACTTCGACGCCGGGCGCATCGCGCATCGCGTCGCGATGAGCGTATTTTTCCGAAGGCTCCCGCGTGCGCGCAACTACGTCGTGTTCGCCGGGCTGCGACAGATCCTCGATCACGCGGCGCAGCTGTCGTTCGATGCGCACGAAATCGACGCGCTCCTGAAGCACCCGCTGCTCGGTCCTGCGCTCGCGTCGCGCCCCGAGCTCGTCGCGGCGCTTCGCGCGATCGACGGCTTCGAGGGCGACATCGATGCGCTCCCCGAGGGGACGCTCGCGTTCGCGGGACCTGCGGTTCGAACGGATGGCACGCCGCTCCGCGTCGCCGACGCGCAGCTCGCGATCTACACGCCGCTCATGCAGGTGAAGACCGATATCGTTCGCGCGAAGCTCTTCGAGACGCCGTGGCTCGGGTACATCAATCACGGCTCGATGGTCGCGTCGAAAGCGGCCCGGATCGTCGACGCGGCGGGTGGCAAGACGGTCCTCGAGTTCGGCGCGCGTCGCACGCATCCGGCGGCCGCGGTGGACGTCGCGTACGCCGCGTACCTCGCCGGCGCGTACGCCACGTCGAACCTCGCCGCGTTCGCGCGCTACGGCATCCCCGCGGTCGGCACGATGGATCACTTCGCCGTGCAAGCCGCGGAGCGCCCCGGCGTCGCCGTCGACGAGACGGAGCGCGAGCTCTACGCCGCGTTCACGCGCGCGTTCCCGAACGCCGCGACGCTCCTCGTCGACACGTACGACACCGAGCGCGGCCTCGGCGACGCCGTGCGTGCGACGGAAGGCAAGCTCACCGGCGTGCGCATCGACTCGAACGTCAGCGTCGCGTCGATGGTGCGCGCGCGAAAAATCCTCGACGACCACGGCGCGACGCACGTGAAGATCTTCGTCTCCGACGGGCTCGACGAGCACAAGGTTCGCGAGCTCGCGCCGTACGTCGCGGGCTTCGGCGTCGGAGAGAACATCTCGTGCTCGCCTGACGCGGCCACCGGAGTCGGCGCCGTCGCGAAGCTCGTGGTCAACGGCTACGGCAAGGTGACGATGAAGCTGGCGCGCGGCTCGGGCAAGGCGACGCTTCCCGGCGAGCTGCAGGTGTATCGCTTCTCGGACTACGATCTCGTCGCGCTCGCGGACGAAGCGGTGACGGGCGGCGCGCCGCTACTTCGTCCGGTGTGGCGCGGTCGTGCTCCCGTCGCGGGGCTGTCGACGCTCGAGGAGTCACGCGCGCACGTTCGCCGCCAAATCGAAGCGCTCCCGGCCGATCTCCGCGCGCTCGAGCAAGCTCCGCGGCCGCGCGCGATCGTCGCGTCGGACGCGCTCGTCGCTCTGATCGAACGTCTCTCCAAGGAAGCAGGGATCGCATGAGGCTCGTGCGCGTCGCGATCGCGAACGTGAACACCACCGTCGGCGCCGTGCGATCGAACGTCGATCGCGCGCTCGGCATCGCGCGCGCCGCCGCGAAGGACGGCGCGACGATCGTCGCGTTTCCGGAGCAGACGATCGGCGGCTACCCGCCCGAGGATCTCATCCAGTGGCGCGCCTTCGTCGATGCGCAGAAGACCGAGCTCGATCGCTTCGCGCGCGAGACGAAGGACCTCGGCGCGGCGATGGCGATCGGTGTCACGGTCGCGCGCGGCGCGCACCTCTACAACGCGGCGGCGCTCGTCCACGCCGGCGCCGTCTGCGGCATCGTCCCCAAAGAAAAGCTGCCGCTCTACAACGTCTTCTACGAAGCGCGCACGTTCGCGCGCGGCGACGAAGGGCTCTACGACGAAGTGTGGGGCGCGCCGTTCGGCGATCTCGTCTTCGATCTCGACTTCGGCTGCGTCGCGCTCGAGGTCTGCGAAGACGGATGGTCGCCCGACGGCCCGATGCGTCGTCGCTGCTACGCGGGCGCCGAGGTCGTCGTGAACATCTCGGCGTCGCCGTACCGCGTCGGGGTCGACGACACTCGGCGCGAGATGATGGCGACGCGCGCCGGCGACAACCAAGCGACCGTCGTCTACGCGAACCTCATCGGCGCCAACGACGGCCTCATCTTCGACGGCGGCGGCTTCGTCTCGCAGAACGGCCGCATCCTCCTCGCAGCGCCGCGCTTCTGCGAAGGCTTCGCTGCGGTGACGCTCGATCTCGATCGCACGCGACGCCTGCGCACCGAGAACACGACGTGGCGCACCGATCAAGAAGCGTGGTCGCGCGACGGCGATCCGGTTTGCCATGTCCGCGTCGACGCACCCACCACGCGACGCGAGACGCTCCGCTTCGCCCCGCCGCCAGGAAACAGCTTCTTTCTCCCTGTCGCAGCGTCCGCGCCGCCTTCGCCGCGCGCGCAGTTCTGCGAAGAGATCCTCGACGCGCTCGCGCTCGGCATCGGCGACTACTTCGAGAAGACCGGCGCGTTCAAGACGATCGGCGTCGCGCTCTCCGGCGGACGCGACAGCTTGCTCGTCCTCATCCTCGCGCGTCGCTTCATCGATCGCCGCTACGCGAATCTCGATCCCGCGGGTCGCGCCGCGAAGGCGCGCGAGATCCTCCGCGCCTTCTTCATGCCGACGCGCTTCTCGTCCGCCGAGACGCGCGCCGCCGCCGAGAAGGCCGCCGAAGAGATGAACGTCCCGTTCGCCGTCGTGTCGATCGACGAAGCGTTCGTCCGCGAGCTCGCCGAAATCGAAAAGATGCTCCAACCCGGCGAGACGATCTCGCAGCTCGCGAAACAAAACGTCCAAGCGCGCGTCCGCGCCGAGCGCATGTGGACGTGGTCGAACAGCGCGGGCGGGCTGTTCCTACAGACGAGCAACATGAGCGAGAAGGCGGTCGGCTACGCGACGATCGGCGGCGACACCGAAGGCGCGCTCTCGGTCATCGCGAACCTGCCGAAGACCGTCGTCAACTACCTCCTCGACTACCTCCTCGAGACGACCGACTCCGAAGGGATCCGCCTCACCTTGAAGAAGCCGGCGTCCGCCGAGCTCGCCGACGATCAAGAAGACGAAAAAGATCTCATGCCGTTCCCGGTCCTCGACGCCTGCTTCGCGCTCTACGCGGGCGAGAAGATGGCGCCGGACGAAGTCGCCGTCGCGCTCCGCTCGATGTTCCCGGACGAAGACGGCGCGCGCATCGACGCCTGGACGTCGAAGTTCGCGCGCCTCTTCGTCGCGTCGATCTACAAATGGGTGCAAGCGCCGATCTCGCTCCACGTCGGCAACTTGGATCTCGAGCGCGAGCGCGCGCTGCAGCTGCCGGTCGTGCAGAAGTCGGAGTGGCAGAAGAAGTGAGTCAGTTCGCTGCGCCTCCGCAGTACGACGGATCGGCCCACGAAGACGGTCGGCATTTACCTCCGCTGCAGCGTCCGCCCGCGCAGTCGGTGCCGGTCATGCACACCGCGCCGTCCGCGAGCTTCGCGGCGCAGAGCTTCGTCGCGGTGTCGCAGCGCGACGTCGCGTCGCACTCGCTGCCGAAGCCGGTGCATGCACCGCCGACGCCCAGACGCGCCGCGCACTTCTGGCTCGCGCAGTAGGCGGTTGTGACGCACGAATCGGACGACGTGCACGTCGCGCCGATGTCGCTGCGCGGAACGCAGGCGTGCGTCTGGTAGTCGCACGCGAATGCATCGCTTTGGCCATAGTCGCACGCGCCGACCACCGACGCGGGCATGCCGCCCGAGCTCCCGCACGGCTCGCCGCCCTTGGGCGTCTTGCGAAGTTGGCAGAGCGTGCCGCTCGAGGCCCCGCCGTCCTGGCTGCCGGTCGACCAGTGATCGCACGTGACCGTTCCGTCGGGCGACGAAGCGCAATCCGAGGACAGGTTGCAGCTCTCGCCGGGCTTCTTCGTTCCGCTGTAGACGCGGTTGCAAGCCGCGTTCGTGTCGCTCTTGCTCTGCGTCGTGTCGTTGCACGCGACCACGGCGTCGCGCGTCTTTGCGACGCAATCGCCCGCGGCCGTCGCGTCGTACGTCGCTCCCGCCGCCGTCGCCTGATTGACGCCCGCCTGAATCAGCCCTTGCACCGCGACGAGGCAGTTGTTCGCGTTGTATCCGATGCCGCCCTTCGCGCAGCACGCCGCGATGTTGTCGCAGACGGCGTGCGCCCACGCGCCCACGAAGTCGTTCGCCGTGACCGGTGGCGCCGCCCCTCCGTTCGACGACGAGCCTCCGCACGCCGCGATCCACATCCCCGCACCCGTCACCAAAGCGATCCAGCGTCCGATGTTCATGCGGCCCCCATTACCAACATTCGTACCACCGCCGATGTCGCGGAAACAGGCGCACGCCGGATCGGCCGTGAACACGCGGTAACGCTTCACCGCGATCCCACGTGCCGTCGAATCACACGCGCGCGCTCGCGTCTCCGCCCCTCGTGAAGCTCGCGACGATCGCGAGCGGGAGCCACAGCGGAAACAGCGCCGGGACGCATCGCGCGATCATCGCGAGCGCGCGAATGCCGGTCGCTTTGCTGCCGTCGCGACGCACGATCACGATCGAGTGTCCGGTGCGAAGGGCGTCGGGCTCCCATGCCTTGATCTCGAAGCGCGAGAGCCAATCGAGCAGCGTGACGACGCGCGCGGTGATCTTCGCCATCGGACGCGAGCGATCGTAGAAGAACTTTCGCGCGCGGTAGTCGGGGGTCGCGAAGAGCACGTAGATCGCGAGGGTGAGCAAGGTGAAGATCTCGACGCGACTCGTCACTTCGATCGTCAGATGAAACATCACGCCCCACCACAGCGCGAAGACGCGCGTGCGGCGTTGCCACATCGCGATGACCAGAAGGAGCTCCGTCGCGATCGCGATCTTCGCGAGGCCGCTCGTCACGAGCGGACGCGACATGAAGTCGACGATCGCTTGCGGCACGCCGCGCTCGATCGCTTGGTGGCCGTAGCGCAGGAAGCGATCGCCGATGACGAGCCCGTCGCGCCAATCGGGGTCGAGGAGCTTCGATCCGCCGGACGCGAGGTACACGATCGAGAGCTGGAGCTGCGCGAGACGCTGCGCCCACAGCGGTCCGACGCGCGCGCCGACGACGAGCGGCGTGCCGGTGATGACGTGCGCGCGATCGCACGGCGAGAACGCGAGCAAGAGCGCGAAGCAGAGGAGCGCGTACCGGTTGTGATGGTACTGCACGCGATCGCAGAGGATGACGTAGCCGCCGAGGAGCGTCGCGGCGAAGAGCGCGGGCCGAGGGCGAAGACCGATGGTGACGAGGATCGCGAGGAGGAGCTCGACCGCGACGATGATCGAATACACGAGGCGCGACGGGACGAAGCGCTCCGGAATCATCGCGACGTGAAACGCGTCGCCGAAGTACCCGACCGTCGTCAGCTCGTTGCCGGCGCGGAGGGCGTGGATGAAGAGGCAGACGCCGATCGCGATTCGCGCGACGCCGAGCGTGCTCGCGTCGCCGACCTCCGTTTGCCACGCGCGTACGGTGCGCATCATCGCGGCACGCTCTCGAGGCGCGCGACGTACGGCTCGCGTCCGTTCTTGCGCACGTCGACCTCGAGGACGAGCGCGCGCGTCTCGGCGTCGTCGGGTGTGTGCGCGGCGACGTCGTCGAGCGCGAGCTGAAGTCGCGCGAGTTGCGCGGCGGCGCCGTACGAAGCGTGGAACGTCCGATCGAACGCGGAGAGCGCCGCTTCGTGCACGCGCTCGCGCCATTTGATCCGGTGCGGACGGCCGTCGCGATCCTTCGCGATCCACTCGCCGTCGACGACCGGCACGAGCACCGTCCCGTGCCCGCTCATCGAGTCGACGCGCCTCGACAGGTGCACGTTCAATGTCGACGACTCGTTGAACATCCGAAAGCCGAACGCGTTGTCCGAGCGGTTCCCCGCCGTCGCGACGAGCGCCGTTTGCGCGACGAGCCACGCCGCGGCAAAAACCAGGCGGGAGCGCGGGCCGAGGTCGAGCAGCGAAAACAAGAACCGCAGTATCGATGAAACAAACTCGCGCTTCAAACGAGCGGTGTGCCACGATCGGATCGCCCGTGCGTACCTCGCTGCTCGTTGTCGTCTGGTCGCCTGTCTTGGCGCTCGTTTTCGGCTGCGGGGACATGGTCGCCGGTTCGAAGCTACCGCCGACCGCCGCGAGCGATCCGGTGAGCACGCCGCAGGTTTCACGGCCGTCCGCTTCGCCGTCGCAGGCGTCCGGTGCGCCTCCGTTCCTCGACGCCGAGCCTCCCGATGCGATCGCCGACGCCAACGCGAGCGGTCCGGTCGTGGTGACGGACAGCGGATCGGCAATGCGCACGACGCCGATCGGATCGCTTCGTGGTCCGCACCTCCTTCGTCACTTCTACGAATCGCTCGCGCGCCTCGAAGACGGCCACGCGCGCGACGACGTGCGCATCCTCCAGTTCGGCGACTCGCACACCGCGAGCGATCTCCCGACGGGCGCAGTGCGTCGCGCGCTTCAGCAACGCTTCGGCGACGGCGGACGCGGCTTCGTGTCGATCGGCAAGCCGTGGAGAAAGTACACGCAGGACGCGATCCACACCGGCATGGCCAAGGAGTTCGCGCCCGAAAAAGGGAAGCACGGGGTCGGCGACGGCAGCTACGGTCTCCTCGGGATCGCGATCGAGTCGTCGCAGCGCGACGCGAAGGCGTGGCTCGATGCGACTGCGCCGGCGTCGCGGCTCGAGCTCGCGTACTTGGAGCAGCCGCGCGGCGGGACGTTCGAGGTCGACATCGACGGCGCGAAGACCGCGAAAATAGCGAGCCAAGGCGCGAAGCGGCAGTCGGCGTGGCGCGCGTTCGACGTCGCCGAGGGGCCGCACAAGATCGAAGTGCGCGTCGCGGGCGACGGCGACGTGCGCCTCTTCGGCGTGACGCTCGATCGCTCCGCGGCCGGCGTCATGGTCGACGCGCTCGGGATCAACGGCGCGCAAATCCACACCGCGCTCGCGTGGAACGAAGCGCACTTCGCGGAGCAGCTGAAGCACCGCGCGCCGGACGTCGTCGTGCTCGCGTACGGGACGAACGAGTCGCTCGAGAGGCTCAGCGCGGCGGACTACGAACGCAAGCTCGTCGATCTGCTCGGGCGCGTCGCGCGCGCGGTGCCGTCGGCGTCGTGCCTCTTGCTCGGTCCGCCGGATCGCGCGGCGTTGACGAAGGGGACGAAGGACGATTGGAAGACGGCCGCGAAGCTCGTCGAGATCGTCGACTCGCAGCGTCGCGTCGCCGAAGCGGCGGGCTGCGGCTTCTACGATCAGCTCGAAGCGATGGGCGGGCAAGGGACGATCGCGGTGTGGGCGAAAGAGCCGCACCCGCGCGCGGGGAAAGATCGCGTGCACCTTACACGCGACGGATACACGGCTCTCGCCAACGCGCTCGTCGCGGATCTCCTCCGCGCGTACGGCGTGTGGCGCACCGACAGCGGTCTCGCGCCTACGTCGCGTCCCTGAAATCCGACCCTCTCCCGAGAAGCCGCGACGTTGATGCGTCCTCCGGACGATTCGCCGCAATGTTTTCGCGCGTTCATCCGTTTCATGATGCGGAGCCGCGGATCTGCGTTGGCAGGGCGATTGCTCCTCTAGAAAGCGCGGAGGGAATTCGCCATGTCGCTTGCCTATCGAGGACTCGAGCACGTCGCTGCCACGCGGTTCGCCGAGCTCGCGGAGCGGCGCACGCAGGAAATCGCGTCGCTGGTGTATGCGCGGGTCGTCTACACGCGGCGGTTCGCACGAACGGTCGCGGGTGCGGTTGGAACGACCGGCGCGATTCTCGTCTTCCTCGCGACCGTGATCGGCTTGCTGACCGAGGGCAGCTTCTTCGGCCGCGCGCACTTCGAAGGCAAGCTGACGCTCGGTCTCCTCGCGTGCTGGCCCGCCGCGTTGATCGCGTATGTCTTCGCGCGCACCGCCGCGTCTCACGCGATGCGACGCGCGCTCGCGCGTCCGCTCGAGCGTCGCGGCGACGCCGTCCACGATCTCGCGCGCCTCGAGACGTCGCGCCCCGCGTTCATCCTCGAACGCGCGGCCACGCGCCTCGAAGGGTGGAGCGCCGCGTTTCCGCTCACGATGCTCTCGTTCCTCATGCCGCTCACGCTCCACTTCGTCGTGGGCCACTTCCTCGGGCGCGGCGACGGCGGGCTTTCGGCCAAGTCGTACGACGAGTGGATCGGCATGAGCGTCGCCATCGTCGGCCACGCGCACCTCGTCCTCGCGATCTGCGCGCTCGTCTACGGTCTCAAGCTCGCGCGACGCGAGAGCGCGCTCATCGCGAGCGGCGTCAGCAAGGACTGGCTGAAAGCGTTTGGCTTCACGATCCTCGCGGGCGCGGTCCCGGGCGCGCTCCTCTTCCTCGTTCCGCCGATCGTCGTCGCCCTCACGGGCATCGTGTTCATCCCGGCGATGTACATCTTCATGGGACGACGCATCGTCTCGGAGCGGCGCCTCCTCGAAGAAGCATGCGACGCCTGATCGCGTGCGCGCATCACGGCGCGATCGTCACGACCTTCGCGACCTCGACGCGACCAAGGCAGAGCGCGCCGTTCTGAATCGACAGCTTCGAGCGCAACGTCGCGAGCGTCGAGCCGCCGCGCACGACCATCTCGAGGTGACTGAAGTGCGCCTCCCACGCGCCGTCGGCGCTCGCCGCGGTCTTGCACGTCTTCGGCAACGCGCGCGTCACTTCACCGAGCTTGGCCAAGATGACGTCGCGCTCGTCCTTCTGAAGCGGATACGGGAGCGCGTCGAGATCCGCGGCGCTCATGATCGTCACGCCGCACGACGGCGACGACGCCGCGTCGACGAGGCGCTCGAGCTCCGACCGAAGCGGCGTCGCGAGCGATTTGATCGGCGCGCGTTCGGGGTTCGGCTCTTCGAGCGCAGCGAGGTAACCCTTCACGTCGGCCCACGACACGTGCCCCTCGGGCGAAACCATCGCGTACCCATGAACGAAGACGCGCACCGGCCCCTTTCCGGGATAGTCCGGAACGTCGGCGACGTTGACGTCACTCTTCGCCGGCGCGACGAGCGTCAGCTTGACCGCCGCGAGCACGAGCGACGCCATCGCCCCGAGCGGCGCCACTTGCTGCTTCGTCTCGGCCGACGTCGCGCGAATGTCCTCCTTCGGATCCGCGCAATTCCAACCCGGATCGTAGGTGCGCCCCTGCGCCGCCGCGAGCATCGCGCGCGACGCGTCGACCGCAGGCACACCAAACCCCGTCGCGCTCGCGGGCGCCGTCCACGCCGCGGCCGGATGCTCCGGCGCATTCGCCGGCTTGTCCGGACCGCACGCCGCCGCGCAAAAGAGAAGTGGGAACAGGGAGACGTTCAAACCTCTCGCTCTCGTCGTCATGGGTGCTTCGAAGCGTACGCTTCGTATCCGGCGATGAGCGCCTTCGCGAACAAGTTGCCGAGCACCTCGGCCCCCGCGGGGGTCGGGTGCGTGAGGTCTCCGCCACCGAGCTGCGGTTCGGCCTTCACCCACTTCGCCATCGATCCTTCGCCGCCCATCGCGGTGAACGTATCCCAGAACGCGAGCCCCTTCGCGCGCGCGACGCGAAGCTGAATCTCGCGCAGCTTGAGCACGACCGGCTTCGTCACGAGCGCGCCGCCCGTCCCGCGCTCGGCGCGATCCATCGGCGCCATCACGAGCACCGACGCGCCGCCCGCCGCCGCTTTGATCATCTCGAGGACGTCGCCGAGGTTCTTCTCGTATTCGTCCCAATCGATTTTCCAGAGATCGCTCTCGTTGGTTCCATATTGAACGACGACGAGCGACGGCTTTCGCAGATCCATCTGGTCTTTCCAGTGCTGCGGATCCTGCCGCTTCCAATAGACGGCCATCGCCGCGTGCGCGCCGAGCGCGTCGTACGTCACGCCGGGCACGTCGCGTTCGAGCACGATCCCGAAGAGGCGCACGTTCGAGAGCGCGCGAATGCTCATCGTCGCTTCGCCGTCGGGCACCTTCACCGAGTAGAGCTTGCTCGATTTCTTATCGCCCTTCGTCGACAGCTTCTGCGTGTCGCCGCCCTTGATCTTGATTTCGAGATCGCCGCCGCCCGGTTGCTCCAGGTAATAGATGTCGAAGCGCGACACCTTTCGACCGAAGTCGCCTTTGCTCATCGTGCCGAAGTGCGAGACGCCGCCGCCGTACGATTGGATCGACACGCCGCCGAGCCCGTACATTCCATCGTCGGTGATCGGCCCGGCGAGCTTCGACGCCTTCCAATCGCCGTCGTTGTGAAACGCGACGTCGTTGTGAAAATACCAATCCCAGGCTTTGGCCGCGAGGATGAAGCCGTGGCCGCTGTCGCCGAATTTCTCCTGCATGCGCCGGCGCGCAGTGCCCGAGATGAAGTCGCTCGCGATTACCGAGTCGCCGTAGTGGAGAATGCGCGTGACGGCGCCGGGCTCTTTGCGAACGGTCTTCGCGAGCTGTGTGTAGAATGCATCGAGCGCGTGACCGGTCGGATCTTCGACGGCGAGCGATCCGGCTATTTTCGCGAGCACCGCGGGATCGAGCGCCTCGGCCTTCGCCGTCGAGTCGGTCGGGAGCGAATTCGAAACGGTCGCTTGGTTCGTCGACGCGCCGAGCGATTGGCTGCCGACGGACGCGCTCGTCGCGGGCTCGGGCGGCGCGTCGGTGACGGCCGCCGTCGGCGTCGTCTTGTCCCAAGGCGCGGCGATGACACGGAGCGCGCGGAGCTTCGGCGACGCGTACGGGATCGCCAGCGCTCCCGCCATCACCAGCAGGGTGAGGGTCGTCTTGCCGAGGAGCGGATGCATCGAGCTAGATTCGTAGCGCAGCGGTCCAGAGAGTTCATCTTTTCGGGGCACGCGACGCGCGTGTCGTACGCTCGCGATGCTTCATGGACCGCGCTCCTTCGGCTGGATGGCGTCGAGTATGGGCGCTCGTGCGGCTCGTCGCACTCGGCGCGGGCGGCGTCACCGCGTTCGTCGTGGCCGACGATCGGTGGGGGAGGGCGGCGGCGATTGTCGCGGTCGTGGCGCTCGTCGTTGTGCCGTTCGGCGTGGGGATGCTCATCCGACGTCTCGCGCGAGGATTGGGGAAGGTGGTTCGCGCGGAGCGCTTCGCGTTGCACGCCGCGCCGCTCTTTGCGGGGGCGCTGCCCGTCGTGGCGTGCGTCTCGTTCGCGCGTGAGACCGGAGATGCCTTCGCGCGATTTCCGGATCGCTACGACTCGCACGGCACGGTCGGCGATCTGTTCCATCGCATCGGCGTCGCGATCCATCCCGCGTCCGCGTCCGCGCCCGTGTCGTCGACGAGTGCGAGCGCCTCCGCATCTCCCGCGCCGTCGCGCGTCGATGCGCCCAAGGACGAAGTGGCGCCGCACGGCGACGCCGGCGCTCCGTTCACGACCGGCGACGTCACGTACCGCGAGGACGACTGCGAGAACCTAGCGGACGTCACGGCGATCGCCGCCGCGCATCAACCCGGACAGACCCGCGCCACCGTCGAAGCGCTTGCGCGTGCGCGCTACCCAATGGGCCTCGCGTTCTTGCAAGTCCAAGACGACACGCAGCTCCGCACCTGGTTCTTGCGCGCGCCCGACACGTTCGACGGGGTGGCGTCGCGCTTCGAAGCGGCGGTCCACGAGGGATCGCACATGTGGGGCTTCAAGCGCTTCAACGGGCGAACCGTCACGTACCCGGTGCGCGGCGATCTCGCGATCGAGACGCGCCTCATTCGCGCGTTCGATCGCAACGCGATCCTCGCGCGCCACCTCGACGCGAGCGTCGACTCGTACGCGAAGACGTACCTCGAAGGATCGAGCGGAGCGCAAGGCTTCAACACGCTACTCGACGAGTACAATGCGTACACGCACTCGCTCGCGTCGCGTGTCTGCACGCGCGATCTCGTGGCGCCGGGGACGCGCGTGAGCGGGCGCGATGGAATCCTGACGATGATGTACTACGTCGAGACGTACCTCGAGATCGAGCGAACGGAGCACGCGACCGACTACGCGGCGATCCTCGCCGACGCGGGCCATCGTCGCCTCATTCTCACGATTTGGGATCGCGCGGAATTCTGGCTGCGACGGAGCGCGCCGTTCGCGGCGCTCGGCATCGGGGACGAGCGCGTGGCGGCGTGGGTCTACGAGCCGGCGCGTCTCGCGGAGATCGCGCGTGTGCGAGAGGCGCAGGCGACGGCATCGCGCGATCGCTGACCCGCTCCGCACCATTCTGGCCGCTTCGCGCCAGCTGCGATAACGATCTCGCGGAGTGCTCTTCAACAGTCCGCTTTACGGCGCGTTCCTCGTCGCCACGTTCATCGTCTTCTGGCTCGTCCGGCGGAGCCGCCTCGCGCGCATCCTCTTTCTCATCGGCGCGAGCTACGGCTTCTATTTCTACGGCACGTACGACACGGCGCTCGAGCAGCCGGTTCCGCTCGGTCCGTGGGGATGGAGCGTCCTCTGCCTCGGGATCATCTTCGTCGGTAGCACGCTCGATTTCTGGATCGGCCGCGCGCTCGGCAAGATCCAAAACCCGCGCGCGCGTCTCGCTCTCTTGCTGGTGTCGCTCGTCTACTACCTGGGCGTCCTCAGCATCTTCAAGTACTGGAACTTCGGCGCCGACACGATCGCCGAAGTGGCGAAGGCCGCGGGCTGGCACGTCAACGTCACGCACTTGCGCTTGGTGCTGCCGTTCGGGATCTCGTTCTTCACGTTCGAGACGATGAGCTACACGATCGACGTCTACCGTCGCGAGCTCCCGCCCGCCGAGCGCTACCTCGACTACCTCCTCTTCGTCTGCTTCTTCCCGCACCTCGTCGCGGGGCCGATCGTCCGGCCGAAGGACATGCTCCCGCAGTTCGTCGGGACGCCGACGCCGGATTGGGCGGCGCAGTCGCGCGGGCTGTGGCTCATCGCGACCGGGATCGCGAAGAAGGTCGTCATCGGCGACTACCTCGCCGTCAACATGGTCAACCGCGTCTTCGACAACCCCGAGCGCTTCTCGTCGATCGAAGTGCTCTTCGCCGTCTACGCGTACGCGATTCAGATCTACGTCGACTTCTCGGGATACACCGACGTCGCGCTCGGGAGCGCGCAGCTCTTCGGCTACACACTTCCGAAGAACTTCGACGCGCCGTACACCGCGCACAACCTGCAGGAGTTCTGGCATCGCTGGCACATCTCGCTGTCGACGTGGCTCCGCGATTATCTCTACAAGCCGCTCGGCGGATCGCGCGGCGCGCCGTGGAAGACGTACCGCAACTTGCTCATCACGATGGTCCTCGGCGGACTGTGGCACGGCGCGAGCTGGAACTTCGTCGTCTGGGGCGCGCTCCACGGCGTCGTCCTCGCAGCGACGCGCATGTGGCAGCGCTCGCGCGGCGACGCGACCCCCGGCCTCGGTGGGCGCGTGCTCGGCGTGATCCTCACGTTCCACTTCGTCTGCTTCGCGTGGATCTTTTTCCGCGCGAAGACGTTTGGCCACGCGACGTTGATGCTCGAACGCATCGGCGCGATGACGTTCGGGACGAACAACCTGCCGCCCAAGATCGTGGCGCTCGTGGTCGTTGCGATGGCGCTTCATTTCCTACCGAAGCGCGCCGACGAGTGGCTGAAAGAGCAGTTCGCGCGCGCGCCGGCGATCGCGCAAGGGATCGTCCTCGCTGCAGCGGCGTGCGGCGTTCACCTCGCCGCGGGCGCGAAGGCCGAGCCGTTCGTGTACGGACAGTTTTGATTCCGCTTCTGCTCCGGCGCGCTTCCTAGTAACCCCAAGGGCACATTGCCCAACGACAGCAGTCCCCGCATCACGCGCGCGTTCGGCGTCGCCAACGTCGTCGCGGCGGCGGTCGTCGTCTTCGGCGTCTTCGTCGCGCTCCCCGCGCGGTGGATGCCCATCGATGCAGGTGGCGCGATCGTCGCAGCCTTGCTCGCGGCGTCGGGCGTCGGATTGCTCACCGGCAAAGCGTGGGCGGATCGCGTCGCGCGCGCGGCAGCGTTCGTCGTCCTCATCGCGGGGCTCGTCTTCATCGCCGCGCTCGCGGTCACCGCGAGCTACTTGAGCGGCATCTACGGGCCGGTCGGGCGCGGCGGCGCGGTCATCCTCACGCTCGTCGCGGCGTTGACGGTGCCGTACCTCGTCGTCTTGCCGGCGGCGCAGCTGGTCTGGCTCGGGCCTTCTCGCAGCAAAGCGAAGCGCGAGGCGTCGTGACCACGCGCGCGCTCGTGCGGCTTCTCGCGGCGTATGTCGTCGGGCTCGTCGTCGTGTGCGTCGTCGTTCGCGCGGTCGTCTCCTTGCGCGTCGACACGCAGCGGCGAGGCGAGGTGGTCGCGAGCGTGTGGGCGAAGGGCGAGCTCGTCGCGCGCTCCGTCGTCGCGGCGCCCGGCGATCACGACGCGACGCTTGACGCAGCGATGGCGGCGACGCCGGGCGCGACGCTCGTCCACGAGCAGGTCGTCGCGGATGGCCCGATCTCGACGCGCTCGGAGCTCGTGTTCGCGCTCTCGCTCGTCGCGGGCAAAGACGGCGTGAAGGCGACGCGTGCCGGCGTGACGGCGTACGTGACGCCGGACGATCTGCTCGCGCGTCAAGGCTACGACAAAGGGCGCACGCTCCCCGACTTGAGCCTGAGCATCGGCGCCGACGTTCCGCTGGTGCTCGCGCTCTTGGCCGATCGCCTTCAGACGAGCGTGCCGGAGATCATGTCGAGCGCGACGATCCGACGAATACGTGTAGAGCGCACGATCGCGGGAGCGCCGTCAAAGCCGCTTCCGACTGCGACGACGCTCACGCGCGACGACGTGCGCAACGCCGCGCTCGACGCGGGGCGCTACCTCGCGCGTGGCGTTCGCTCCGACGGGCGCTTTCGGTACTTCGTCGATGCGCCGACGAACCGCACACTCGCCGGATACGACTGGCCTCGCCACGCCGGCGCGACGTACTTCCTCGCGCAGGCGAGCGCGATGGTCGACGATCCGTTGCTCTCGTCGGCGACGCTCCGCGCCGCGGGGCTTCTCCGCTCCGTGATCGTCGCGTGCGGCGACACGCCGTGCGTCGGCAGCGAAGAGGTCGTCGAGATCGGCTCGTCTGCGCTCGCGACGATCGCACTGGCAGAGGTCGCGCGCACCGGTCTCGCCGTGGAGTACCGACGCACGGTCGCCGATCTCGCGCGCTTCCTCCGCGCGCAGCAGCGCCCCGACGGCGAGTTCATGCATCAGTACGACCGCACCAAGAGCAGCCCGATCGACATTCAGTTTCTCTACTTCTCCGGCGAAGCGACGCTCGCGCTCGCGCGCGCCGCGATGATCACCGGCGATCCCGCCGACACTGCCGCCGCGGCCAAAGGGCTCGCGCACCTCGTCGGCCCCGCGTGGCACTTCTTCGGCAGCCGCTACTACTTCGGCGAAGAGCACTGGACCTGCCAAGCGCTCGACGATCTCTGGGAGCGTGCGCCGGATCCGAAGGCGCTCGATTTTTGCATTCGCTGGCACGCACAGAATCGGCTGATGCAGTTTCGCGAAGGCGACGCGCCGTTCGACGCCGAGGGTGCGTTCGGTGTCACGCCGATCATCACGCCGCGGCTCACGCCCGCGGGTAGCCGCTCGGAGGCGGCGGTCGCGACGCTCTCGGCTGCGCGCAAAGCGGGGTTGCCACAGGCAGAGCTCGACGCGCTCGACGCGCAGCTTCGGCGATCGCTCGCGCTCGTCGTTCGCCAACAGTTCCGTCCCGGCCCCGCGCACCTCTTCGCGGATCCCGCGGCCGTGCACGGCGCCATCCCCGGCAGCAGCGTCGACTGGCAAATTCGCATCGACTATCCGCAGCACGCGGGGAGCGCGATGGTGCGGTGGCTACAAGTCACGCCTGTGGCAAATTGATCTCCCTACATGGACACACGCGCATCGCGCGCGTCGCCGAACACGCCCCTGCCATGCCACTCGAATGAATGACAAGAATTTGTTTGTAGATCGCAAACGGCGAGTTAGCTTTGAAGTGTTGGGGCAGTTGCCTCGGCCCCACTGGCTCGGTGTGTAGCGCGCTCGGAGGGTGATGCCGGACTCTGGCAGTAGTCGAAACGTTGGCGCAGCGGATAAATCGAGGCGAAGCCCTACAGTCGGGCGCGCGCGAGCCGGGCGCATCGAAGGACGCCGGAGTCTTGGTGCTTACGAGGCCATCTCCCGCGGCGAGCTCGAACGAGCCGCCGACGGACTGAACCGCCGTCCGTACCACAGCTACGCGAGCGGTCGCGTCGCGCGCGGCGTGCTCGGCGCGTCCGCCCGGACGTGTGTCACCAACGCCAAGTTCGACGCGGCGTGGAACGCCGGCATGGCGTTCGCAACATTGTTCCCGTTACTCGACGCAGCTCGTCGTAGTCACGCCCTCTCTCCAGAGGGCAAGAAGGGGAATCGCATGAAGAGGAAGCCCAGCATCCGCAGCCTCGAGACCGTCACCGTGGAGGAGGCCAGCGCCTACCTCGATTGGTGCGGTGGAGACCAGCTGAATGCCGCGTTCGCGCTCGCGACCGATCGCAATCGGCTCGATGGATCGCAGGCGGCGCCGGATGACGCCGAGGTCCATCATGCGCTGTTCCTCTTGTGCCACGCGCGCGGGATGGACACGCCGAGCTTCGACGACATTCGCGTCGAGCTTCGTCGTCGCGTAGCGGCTTAGTCGCTTTCGGCGCTCCGCCTTCTCCACTTCGGCCGTCTATTTTCCGCGACCTG
>JBBQXV010000156.1:0-21645 GCA_038209335.1 Polyangiales bacterium | reverse complement strand
GATGGTCGTCGAGAAGAACGGCGCGTTCCTCAGCAAGGGGACGGGGGCGGCGGCGCTCGGGTCTCCACTCAACTGCGTCGCGTGGCTCGCGAACACGCTTGGCGAGCGCGGGATCGCGCTCGAAGCGGGCGAGATCGTCTTGTCGGGATCGCTGGTGCCGCTCGAGCCGGTGAAGGCGGGCGATCGCATGAAGGTGACGATCGGCGGCGTCGGGACGGCCGCAGTTTCGTTCACGTAGCGAACGAGGGAATGACGATGCGAATCAAGGCGGCGATCATCGGCTCCGGCAACATCGGGACCGATCTCGTCTACAAAGCAAAGCGCAGCGCGCGGATCGAGCCGGTGTGGCTCGTCGGGATCGACGAACGCTCGGACGGGCTCGCGCGCGCGAAGGCCATGGGGTTGAAGACGACGGCCGCGGGCGTCGAGGGCCTCTTGCCTCACGTCGTCGCCGACGGGATCCAAATAGCCTTCGACGCGACGTCGGCCTACGCGCACCCGGCGAACGCGCGCGCGCTCATGGCGCTCGGCGTCCTCGTCATCGATCTCACGCCCGCTGCGCTCGGCCCTTATTGCATACCGCCGGTGAACCTCGACAAGCACGTCGGCACACGCGAGATGGACGTCAACATGGTGAGCTGCGGCGGACAGGCCACGATCCCAATGGTCGCCGCAGTCAGTCGTGTGCAACCGGTCGCGTACGCCGAGATCGTCGCGACGGTCGCGTCCAAGTCGATTGGCCCCGGCACGCGCCAGAACATCGACGAGTTCACGCGCACGACCGCGGGCGCGGTGGAGAAGGTCGGCGGCGCGAAGAAGGGCAAAGCGATCATCATCATCAATCCGGCCGAACCGCCGCTCTTGATGCGCGACACGATCCATTGTCTTACGGAAACGGATCCAGACGTCGAAGCGATCACGGCGTCGGTGCACGCGATGATCCGCGAAGTGCAGAAATACGTACCGGGGTATCGCTTGAAGAATGGCCCCGTCTTCGACGGCAAACGCGTGACGACATTCGTCGAGGTCGAGGGGCTCGGCGATTACTTGCCGAAGTACGCGGGCAATCTGGACATCATGACGGCCGCGGCGCTACGCACGGCCGAGATGTTCGCGGAAGAGATCGAGCGCGGCACGATGGTGCTCGAGCCGCGGGCGATGTGAGGCAGGCCATGGATCTACGCGGCACGAAGGTCACGCTTCACGACATGAGCCTCCGCGACGGGATGCACCCGAAGCGGCATCAGATCTCGCTCGCGCAAACGAAGTCGATCGCGACCGCGCTCGACGCTGCGGGGCTGCCGCTCATCGAGGTCACCCACGGCGACGGCCTCGGCGGCGCGTCGATCAACTACGGATTTCCGGCGCACTCCGACGAGGAGTACCTGCGCGCGGTCGTGCCGCTATTGAAGAACAGCAAAGTATCGGCGCTCCTCTTACCGGGGATTGGCACCGTCGATCATTTGCGCCTCGCGCACGATTGCGGAGTCGCGACGATTCGCGTCGCCACGCATTGCACCGAGGCTGACGTATCGGGCCAGCACATTGCCTTGTCGCGAAAGCTCGGACTCGACACGGTCGGATTCTTGATGATGGCGCACATGGTGTCGCCCGAGGATCTCGTGACGCAGGCCAAGCTCATGGAGAGCTACGGTGCGAATTGCATCTATTGCACCGACTCGGCCGGGTACATGCTGCCGGACGATGTGACGGCGCGCATCGGCGCTTTGCGTGCGGCGCTCTCCGCGCAAACCGAGATTGGGTTTCACGGGCATCACAACATGAGCATGGGGGTCGCCAATTCGCTCGCGGCGATGCAGGCGGGCGCGACGCGGATCGATGCGTCGGCAGCGGGGCTCGGCGCGGGCGCGGGGAATACGCCGCTCGAAGTGCTCGTCGCGGTGCTCGATCGCATGGGCGTTCGGCACGGCGTCGATCTGTACAAAGTGATGGACGTCGCCGAGGACCTCGTCGTCCCGATGATGGATACGCCGGTGCGAATCGATCGCGACGCGCTCATCCTCGGCTATGCCGGCGTGTACTCGTCGTTCTTGTTGTTCGCGAAGCGCGCGGCGGAGAACTATGGGCTCTCGTCGCGCGACATCTTGGTCGAGATGGGGCGACGCAAGACGGTCGGCGGGCAAGAGGACATGATCGAAGACGTCGCGCTCGACATGGCGCGCGCCAAGAAATGAGCTCGCGGATCTTTCGGGACGATCTGCTCGCGGGTCGGCGCGCGATCGTCACCGGAGGCGGAACGGGAATCGGTCGAGCGACGGCGCTCGAGCTCGCGTCACTGGGAGCAGACGTCGCGATCTTCGGGCGCCGCGCCGAACCGCTCGACGCCACCGCGCTCGATCTCGTCGGCCTCGGTCGGCGCGCGCTCGCGATTCCCACCGACATCCGTCAAGTCGACGCGGTCGCGGCGAGCGTCGATCGCGTCGTTAGCGAGTGGGGCGGCGTGGACATTCTCGTGAACAACGCCGGCGGGCATTTCGTGCAACCTGCACAGAATACGAAGCCCAAGGGATTCGCGGCGGTCGTCGAAGCGAACTTGAACGGCACGTTCCACGTCACCCAAGCCGTCGCCACGCGCGCGATGATCCCGCAGAAATCAGGCGCGATCGTCAATGTCGTGATCGACATGTGGCAAGGCACGCCGGGCGCAGCGCACGCCGGGGCAGCGCGCGCCGCGGTGGAGAATCTCACGAAGTCGCTGTCGATGGAGTGGGCGGAGTACGCGATTCGCGTGAACGCGATCGCGCCCGGGACTATCGACACCGGCGGCCTCGACGCGTATCCGGCCGACATCAAAGCGAGCTTGAAGTCGGTCATTCCGCTCGGGCGGTTCGGGCGTCCGCAAGAGATCGCGTGGACCGTCGCGTACCTCGTTTCGGACGCCGGCGCATTCGTCACCGGCGAGACGATCTGCGTCGACGGCGGCGCGAGAAACTGGGGCGGCGTGTGGAACGTCTTCCAGCACGCGCGCGCGACGCGTCCGTAGTCGACGCGCCCTTGGTGGTGGTGGAAAACGAGCATAGGATGCGCGCGTGAAACGCGGTCGTCGTGTGCTCCTCGGTCTCGCCGTATCCGTAGCCGCATGCGCGCGCGCCGCCGCGCCGCCACCGCCGACGATCGCGCCCCCCGCGCCTCCTACCGCTTCCGCTTCGGCGACCGCGTCCGCGTCGACATCGGCAGAGCCGCTTGCGTCGGCGTCGGTGTCCGCACCTGAGCCACCGCCCCCCGAGGTCGGCTCGCCGACGGGAGACACGTTGCGCGTCGCGCTCCGCGGAGCGTGCGAGGTCAACGACGTCTCGTTCCCGACCGGTACGACGTTCCTCCACGTCGGCGTCGCGGGTCGCGCACAGCGGCACGCGCTCCGTTGGACGCGCGACGGGCGGCTCGACGCGACGACGTCGACGTGGGGCGACGAGGTCGTGGGCGAGTGGCCGTCACGCGCGTACGTCCGTTACATGGACGGCCGCGGCCCGCAGCGCGCGTACATCGGCAAAATCGGCCCCGGCGGTGTCGAGCTCGTCGAAGGCTTTGGCCAATGCAGCGTCGACCCGGGCCTCGCCAATGGCCTCGACTGCTCCGCGTACACGCACGGCGTCGTCAACCTGTCGCCATGGAAGGGGGGCGGCTTCCTCGTCACGGCGCCGCCGTTCGTCCTCGCGATTGGCGGTGGCGCGACGCCCAACATGCGGCTTCGCAGCCTCGCGACGATCCGCAGCAACGAGGACGCGCTCGCGACGAGCGCCGGCGAGATCGTCTACGTCGAAGAACAGATCCGATCGACGCCCGTCGCCGGCAAGCCGCCGCGCATCGAAGTGACAGGCACGTGGCTCGAGGCGTGGACCGAGGGCGAGCTCGCACGAACGATGATGATCCCGGATCGCGTGAAGCTCTTCGCGGGGCTCGACGGTCGCGTGCTCGTCGTGAAACACAAGGAGACGCACGCGTACGTCGTCAACGGCTCCACGCTCAAGGAGGAGACGATCCTGCCGGTGCGCGGGGCGGCTCTCGTCGCGCTTCACTTCACGTCGCGCGGCGCCGCGTGGGCGGTCGATGCGCTCCGCGTCTTCCAGCGCGCCCCGGGAACGACCGTGTGGATCGACACGCAGGCGCCGATCGATCCCGCGCGCCTCGCCGCCGGCATCGCCGACTCGGCGGACGTCTCGGGCGAGATCTGGGTACGCAGCGTGTCGAACGTCTTCGCGCATCGCGACGGACAGTGGTCGCCGCGCACGCTGCCACCCGAGGCGCACGGCATGCATCCGTATCGCATCTTCGCGAACGGCGCCGAGGTGTGGATCCCGTTCACCGACGGCAAAGGGAACACGGTGCTCGTCACGAACGCGCAGGTGCGCGAGCCCTGGACGTGCGACGAGGCCGCGCTGGCCACGGCGACGGGTCAGCGGCATTGGACGCTTCCTCCTCATTAGAGCAAGTGACGCGCGCGAGGCACGGGAGTCTCGCGCGTCCGCCGATTTTTACTTCGCCTTTCCCGCATCCTTCGCGCGAACGATTGGCAGCTTGTCCGAGACCATCACCTTGCCTGTGTCGTCCGTCACTTCGATATCGAGCTCGCCGGTGTCGAGGTCACGGAGCGTGTTGTATCCCCACGTGCGGAAAGACCAAGACGGATCGATGTCGAGCGAGACCGTCGTCCGCTCGTCACCGTTCACGCGAAAAACGAGCCTCACTTGCCGTGTCGTCGCGCTCCGGTTGCGAATCGTGAGGTGCGCCCAGACGCGCTGCCCAGGCACGGCCGTCGTGAGCGTGTCCTTCGCTTTCTTGTTTTCGATCCCGCTCGTGATCCGGAACTGAAGCAACTCGAGCGGCTTCATCGGGCCGGCGTCGTTCGATGCGAAGGAAGAAGACGAAGGCGACGGCGACGACGATGCGATCGCCGCGGCTGACGAAGCATCGGGCGGCGCGCCCCCGTCTGCGATCGCAGCGGACGGCCGCTTGCACGCGATGAACGCGAGCGCGCCCGAAGCGAGGAACGCGAGGAGAGCGGCTCGAGAAACCACGCCGCGAGGATACTCGCGAGAGGCTCCGAGCGCGCCTTCAGTACCCCGAGAGTCGCGCGAACCGATCGCGGTGAAACGGCGCCGCGCCGAGCATCATCTCGGTCACGCGCGCGCGCTTGAGAAAGAAGCCGACGTCGAGCTCGTCGGTGACGCCGATGCCGCCGTGCATTTGGATCGCTTCGTTTGCGACGTGGACGTACACGTCCGACGCGCGAGCCTTCGCGGCGCTCGCGAGGAGCGCGACGTCGTCGGTTCCGGCGTCTGCTGCACGGAGCGCCGCGACGACGAGCGATCGCACGAGCTCGATCTCGCAGAACATTTGCGCCGCGCGGTGCTTCAACGCTTGAAAGGATCCGATCGGCACGCCGAACTGCTTTCGAACCTTGAGATACGCAATCGTCTGATCGAACGCCTCCTGCATACCGCCGAGCATCTCCGCGCTCAGCGCGATGGCCGCGCGATCGAGCACACGATCGAGGACGTCGGCGCCACGACCGACGACGCCGACGACGTCGCCCTCCGCGACGCGCACGCCCTCGAGGCGCACGGCCGCTATGTTGCGGCTGTCGATCGTCGACCGCCGCTGCACGTCGAGCCCCGGAGCGTCACGCGCGACGAGGAAGAGCGTCAGCCCGTCCCGCCCGCGCAGCGACGTGCGCGCGACGACGACCATCGCGTCCGCGACGTGACCGTCGATCACCATCGTCTTCTCGCCAGTCAGCGTCCATCGGCCGTCGGTCGGGACCGCGCGCGTCGCGACCGCGTACGGCGAATGACGACTCCCCTCTTCGTGCGCGAGCGCGACGATCGCCTCGCCCCGCGCGATTCGCGGGAGCCACGCCGCCTTCTGCGATTCGCTCCCGGCGAAATCGATCGCGCCTCCACCGAGGATCAGCGACGCGAAGAGCGGGCTCGCGACCAATCGGCGTCCGCACTCCTCGAGCACGAGCCCGAGCTCCGCGAGACCGAGCCCCATGCCGCCATACGCCTCCGGTAGCGTCATCCCCGCGAACCCGAGCTCGCCCATCTGCTTCCACAGATCGCGCGAGTATCCAAGCGCATCGTCGGTATCGCGGAGCGCGCGAAGCTGCGTGATCGGCGCGCGCTCGTCGACGAGCTTCTTCGCCGATCGTCGAATCGACTCCTGATCTTCAGTGAGGACGAATGCCATGTTCAATCCGGGAGCCCGAGCACGCGCTTGGCGATGATGTTGAGCTGGATCTCCGAAGAGCCCCCCTCGATCGAGCTGGCGCGCGATCGGAGCCACGCGCGCGTCGTCGCGATCTCGTCGTCGGCGAATCCGTCGCCGCTCCATCCGAGCGCCTGAAAGCCTTTGATCGCGACGGCGATCTCGAGCCTTCGCTTGCTCAGCTCGGTCGCGCACAGCTTGAACGTCGACGTCTCGGAACCCGGGCCGCGTCCGGCTTGGACCGACTCGGCGGACCGCCGGAGCGTGAGCTTCAACGCGAGCGCGTCGATGTCGGCTTGCGCGATTCGATCGCGGAGCGCGGCATCGGCGACGATCCCTCCGTCGCGTCCAATGCATCGCGCCGCCATCGCGCCGAGCGGCTCGTCCTCGGAGGCGCGCGCGTCCCGCATGCGCGAGATGAGCGCGCGCTCGTGATCGAGGACGGCCTTCGCGACGGTCCATCCGCCGTTCGGACGACCGACGAGGTTCTTGGTCGGAACACGTACCGCCTCGAAGAACGTCTCGCAGAATGGCGACGCGCCGCTGATGAGCTTGATCGGCTTCACGCGCACGCCGGGCGAGGCCATGTCGATCAACAAGAAGCTGATCCCCTCGTGCTTCTTCGCCGCCGGATCCGTCCGCACGAGGCAGAAGATCCAATCGGCCACGTGAGCGTGCGAGGTCCACACCTTCTGCCCGTCGACGACGTACTCGTCGCCTTCGAGAACGGCGCGCGTCTGCAGGCTGGCGAGATCCGATCCCGCGCCGGGCTCGCTGTACCCTTGGCACCAGCGGATCTCGCCGCGCGCCATCTTCGGCAAGTGCTCGCGCTTCTGCTCTTCCGTTCCGAACTGGAGAAGCACCGGGCCGAGCATCCACACGCCGAGGCTCTTCAGCGCGGGTCGACATACGAGGCGCTTCAGCTCCTCTTCGAGCACCGCCGCTCGCGGCGCATCGAGCCCACCACCGCCGTACTCCTTCGGCCACGTCGGCGCCGTCCACCCGCGCTCGACCATGCGCTCGAGCCACACGCGCTGGTCCTGCGACGCGAACACGCCACGTCGCCCGCCCCACACGTCGTCCTTCTCGTCGACCATCGGCGCGCGCATCGAAACGGGGCACGCCCCCTCGAGCCACGCTCGCGTCTCTTCACGAAACCGCTCGATTTCCGTCATGGGGACGATCGAAGTGAAACATGTTTCACTTCTTCGAGCAAGAGCGCGGTTGACGCGAGAAGTGAAACATGTTTCATTTCTAGTCGAATGAAAGATCGAAGAGACGCAATCCTCGACGTAGCGATCAGTCTCGCTGAAGAGGGAGGCTTCGACAACGTTCGACAGCGCGACGTCGCCGCGCACGCCGGCGTCGCCCTGGGCACGCTCTACAAACGCTTCCGCAGCAAGGAAGACATTCTCGTCGCCGCGCTCGATCGCGAGACCGAGAACCTCGAGCGTCGCATGGAGGCGAAGCCCGCGACCGGCGCCACGCCGCTCGACCGCGTCGTCCATCTCTTCCAAATCGTCACGCGCGGCATGTGCAAGAAACCCAAGTACGCGCGCGCCGTCCTTCGCGCGGTGGCGTCGGGCGAGCCCGAGGTCGCGGGCAAAGTCGCCGCGTACCAAGACCGCATGACGGGGCTCATCATCGCGGCGCTTCGCGGTGTCGGGCGCATCGGCGCGAAGGACGCAAAGGCGCCCACGGCGTCGAAGGCGCCGTCGAAGACCGAGACGACGCTCGCGTTCGCGCTCCAACAGATTTGGTTCGCGTCGCTCGTCGGCTGGTCGGCGGGTCTCCTCAGTCAGACGGAAGTGGTCGAGCAAATGCGCTTGATAGGAGCGATCCTCATGCGCGGCGTCGAAGGTGAAACATGAGCCGATTTCCGTTTCCGCGATATCCGAACGGCTGGTTCCAAGTCGCGTACTCCGACGAGCTCGCGCCGAGCGGCGTGCTCCCGATTCAGTACTTCGGCAAGCACATGGTCCTCTTTCGCACCGAGTCGGGCGCAGCCACGGTTCTCGACGCTTACTGTCCGCACCTCGGCGCGCACCTCGGGTACGGCGGCACGGTGAAGGGCGAGTGCATCAAGTGCCCATTCCACGCATGGAAGTACGACACCACCGGCGCGTGCGTCGAAGTGCCGTATGCGACGCACATTCCGCCGAAGGCCAAGATCAAGCCGTGGCACCTCAAAGAGGTCAACGGGCTCATTCTTCTTTGGAATCATTGCGAGGGCCTTCCGCCGCAGTGGGACATCGACGCGATCCCCGAATACGAGAACGCCGAGTGGACGCCGTACGAGCGCCGACGCTGGAAGATCAAGACGCACAACCAAGAGATGGCGGAAAACGCCGTCGACTCGGCGCACTTTCATTACGTGCACGGCACGGTCGAGCAACCGAAGACGGTCGCCGAGATCAAAGGCCACGTTTTGCACGTGAAGTCCGAGACGAAGATGCGGACGCCGATGGGCAAAGTGACCGGCTCGGTCGAGAGCATCAGCCACGGCTTCGGCTATGCGCTCACGCGCTTCACGGGGATCGTCGAGACGCTCCTCGTCGCCTCCACGACGCCAATCGACGACGACTACGTCGACGTGCGCTTCTCGTTCACGGTGAAGAAGCTGGCGAACGGCGACGTCACGAGCACTGTCGGCGCCGCATTCATTCGCGAGATCGATCGGCAGCTCGGACAAGACATTCCGATTTGGGAGAACAAGGTCTACGTCCAGCCGCCGATGGTGTGCGACGGCGACGGACCGATTGGCCTCTTCCGTCGCTGGTCGAAGCAGTTTTATCCGGCGTCCGCGGAGTAGTTGAAGACGTTTCACCCGACGCGCGCCGGGAAGGACCACGCGATCTACCGGGTCGCACGCGCCGTTCCGTACGGCGGGCTCTTGTTCGGTGCGCGCGCGCTCGTGTTGCAAGTGCTTCATCCTTCGGTCGGTGAAGGCGTCGCTGGCCACAGCACGCTGCGACGACGTCCGATCGATCGCCTGCGTCGAACGTCGGAGTACGTGCTCGCGTCCGTATTTGCCGACGACGCGACGTTGCTGCGGCTCGTCGATCGCGTCAACGCGCGGCACGTCCCGGTCAAAGGGACGAATTCGGCCACCGGCGCGAAGTACACGGCGAACGATCCCGAGCTCCTCGAGTGGGTGCATCTCACGGAGCTGGAAGCGCTCCTCGACTCGTACAAGTTCGTCGGCGGCAAGCTGACGCGCGAAGAAGAGAGCGCGATCTACGAGGTTACGCGCTTCGGTCCGATGCTCCTCGGCTCTCCCGATTCGGCCGCGTCGTCGCTCGCGGAAAAAGAGGCGGTCTACGCGCGCGTCATCCCCGAGCTCGGCGTGACCGAGAAGACGCGTGACCTCATCGCGTTTCTTCTCTTTCCGGCGTCACGCGCGCTGTGGTGGGCGTGGCCGGCGTTGCCGCTCGCGAGGCGCTTCGTGATCGCGCAGCTTCCCGCTTGGGCGCGCGAGAAGATCGGCGTGCGCGGCTCGAAGCTCGGCGATCGGCTCGTCATCGGGCTCGTTCGCGCGAGCTGCGCGGTGCTCCACCCGCTCCTCGTCTGGCTGAACTGGAAGCTCGTCGGCGATGCGACGCGAGCGATCTTCGACGGCGCCCCCGACGTCAGCGCGCCGCGAGGCTTCACCGTGCCCGTACCGCGCAAAGTCGACTAGCGCCGCTAGTCACTCGGCCGCCGGCCCCGACAGCTTCTCGACGACGTCGACGTACTCTTCGACCATGCTGTAGATGACGTCGCGCGCGGCGCGGACGCTCTTCATGCGTCCGACGATTTGCCCGACCGGTGTGCCGAGCAGCTCGCCAGCGCGCGATCCTTCGGTGTGCGCGTAACGGTGAATGCGCGTCTGCGCTTCGGCCGTGAGCATGAACTGGAGCGGCATCGGGAGCGTGCCGGGCGACTCTTTGCCGTCCCACGCTTCGGTCCACGCGGTCTTCAGTTGACGCGCAGGCTTGCCGCTCAGCGATCGCGAGCGCACCGTGTCGGTCGACGTCGCTCGGAGCATTTTCTCGACCAGCACCGGCTCGGAGTCGCTCTCTTTGACAGCGAGCCAGATCGATCCGGTCCATACGCCGTCGGCGCCGAGCGCGAGCGACGCCGCGACTTGCCGTCCGCACCCGATCCCGCCGGCCGCGAGCACCGGCACGGGCGAGACCGCATCGACGACGTCCGGGACGAGCACCATCGTGCCGATCTCTCCGGTGTGCCCGCCCGCTTCCGTCCCTTGCGCGACAATGATGTCTACGCCCGCTTCGACTTGCTTTCGCGCCTGCGCCACCGTACCGACGAGCGCCGCGACCTTCACCCCCTTCGCGTGCGCCTTTTCGATCACGTCCTTGGGCGGCGGGCCGAGCGCATTGACCAGCAGCTTGATCGGATGATTGAGCGACACCTCGACATGCCCGCGTCCTCCCGCGTCGCTCCACCCGAGGAGCGACTCGATCTTCTCGCCTGCGGGGAGCGAAGGCACCTCGAAGCGCGCGAGGAGCTGCTTCACGAAGTCGCGATGCTTCTCGGTGATCATCCCTTCGAGCGCTTCTTTCGAGACGCCGCCTTGATCCGAACCTTCGTATTTGGCAGGCATGACGACGTCGACGCCGTACGGCTTTCCGTCGACGTGCGCGTCGATCCACGCGAGCTCGACCTCGAGCTGCTCCGGCGTGAACGCGAGCGCGCCGAGAACGCCGAAGCCTCCCGCCTTGCTCACGGCGGCGACTACGTCGCGGCAATGGCTGAACGCGAAGATCGGAAACTCGATTCCAAACGTGTCGCAGAGTCGCGTGTGCATCGTCATTCACTCCTCGAGAGCTCGGCGCCGATTCGCGCGAGGTGCGTCGCCGACGAGCCGAGCGTGAGCTCGATTTGCTTCGACAGCAGGTAGTAGCGATGAAGTGGGTAATCGAGATCGAAGCCCATTCCGGCGTGCAGGTGCTGCGCGGCATAGACGACGCGGTGTCCTCCTTCGGAGGCGAAGAACTTTGCGACACCGACCTCGATCGTCGCGGGGAGATCCTCGGAGAGGCGCCACGCGGCTTGCCATGTCGAGACGCGGATCGACTCGACGTCAATGTAAGCGTCCGCTGTGCGCTGCGCGACGGCTTGAAACGTGGCGATCGGACGATCGAACTGTTGGCGCGACGTCGTGTACGACGCGGTCATCCGGAGGACGCGCTCGGCGATTCCGAGCTCCATCGCGACGAGCGTGATCGTCGCGCGCGGGACGAGCCACGAGAGGACGTCGATCCCGCGCTCGGGATCGCCGAGGATGTCTTCGCGCGCGATGCGCACGTTGGACAGCGTGAGTTGGTATTGCGATTCACCCGACGTCGTCACCTGGCGCTCGAGCGTGACGCCTTGCGCTTTCGGATCGACGAGGAAGACGCCGAGCGCGTCGCCGGTCGTGCGCGCGCCGACGAGAATGCGATTCGCGAGGCGCGCCGCCGGAACGCACGTCTTCACGCCGTTCAAGATCCACGCCGCACCGTCGGCCTTCGCGGTCGTCGACGGTCGCAGCGGATCTTCCGAGCCGTACTCGGCGAGCGCCGCGGTGAGGATCGCTTCGCCGCGCGCAACCGAGGGGAGAATGCGCGCGCGCTGCTCGGCCGTCCCGAACTTGCCAATCGGCAATGCGCCGAGCGCGAGCGTCGGCCAAAGCGGGAGCGGCACGACGGCTCCGCCCGCCTCTTGAAGGAGCGCGCACAGCTCGAGGAGCCCGTGACCTCCGCCACCTTCGCTCTCCGCGATCGCCGTACCGAGGAGCCCGAGCCCCGCGAGCTCCTTCCAGAGCGGCGCGTGAAAGCGGTCCTCCGTCGCTTCGATCGTCTTCAACGCCGCCGGCGTCAGCCGCTCCGCGAACAGCTTTCGCGCGAGATCCGCGACCGCCGTCTGTGCCTCCGTGAACGAGAAATCCATCGTCGACTCCTTCAGCGCGGCGCGCGCGGCATTCCGAGCCCGACCATCGCGATGATGTCGCGCTGCACTTCGTTCGTTCCGCCGCCAAACGTCAGTACGAGCGTAGGCCGGTAGTAGCTCTCGATTCGTCCGCGCAGGACGGCGCCGGGCGATCCCGTCTTGAGGTAACCGGGCTGGCCGAGGACCTCGAGCAGCAGCGCGTACACCTTCACGAACGACTCGCTTCCGAAGACCTTCACGCACGACGACTCGGCCGGATCGAGCTTGCCTTGATCGATGTTGTACGCCTGCCGCCACGTCATCAGGCGCAGGACCTCGGCATGTGCGTGGGCGCGCGCGAGGTTCAGCTGAATCCACGGCTCGTCGATGACGCGACGTCCGTCCGCGAGGCGGGTCTCTTTCGCCCACGCGACGACCTCGCCGATGAAGCGCGTGATCGGCCCGGGCGCACTGAGGGCAACGCGCTCGTGATTGAGCTGCGTCGTGATGAGCTTCCACCCGTCGTTCTCGCGCCCGACGCGCATCGCGACCGGGACCTTCACGGCGTCGTAGTACGTCGCGTTCGTGCGGTTTCCGCCGAGCGTGTGAATGGGCGTGAGCGAGAAACCGGGCGTCTTCGTGTCGACCATCAGGATCGAGATCCCCTTGTGCTTCGGCGCTTCGGGATCCGTGCGCACGGCGAGCCAGACGTAGTCGGCATACTCGGCGAGGCTCGTGAATATCTTTTGCCCGGTGACGACGTAGTCATCGCCTTCGCGCACGGCCTTCGTCTTGAGCGACGCGAGATCGGTCCCCGCGCTCGGCTCGGAATAGCCAATCGCGAAGTGGAGCTCGCCGCGCAGGATCCGCGGGAGCATCGCCGCTTTTTGCTCGTCGGTTCCGTACTTGATGAGCGTCGGACCGACCGTGCAGAGCGTGAGAAACGGAATCGGGAATCCGGCGCGCTGCACTTCATCGAAGAAGATGAACTCTTCAATAGCCGGTCGCGCCCGACCGCCGAACTCTTTGGGCCAGCCGATCCCGAGCCAACCGTCGGCGCCCATTTGCTTGAGCACCTTGGTGTAGAGCGGCCCACCGCCCTCGGTCCCCGCGACTTCCGCGAGGACGTCTTCCGTTACGTGCTTGCGCAAATACGCGCGGAGCTCGTCGCGCAGGGCGCGCTCGGCCGGCGTGTAGTCGATGTACATTTCAGCCTTCCTTCGATGTCTGCGCGCCGATGATCGCCTTCATCCGTGCGGCGTCGATCTCCACGAACGTACCCGTCGCTTCGGCGGTGACCTTTCCGCCGGCGATCATCTTCGCGGCGACGAAGCTCTTCTTGCCGTCGACCTGCGACGTGGTCGCTTCGATCCTGAGCTCGACGTCGAGCGGCGTCGGCCGCAGATAGCGAACGTCGAGCGCCGCCGTCACGCCGCCCGCTCCGCGAATGACCTGCAAGTAGCCAAAGACCTGATCGAACGCCGCTGCGACGAAACCGCCGTGAACGCAGCCTGGAATGCCCTCGAACGACGGCCCGAACGTCACGAGACCGATCGCCGTCATCTCTTCTCTGAGGAGCTTCATCGGCGGCGAGATCGGATTCGACTCGCCGGTGAGCGCGGTGCGATCCGCGAAGACGGCATACTCGGCGGGCGTCGTGCACGACGCGAATCCGTCTTTGAACGTGCGCCTCGGGAACTGGAAGAGTGCGAGTGCGGCTCGATCGACGGACTCCGCCGCGAGCGCGAGCGCCTCGGCCGGCGCATCGGTCGTCACGACGACGGCGGCGAGATCACGCAGCTTCGCGGCGAGCACGCGCTTCGCCGCCCACGCGCCCGTCGGGAGCGCTGGAGGCACATCCCAATAATGCTTCGGCATCATGCCGTTTCACCACGTGCGATCGCGCTCGCCCAGCGGTAGTCGGGCTTCCCGCTCGGGTGACGCGCGACCTGCGCGACAATCTTGAGCTCGCGCGGGACCTTGTATCCTGCAATCCTCGTTCGACAGAACGTCTCGAGCTCCGCGAGCGTCACATCCACGCCGCCGCGCGTTTGCACCACCGCCGCGACGCGCTGTCCCCAACGATCGTCCGGTATGCCGACGACGACCGCGTCTTGTACCGACGGATGCGCCTTCAAAGTCGACTCGACCTCTTCGGGGAAAATCTTCTCGCCGCCGCTGTTGATGCAGACCGCGCCGCGTCCGAGCACCGTGATGCGTCCGTCGGCTTCGAGCGTCGCGAGATCTCCCGGCACGACCCAGCGCTCGCCGTCGATCGTGATGAACGTCTTCGCCGTCTTCTCGGGATCGTTGAAATAGCCAATCGGCAATCGGCCGCGTCGCGCCAACTTGCCAATCGTCGTCGTTCCCGGCTCGAGCGGCTTCATGTCGTCGCCGAGCACCGTGTTGCTGTCGTCCATGTAGAAGCTGGGACGCCCGCTCGGGACGCCGCCCTCGGTCGGAAACGCACCGGTCGTTCCTTGGTGTCCCGTCTCCGACGCGCCGAAGCTGTTTAGCACCATCGTGTTCGGAAGAAGCGCCGTCAGCTCGTCCTTGACCGTATCCGACAGGATCGCCCCGGCCGACGCGACGACGAAGAGCGACGACATGTCGAACGCTCCTTCGCGAAGCGCGTCGACGAGCGGACGCGCCATCGCGTCGCCGACGAACGTGAGCGTGTTCACCTTCTCGCGCTCGATGAGCTCGCAGACTTCTTTTGCGTTGAAGCTGCGACCTCCTTGAAGGACGACCTTGCCGCCTCCGAAGAGGCCAATGAGCGACGCCCACTGCGCTGCGCCGTGAATGAGCGGCGCCGCCGGCAGAAACGTGAGCGGTTCCTCGGATTCCTTCGCGACGCCCGCGAGCTCTTCGGCGCGCGTGAGCGGCTCGCCGCCGGGACGACCGCCCTGCAGGCCCGCGTAGAACACGTCCTCGTGGCGCCACATCACGCCGCGCGGCATGCCCGTCGTTCCGCCGGTGTAGATGATGTAGAGATCGTGGCCGGATCGCTTCTCGAACTTGCGCTCCGGCGATGCGGCGCGCAGCGCGGCGTCGTAGTCGATCGGGTCGATGTCGCAGGCGACAGGCGCGCCGCCGTCGGCGACCGCGACGAACGTCTTGAGCGTGGCGACCGTCTTTGCCGCGGCTGCCGCGAACTGCGAGAGCTCGCGCTGATGAACGAGCGCGACGAGCTTCGCGTTCTCGAAGAGGTACGTGAGCTCGCCCTCGACGTAGCGGTAGTTGATGTTGATCGGCACCGCGCGAAGCTTGAACACCCCGAGCATCGACTCGATGAACTCGACGCCGTTGTAGAGATAGAGGCCGACGTGATCGCCCGCCTTCACGCCGCGCGCGCGGAGCACGTTGGCCATGCGGTTCGATCGCTCTTCGAGCTCGGCGTACGTGAGCCGGCGATCCCCGCACACGAGCGCGGTTCGCTCCGGAATCACGTCGACGAGACTCTCGAACATATCGGCGATGTTGAGCTCCATGATCCTCTCCCCGGCGCTAAGGCCGCTCGCTCCCGACGACCCACATCGCAAAGAACTGCGACGCGCCGCCGTACGCATGACCGACCGCGACCTTTGCGCCGTCGACTTGATGCGCGCCGGCCGTACCGCGCACTTGCATCGCCGCTTCCGCGAAGCGCAGCATTCCCGATGCGCCGATCGGATTGGACGACAAGACGCCGCCCGACGGATTGACGGGGAGATCGCCGCCGAGCTCGGTCGCGCCTTCGAGCGTCATCTTCCACCCGTGATCGAGATCCGCGAACCCAAGGTTCTCGAGCCACATCGGCTCGAACCAGCTGAACGGAACGTAGAGCTCGGCGACGTCGATCTCGCGGCGTGGATTGGCGATGCCAGCTTGTGCGTAGACGTCCTTCGCGCAGTCGCGTCCCGCGCGCGGATCGACCTGATTTCGCCCAGCAAACATGCTCGGTTCGCTGCGCACGGCGGTTCCGCGAACCCACGCCGGCTTCTTCGGCGACGCCTTCGCGGCCTTGTCGCTCGCGAGCACCATCGCACACGCGCCGTCCGACGACGGGCAGGTCTCGAGGTAGCGTATGGGATCCCATAGCATCGGCGACGCCGCGACCTTCTCGATCGAAATGTCGTCCATGCGCAAGTGGGCATACGGGTTCTTCAGCGCGTTCAATCGGTCTTTGACCGCGACGCGCATTCCGACGTCGTCCGGCGCGCCCGACCGCCGAATGTAACTGCGAACGATCGGCGCGAAGAACCCGCCCGCGCCCGCGACGAGCGGCGGCTGGAACGGATATTTCGGAGAGAGCGCCCACATCGCGTCGCTCTCGGACTGTTTCTCGAACGCGACGGTAAGCACGCGATCGTGAATCCCCGATTGCACGAGGTGCGCCGCGACGACTGCGGTCGATCCGCCGACGCTCCCGGCCGTATGCACGCGCATCATCGGCTTGCCGACCGCGCCGAGCGCGTCTGCCAAGTAAAGCTCCGGCATCATCACACCCTCGAACATGTCGGGCGCTTTGCCGATGACCACTGCGTCGATGTCGCGCCAACCGAGGCCGGCGTCTTCGAGCGCGCGGGACGCTGCTTCGCGCACGAGGCCGGCGATCGAGAGATCGTCGCGCTTCGACGCGTGCAAGGTCTGACCAATACCGATGATCGCGCAACGCTCGGCCATCACTCCGCCTCCAGCAAACAGACGAGGTTCTGCTGCAAGCAGGGCCCCGACGTCGCATGCGCGATCGCCGATCCGGCGCCGCCGTCGGAGATCCGCTGCGCGGCCGCGCCGATGCGGTTCAACCCGGCGACGATGAACGGATCCGGCGCGCGCGTTCCCGCACCGATCGCGACGTCGTTCGGCAGACCGAGCGCGTCACGCAGGATGATCTCTTGGTGCCGATACGACGCGTGCAGCTCGGCGACGTCGACCTTGCGTCCGTGCGCTCCGACCTTGCGCGCCGCGATCTCCGTCGACGGCGACCGCGTGAGATCGCGCGCGCCGAGCGAGTGCGCTTCGATCCGGTGATCGATCCCGCGGATCCACGCCGGACGCGACGACGCGCGCCGCGCGCGATCGCCGACCGCGAGCACGACCGCCGTCGCCCCATCCGCGAACGGCGCGCGCGGATACGCGACGTCGCTCTCTTTGCACCGCCCGGAATCGACCAGCGCGCGCGCCTGCAGCCCCGCGATGCTCGCGTCGTCCGGCCACAGCGGCGCCACGTTGTACGGGTCGAGCTGCGTTGCGAGCACGTCGCCCAGCGAGCCTTGCGTCGCGCGCCCGAACGCATAGACGAGCGCAGTGTCCACGTCGCCGTGCTGCAAACGTACCCAAGCTTCATAGAGCGCCCACGCGCCGTCCATCTCGACGTGCGACTCGGAGATCGGCGGCCACGCCCCGACCGCGTCGAGCGCCATCACGAACGAGAACGGCCGACCGCCGAGGTAATCGCAGCTCCCTGAGCAGGTGAAGCCGATCTCGTTCTTCGGGATCTTCGCCTTCGCGAGCGCTTCGCCGATCACCTTGACCAGCATCTCCGTCTCGTCGAGCTCGCCCCCCGTGGTGACGAGCGACGCGAACGAAACCACCGCGACATCGCGCATCACAGGTGCTCCTTGTACGTGTCGAACGCCGCGTCGGGCTCGCTCGTCGGGACGAAGCAGCGAATGCTCTCCATGGTCGGTTTGCGATCCTCGGGCGCGAGCCACTCCGCTTTCACGCGAAGTCCCATCCGCGCTTCCATCGCCGGCATGTCGACGAGGTGAAGGATCGGCAAGTCGGCGCCGTCGAGCAGGATGCTCGCGTAGACATACGGCAGCTTCATCGTCTGCCCTTCGAACGGAACGCGCACGATGCAAAACGTCGTCACGGTCCCGGTGTCGGCGACGACGACTTGTTCTTCCATCCACACGCCGCACGTCGGGCACGCGCCCTTCGACGGCACGTACACTTTGGTGCACGACGGACAACGCTGTCCGACGATGCGCCCTTCGACGAGGCCGGCGAGGAATCGCGACAGCGCTTTGCCGGCCGTCACCTCGTACGTCATGCGCACGGGCGCTTTGATGCGCTTCACCGGCTCGCTCATTGCGCGGCCTCCGGCTCGAAGCAGGCGATGTCGCCGATCGCTCCGATGCGCTCGGCGCGCCAACGCACCTTCACGCGCATCCCCGTCTTCATGCGATCGATCGTCTTCGCGTCGACCGCGTGGAGCAGCGCGGTGTCGGCGCCGTCGAGCTTCACGAGCGCCCACGCGAACGCATGCGCGAGCGGCTGATTGGGACGCGGAGATTCGATCCATGACCACGTCGTCACGACGCCCGACGTCCCGACCTCGACCATCTCGCCCGTCGCGTCGCCCGTCTCCGGATCGTACTCGGCGGGCGGCACGAGCACCTTGCCCGACGGCGCTCGCACCCCGACGATCTTCCCGTCGCGGAGCCCGGCAAGAAACTGCCCGATCACCGGACCTACGCTGCGCCGGTACGTGTACTCGAGCACGTACTCGGCCGTGAGCCTGGATGCGTCTGCGCCGCCGTTCGTTGCCGCTCGCATACCCAGAATAGAACATGTTTCACTTTCTCTGTCCAGGTGTAGAATGTGTTCCATGCCCATGCCGAGCGGAGTCCGGGCGATCGATCTAATGCTTCAGATCCCGACCGACGATCAGAAGAAGCGCTACGAGTTCTTGAAGCCGCTCCTCATGGATCAGGAGAGCCGCGAGCAGTTCGACTTCCCCGCGCAGTACATGTTCAAGAACATCCCGACGACGCGAAAGTCGTCGGACCACGTCGGCATCACGCTCGACGAGATGGACAAATGGGGCGTCGAGCGCGCGATGGTCGGCGTCAGCGGCATCAACAACGACGGCGTCCGCGCGCTGAAGGAGCACCCCGATCGCTTCTTCGGCAGCTACGAGGTCAACCCGAACCTCGGCATGGAGGGGGTGCGCGAGCTGGTGAAGGCGCACGAGACGCTCGGGATCAAAGCGGCGTCGGCGTTCCCCGCGGGACTTTGTCCGCAAGTGCCGATCAACGACAAGAAGTTCTATCCCATCTATGCAAAGTGCACCGAGCTCGACATTCCCATCTTCATTTGCGCCGGCGTTCCCGGACCGCGCGTGCCGATGGGCGTGCAAGACGTCGCGCTGCTCGACGAGGTCTGCTGGTTCTTCCCGGATCTCAAGGTCGTGACGCGCCACGGATGCGAGCCGTGGACCGATTTGGCCGTGAAGCTGATGCTCAAATGGCCAAACCTCTTTTACTCGACGAGCGCATTCGCGCCGCGCCACTACCCAAAGGCGATTATCGATTACGCCAACACGCGCGGCGCCGACAAGATCCTCTACGCAGGCTATTTCCCGATGGGCCTCACGCTCGAGCGCATCTTCACCGAGCTCAAGGACGTGCCGTTCAAAGACAGCGTGTGGCCCAAGTTCCTGCGCGAAAACGCGATACGCGTCCTCAAGCTGTGACGCGCGTCACTTCTTGTTGAAGACGAGCCCGAGGTGGCCGCCGAACGTGTAGATGGTGAGCGTCGATGACGTCGCCGAGTACGGGAGGGTTCCGTCGACGCCGCTGCCGCAGGTCGTCGTCGGCGTCAGGCTCGTGCCGGACATGACGACGTGCTGGGTGAAGTGCGCGGCGTTGCCGTTCACGGATGTTCCCAATTGCCACGTGGCGCCGCTCACTTCGTAGCGCTCGGCCATGGTCGACGTGCCCATCGGTCCGCTCGCACCACCCGGGCCGGTGAAGCTGATGATGTTGACGAGATCCCACGTTCCATCGGCGATCGTGCCGCCGGTGGCCGCGGGCGCTGCGCTCGCGATCGCTTCTTGTGGCGCGTAGGCGGGAACGCCGAGCGCATTGCACGCGGCGGGCGCGGACGAGTCGGGAGACGGGCCGGTGTCCGGCAGCGTCGTCGACGCGTCGCTCGATGTGCTCGCCTCGGCGGACGTCGAGGAGTCGCCCGTGCTGCTCGCGTCGGAACCGGCGCCAGCGTCGCTCGTGACGACGCCTTCGGAGCCCGACGAACAACCGACCGCGACGACGAACGAGGTGCTCACTGCAAGGAGAAGAATTCCATGTCGAAGTTTCATGTGGGTTCGACGACGAGACTTCACGAGCATTCAGCTCGTTGTTGTCACCCGTTCGTGCGATGCAACACCGCAACACCGCACTCGAGCTCGGTGTCACTCCACCAGTGACAAGGCCCGCTTCGGGCATCGCTTGATCGCGGTCTCTACCGCTTCGAGCTGCGAGGCCGCAGGCTCGACCACGAGGAGTCGCAAGCGATCATCGTCGCCAACCTGGAATATTTCGGGCGCGGTCTTCATGCACCGCGCGTTCGCTTCGCAGAGCTCGTAGTCGACGACGATGCGCATCTTCACTTGGCCGTGGCTTGTTTGATGATGGCGTACATCTGTTCGAGGCCGCGCGACTTGTCGAGAACGAACGAGCTCATCTCGTTGGCGATGCTGCCATAGTCCGGGCCGTCGAGCTTCGTCGTCTTCTCGGGCGCGGCGCGGTTCACGTCGGCGATGACGTCGGAGATGACCTCGAGCGGCGTGACGGCGCGGTCGCCCATGGGTGTGACGAGCGCGGCGAGGACGAGGCGGATCGCGCCGCTCGGATCGCGATCGGCAGCGCAGTCCTTCGGCGGGTAGATCTTCGCGACGGCGTGGAGCGCGGCGTCGACGAGGCCGCGACGGAGCACGTTGCCTTTGTCGTCGGTGATCGGGCTCGACAACGCCTCGGAGAGAACTCGGTAGAACGGGACGAGGTTCGTGTCGTCGTCGAGGACTTGGAGCGAGTCGACCACGGCCGCGAGCGCGCCGGCCTGCGCGTCGTTCGACGACGTCGCATCCAAGAGATACGAGACGAGCGTCTCGATCTCCGTGCGCGATGCGTCGTCCTTCGCGATCGCCTCGAGCATGTCGATGGCCGCGGCGAACGTCGGCCCCTTCAACACGTCACTGAGGCTCGCGACGAGATCCTTCTTCGCCCACGCGCACGTCCCATCGTGCGCCGGGCAATGCGCAGCGACCTGCGCGCGAAGCACGTCGATGATCGCCGGGAGCGCCGCGATGAGCGCCTTGTTCTTGAACGCCGCCGTCGGCCCGGCACCGTCGACCGCGAGGAACGTGTCGACGAGCTGCGACCGCGCCGCCTTCCAAAGCGCGCGCCGATCCGGTCCGCCCGGATTTGCCGACGCGAACGCGGCGAACGAAGCGTCGATCCCTTTGAACGCATCGACGAAGATCGTCATCGGCGTCACCTTGTCGATGCGCGTCCCGTCGTTGCGGAGCGACAGCGCGTCGCCGGCGCGCGTCACGAGACCCGGCGATCGCAGCGGATCAAGCATCACCGACAGCGCCTCCGAGATCACCTTCACGCCATCGACGTTCGTCGACGCGGTGCAGAGTCCCGTCTTCGCGTCGCGCGCCGTGCAGTGCGCGATCGTCGTCGACGCGAGCGTTTTCAAGAGCGACTGGATCCGCACGAAGACACCCGACTTCAG
>JBBQXV010000155.1:0-21699 GCA_038209335.1 Polyangiales bacterium | reverse complement strand
ACGACACCGACGGCAATGAGCGCGCCGTTGCCACCGCCGCGGCCGGGGGTGCGATTCGTCGCGGTCGCGCTGACGAGCGAAGGCGGGCCGCCGCCACTGCTCGGCGATGCGGACAGCGGCGCGGACTCGGGGACCGCGAGGGTGTTCGCCGTCCCGAGGCCGATGTCGGCGCGCACTCCAGCGCGCCGTGGGTCGGTCGTCACGCCGCGCATCGGCGCCATGCCGAGCGCCGCATGGAGCGCGTTCCAGAAGTCGCCCGCGGCTGCATAGCGATCGCTCGTCTTCACGGCGAGCGCCTTCACGAAGACCGCTTCGACCTCGTCGCTCACGTTCGCTTGAAGAGCGCGCGGCGTCGGGCGGCGATCCGACGATCCCGACGCGACGGCGAGCTGCACGAAGTCGTCCCCTTCAAGCGCTTCGCGTCCGCTGACGAGCTCGACCAAGATGAGCGCGAGCGCGAACACATCGGTCCATGGACCGGTCGCGCCATGCGTCCGCGAGAACTGCTCCGGCGCGCCGTACGCAGGCGTGAACGCCGTCACCTGCCCGCCCGTCTTCGTGAAGCTTCCGGCCATCTTCTGCGCGTCGGAGACGACCTTCGCGATCCCGAAGTCGAGGAGCTTGACGGTGCACGAGTCGCTGTTCGGATCGCCGAGCAAAAAAATATTTCCCGGCTTCACGTCGCGGTGCGCGATCCCTTTCATGTGCGCGAGCGCGAGCGCTTCGGCCGCGGGTTCGAGCAGCTTGACCGATTCGGCGATCGTGCGCGGCGTGCGGCGCGGCGACGCGGCTTTCTCTTCGTCGAGGACCGCTTCGAGCGTGGAGCCTTCGAGCCACTCGAGCACCATGTACGGGATCTGCTCGCCTTGTGCCGTCGTGAGCATCCCGATGTCGCGCGCCTGCACGATCGCGGCGGAGCGCTCGGAGAGCTCGGCGAGGAGCGCGCCCTCTTGGACGAACTCGTCCATGAGCTTGGTGCGGTGTGCGCTGTCGAAATCGCCGAGCGCCTTGAAGACCTTGATCGCGACCGGGCGCTTCCAGATCAGGTGCTTTGCGCGATAGACGACCGCAAAGCCGCCTTCACCGACGACGGCCTCGACGGCGTACTTGTCGGCGACTGTGGTTCCAATCAGATTGAGCGAGTCGGCTGCGGTCACGCATGGCCTCCGGGAGAAGCAAGCATCGAAGCGGGGAGAGCCTACCGCGAGAGAGTACGCCTCGGGCAGACGAACAGTTTCGTCGGCGGCGCCGAACCGCCGAGAAACGCGCGTCCGCCTTGACAACCTGGGCTCCCGTCGGCTTATTAGCGCGTCCTTAGCGACGCCCAGATAGCTCAGTTGGTAGAGCAGGGGATTGAAAATCCCCGTGTCGGCGGTTCGATTCCGTCTCTGGGCACCAACGGATCGCCGAGGATTTCCAGGCGATCCGTCGCTTCTGAGTCGTCGTCGAGCGTCACCGCGATGCGACCGCGTCACACATTCTGACGACGATCCGCGCGCGTAGCTTCGTCGTACGCTCCGTCAGACCAACCTCATGATCGGCACATACATCATCGGCAAGTTTCAGCTCCCCGAAACCACGACGTGGGCCACGTTCGACGTCGATCGCGCGCTCCCCGGCCTCCGCTACGACGAAAGCACGCCGGCGATCTGCGAGTTCAGCGACGGGCTCGTCAATGGCAAGACGGTCGCCGACGTACTCGCCATCGCGCGACAAGGCATCGAAGACGGCAAGGTGTACCTCTCGATGTCGCTCTCTCCGGAAGGGGAGCTTCGCATCGAAGGCTTCGTCGAAGCCGACGCGGCGTACGACTGGATCGCCCCGATCGCGTTCGTCGCCTCCGCGACCGCCGTCGTCGGCGGCACCGGCGAGGCGACCTTCATTCCGCAGGGCGACGACTTCACGCGCGTCGTGATCGTCGAGGGCAAGGCCACGGTCTCGATGATCGACGCGCAGAGCGTGGACGAGGAGACCTTCACGCGCTGGTTCTCGCCCTCGGAGGCGACGATCGCGGCCGCGTACGAAGCGTGGCGTCGCGCGCATCCGTGATCTCACGGGGCGGGCCACGTTGATCGCGGCCGCGGTTAGGATGTCCGTATGAGCTGGTCGGCCTTCTGGATCGGTGACTTCGAGCTTCCGCGCGGCGTGCGCCCCATCCAAGCGCGGACGCCTTCCGAGCGTTCTCTCGAGACCATCGCGTACGAAGGTAAGCGGCTCCGCGTGCGGTGCATCGAGGATCGCGACGACGTCGACCAGACGAAGGAGCGTTACCGCGGCCTCCTCGCCACAATAAAAAAAGCGAAGGGCAAAGGAGAGCTCGCGTGCATCGCGTGGGAGGACGGACCCGACACGTTCGGGCATGCCTACACGCTCGACGGCGACGAGCGCTCGCTCGATCGCGCGGCGATCGCGGCGCTCTTCGAGGCCAACGCGGCGATGATGAGCGTGGCGATCGAGCCTCTGCTCGCGTCGCTCTCGAAGCCGCCTGCGCTCGCCGCACCGCCTCCGACGACGAACGTCACGACGCCGTTCCGGCGGCGGCCCGCTCAGCTCGACGTCGCGTATTGTGCGAGCGCCGAGCCGCAAACGCTCGTCATCGAAATCGCATATCGCGTGGTCATTCACAACGGGATGCCCGAAGCGCAGATGCGCCAAGTCGCGACGCACTTGTCGCTTGGCGTTTGCGGCGGTGCCGAGTTCGCGCCCAAGGAATCGTCGGGCAAGGTCACGAGCGGTCCGCTCGCCTCGTCGTCGCCCGGCGGCACGAGCGCGAAGTACCGCTGGACGATCGAGGTTCGTGGGATGTCGCCGCGCTACGTCAGGCACATCGTCTCGCGCATGCGGTTCGCAGGCGGTCCCGAGATCGCGCGTTCGATGGCAATCCGCGGCGCGCTTGCGGCGCCCGCGGGCGACGCGGCGTCCGTGCACACCGACGACATCGACGCATGGATGGCCGACGATCTCGCGTGGGCCGGCGCCTTTCCGCGGCCCGGCTTTGCCATCGAGGACGTGGTCGTGAAGAAGGGGATGACGGTGCGCCTGGTCCCGGCGAACCCTCCCGCCCCGGACTTCGCTGCGAAGTTGTCGGAGTTGATGGTGGAGTGGCTCGACGCCATCGTCGTCATGCCGTCAGCCACGTCCGGAATGCTCGGCCGCCCGCAAGTGAAGACAGGCAAGAAGGACGTCACGATCAAGCTGCCCGTGTTCCCCCAGGTGATCAAGCCGGCGCGCGATCTGATGGTGAATTTCCTGATTCATGTGCACGAGAAGATGTGTCCCCTCGTGTCGGTGGAGCTCGGCTTTCCGGCGGCGTGATCCGCAACGGCCCGACGGCGCCGATGGCGTGAGTGACGGCCCTGGCACGAGCGGCGCCCGGCTTCGCCTCCCGGCCTCGCTCGACATCACAGCGATCGCAGGTACGCCTCGAGCGCGACGAGATCGTCCGGCGTGAGGCGCTGAGGCCGAGCGCAACAGCAGGACCACCGCGCAAGATGCGCGCATCGGCGATGTCGGCGCGGTGATCGAGCGGCACCGTCACGAGCGCGACCTCTGTCGGCGACCACGCGACGAGCGTGTTGCGGGCGACGTCGATCGCGACACCGGTGACGCCGTCGGGGATCTCGTACGGCGCGCTCCAGACGATCGCGCGCATCGCGACGCGCCTGGGCCGCGATGTCGATCTTGAAGAGGCGCCCGGGGCCGGTGCACGGGGATGTGCTCGATCGCGAGATGACCGTAGCCGTCCTTCGTGCGCACGCTCGTGTCGCCCGCGCGCGTCGCACGATCGACTCGCAGCGCTCTTCGCGTCGACTCCACTTTCGTCGCGGCCGTCGTCAGACGATGCCGCGACGCGGCGTCCCTCGTCGTCAAGAGACGAAAGCCAAAACCATGAACGCGCAGACGTTGGTCCTCAATCCTTGGATGTCCCCGCATCGCATTGCGACGTGGCAGGACGGAATCGTCCTCGTCGTGACGGACAAGGTCGACGTGCTCGAGGTGCACGACGAGACGTGCTCGTCCGAGCGGCTCACGCTGCAAGTGCCCAGCGTCGTTCGCCTGCGCAAGACGATCGCCCCCTTCAAGAAGGGGGTGAAGTTCTCGAAGACCAACGTCTTCGCGCGCGACGACTACCAGTGCTGCTACTGCGGAGTCCGTTTCGATCCGCGGCAGCTCAACTACGATCACGTTCTTCCGCGTTCGCGCGGCGGCGTGACCGACTGGACGAACATCGTCACGTCGTGCTTCGACTGCAACAATCGGAAGAAGCGCAACCGCACGCCGGCAGAGGCGGGGCTCCGCATGCACTTCAAGCCGTACCGGCCGAAGGTGCTGCCGATGAGCCGTCCGCATCTGCGGATCGCGAACGTGCCGACGGCGTGGCGCCCGTACCTCGAAGGCGCGCACGCGGCGATCGTAGCGACGGGGTGACATGAGTGCCGGGATCGGACAGGTGCCGATCCCGTTTCGTGAGGTGGCGGAACGGTAGACGCACCAGCCCGAGGCGCTGGCGGTTCACACCATGAGGGTTCGACTCCCTTCCTCACGACGACGCGCAGGTGGTGGAATGGAAGACACTCCGGTCTCAGAAGCCGGTGCTTCGGCGTGCGGGTTCGACTCCCGCTCTGCGCACTCGATTCGGTCGCGACGTTCGCGGTCAGGCAACGGGCAGCTTGATCACCCTCGCGGCGTATGATGCTGCACGCCCATGCTCGCGCCCTCCCGTCTCGTCCTCGCCGCCACGGCGCTTCCGCTCGTGCTCACGCTCGGCGGTTGCAGCTTCTTCCGCAACCTCGCCGGCACGAACACCGTCGATCTCTCCAAGGCCGACGTGAAGACGATGGCGGTCGACATCCGCAAGGATCGCAAGACCATCTGCCCGCGCGAGCCCGTGCAAATGGCCGTGTTCGCCGAGGTCGTCCTCGAAGGCGACGCGAAGGTGAAGAAGCTCGAGACGTGGGCCGGACACGACGGCGCGAACAAGAACGACAAGCTCGACTTCCCCGACTTCGCGTTTCACTCCGAGCAAGGCGCGTTCGACAAAGACGGATGGTTCTCGCCGAGCGCGAGCATCCTCGCGACGATCGACAAAGAGTTCGAGATCAAGAGCGTCTACAAACGCCGCCCCGATCAGTTCAGCTTCACGACGAAGTACAAGCCCGATTACCAGTGCATCAACGGCGCGTCGCGCGAGGGCGCATCCGGTCCGAGCGGCCAGTCCGGCGACGCGGGGAAATCCGGGACGTCGGGGCAGTCCGGATCGACGAGCAGCGCGGGCGGCGCGGGCACGGCGGGCGGCATCGGCGGGCAAGGCGGCGACGGCGGCAACGGAGCCGCTGGCGCGAAGCTCGTCGTCTACGTGACGATGGTGAAGACGCCGTTCTACGACAAGCTCGTCGCGGTGAAGATCGGCGGCGATCTCGACGACTTCTTGCTCGCGCCGATCGATCACCCGCTCGTGATCCGCGCCGGTGGAGGATCGGGCGGCGCCGGCGGCAACGGCGGACACGGCGGAAGCGGCGGAAGCGGCGGAAGCGGCAACCCCGTGGGTCAAGGCGGCGCGGGCGGACAAGGGGGCAGCGGCGGCAAAGGGGGAATCGGCGGCGCAGGCGGGCAGATCGATCTCGTGATCGACGCGCGCTTCCCCGAGCTCGCCAACGCCGTGAAGCTCGACGTCTCCGGCGGCGCGGGGGGATCTCCCGGAGCGGCGGGCGGCGCGGGATCCGGCGGCAGCGGCGGCAGCGGTCAAACGCCGAGCGGCGCGACGAGCTCGGTTCCGACCGGCACGCGCGGCGGCGACGGATCGCAAGGGAGCAGCGGCACGTCCGGTCAGCGCGGCCCCGACGGGCGAGGCGCGACGAAGTCGGGCGACGTGAAGGCGCGCTTCGACGGAGTGAACGGGATCACGATCCTGTGATCGCATCGCGTCGCGTTTTCACGCTCGCGTTTGGCACGTCGCCACTCTGGCTGCCGTCGTGCGGTCGTCCGGCAGAGACTCCGCTCGCGCATCTGTACGGTCCCGAGTGGGTCCACAAATCGTACGAGCTCTACGCGCAGAAATACCAAGGCGTGCAACTCGGCGCCGAAGCGAACAGTCAGAACGCATACAAGGTCCTCGCGCAAAAAGGCGTGACGGCGCTCGACGCGCTTCAGACGCGCGACGTGCCGTTCTTCGCGCGCGTCGACGAGAGCGCTCACGGCTTCGCGATCGAACGCAACGTCCCCGAGCGGCTGATGTTCCGCGCGGGGATGAGCGAACAGGAACGCAAAGACGCGACGTCGCAATGGGAGAAGGCGCGCGAGTTCATCCACACCGACTACGAAGAGATCCGCCGACTCAACTGGGCGCTGACGACGCTCCTTCAGCAACTGCAGAGCATTCGGGCCGCGATCGAGCACGGCAAGCTCGAACAGTTCGAGATCGTGCGGCAGCTCGACGCGCTCAGCGAAGGGGGCAAGCCGCCGTACGAGCTCCCATATCAAGTCACGCCGAAGGACTACGAAGCGATCCTCGTCCTCTTGCTCGAACGACTCGACGACGACAAGAAGCGACTCGCGCGCGTCGAATCGGACATCGTCACGGTCGGTCTCACCGCGCGCGCGACCGACTCGGGCTCCGCGAGCCTCGCCGCGAATTTGAACAAAGTGCTCGTCGCGGTCGTGCAGGACACCGAGGCGACGTCGCCGCGCGAGGCGACGTACCCGCTCGCGCAGGACGCGCGCGATCCGCTCCTCGCGAAGGGGCGCGCGATCTACGCGACGATCAAAGCGAGCCCCGAGTACATCGAGTGGGAGAAGCACGAGCGCACGAAGGAGTTCGAGAAGATCGGCGCGTTCCTTCAGATCTTCGACATGGCGACCGGGCTCAACACGAGCGCGATCTACAAACAGGTGCTCGCGGTTTGGCGCGGCGACGCGGATTACCTCTCGTACTTGAAGACGGCGGCGGGCCTCCTTCCGTTCGGCGGGAAGGTCCTGCAGGTCGTCAACGAAGCGATCGAGTACACGGAGAAGGCGCGACGCATGATCGCGACCGCGCAAAAGGCGATCGGCACAGCGCAGGGCGTCGTCGCGGCGGTGAAGCGCGCGCAAGACATGCTCAAGAACGGCGATCCGAAGGACGTCGTTGCGCAGGCGGCGAAGGACGCGGGGTTGCTCAATACGGCGTCGAGCTTCGCGACGAAGCAGTTCGATCGTCAGCTCGCGTTCTTCAAGGATCGCGACGAAGTGAAGAAGGTGGAGGGGTGGCTCGGCGAGACCAAGCTGATGCGCGCGGCGCTCCCCAACATCCCGAAGCTACCGAACGCGGAGGAGTAGCAGCGAGCGCCGCGTGATAAATCACGTCCATGACGACGGCGACCGCGGTGCTCTCGTTTTGGCTCGGCGAGCCTCCCGCGCCGCAGAAGCAATGGTTCGCGCGCAGCGACGCCACCGACGCGGAAATCCGGACGCGCTTCGGCGCGACGATCGAATCGGCCGCGCGCGGTGAGCTCGACGCTTGGGCTTCGACGCCGCTTGGTCGCGTCGCGCTCGTCATCGTGCTCGATCAGTTCTCGCGCAACGTGTTCCGCGGTACCGCGCGTGCGTTCGCCCAGGACGCGCGTGCCCTCGCGCTCGCGCTCGAGGCGATCGCTTCGGGAGAGGATCTCGCGCTCGGTCCGGTCGAACGGCATTTTCTCTACATGCCGTTCATGCACGCCGAGGATCGCGTTCACCAAGACATCGGCGTGGGCGCCTTCGATCGGCTCGCATCGACGGACGCCCCCGCGGCGATCACCGGCGCGATCAAATACGCGCGCATGCATCGCGACATCGTCACGCGCTTCGGACGCTTCCCGCACCGCAACGAAACACTCGGGCGCGCATCGACGCCCGAAGAGGTCGAGTTCTTGAAGCTCCCGGGATCGGGCTTCTGATCGGCGCGATCACCGGTACGGCAGCGCGAATCGATCCATCGTCCGAAAGACGTCCCCGCCCTTCGGCAGCCCGCGGACTTCGGCGTCGATGCCGCGCTCGCTCACGTCGTAGATCGTGAAATGGAAATCGCGGAGTGCCGGACCGGCGAAGAGATCGCCGGTGTGACGACGCGCGTCGCCCGTCAGGAGCTTCGCGCGCGGACCACCGCCGCCGCCGCTCACGACGAACGTCTTTCCGTACGCGACGAAGCGCTCGTAGCTGTGCACGTGCCCGGAGAGCATCGCGAGCGTCTTCTTCGCGCGCGCGAACGGCGGGACGAAGTGGACTTGCACGTGCGCCTCGTCGCCGGTCACGGTGCTGTTCGTGTACGGAGGGTGATGCATCATGACGACGACGCCCCGCACGGCGGGATCGTGATCGAAGGCATCGAGCGACGCCTCCAGCCACGCGACCTGCGCGCGCCACTCGAGCGGGAAGAGCCGATCGATGTTGCTGTCGAGCACGACGAGACGCAGCGATCCGAGCGCGACGGCGTACCAGTGGCGGCGTGCGGCGTGGACGATCCGCCGGAAGAAATGCTCCTCGCCGAGGCTCCTCCCTTCCCAGTATTCGTGATTGCCGAACGCCGCGACGACGGGGAGCCGCGCCGCGCGCACGGGCTGCATGAGGACGTCGAGCTCTTCCCACCGCGCCTCGGAGCCGCCGTCGAAGACGAAGTCACCGGTGACCGCGACGAGATCGGCGCGCGACGCGGCGACGGCGTCGACGACGAGCGCGCGTTCGCGATCGTTCGATTCGCGCCACAGCTCGAGCCACGACGTGCGCTGCAAATCGCCGACGACGACGAGGCGCGCGTGATCGCTGGGCGGTGGGAGCGGCGCATCGAACGCCTGCGGCAACGCCGGGACGCACCCCACGAGGCACGCGATCGCCAACGCCACGACGACCGCGCGAAGGTCACCCGGCGCGCGCATCACGGAGTCTCTGCGGTCGCCTTCGCCGCGGCGGAGCGCGCGATTCGGCTTCGTCGTACGCGATCGGCCACGCGCTCGACGACGGTGCGGATCGCAACGACCACCCGCGCACGAAACGTCGGAGCGACGCCGCGCAGCGAGACGAGCGTCCGCGTCGCGAGCGCGAGCTGCTTCTTGTATTGCAACGCGCCGCTCATGAAATCGTACTCGCGATGCCCGGCGGCGATCGCCGCTTGGATCGCGAGCGCGTGGAGCGCGATCCCGGGACGGACCTGCTTCGGGACGTCGATCTTCCGGCCGCTTTGGTAAAAGTGCACCTTGCCGCGGTAGACGAAGTTGTACGTGGCCGCGATCGGCTCGCCGTTCGCCTCGAGCCACAACAGATCGATCGAGCCGTCGCGCTCGTCGAGGAGCGCGGGCATGAGCTCGTCGTGAAAGCGCGTGAAGCGTTCGCTCACGAAGACGCCTTCTTTGCCTTCGCGGCCCCAGCGCTCGCCGTGCAGCGACAGCAAGATGCGCCGCCCTTCGTCGAGCTCCTCGCGAGTCGTCGCGCGCCGCAGCGTGTAGCCCCCCTTCCCCGTCCACTTCTCGAGCTCGCGTAGCGCGCGCACGACGACATAGCGGTGCGAGCTGTCGAGCTGCTTGAGGTACTCGTCGTAGCTCGACGGCAGCGGGATGTACGGCGCCTCGCCGCACGGCGCGGTCGTGGTCGTGACGTTTGCTCTCGACAGCGCGACGCGGAGCGCTTCGACCATGGGATCTTCCGCGCTCATCGCGGACATTCGCAGCTCGTCCCACGCTCCGAGCTTTTCCGCCACGAGCGCGCCCACCAACGCGTCTGCGACGTCCGTCTCGCGCCCCGCCTCGACGACGACGCCGACGCCCTCGGAGCAGATCTCGTCCCTTGGATCTTCGCCCGTCGCGAGGAGCTCGACGGACCGAACCGGGAGCGCGCGGCGATGCAGGATCGTCCGGAGCGAGAGCGGCGCGAGCCCGATCAGACGCGAGCCGTCTTCGACGACGACCACCCGCAATCGACGCCGGTCGGCGTCGCCGAACTGCCGCCACCACGCGAGGAGCCACGTCGGCGTCATGGCGGGCTCGGCGAACGCGGCGCGACCAAGGAGATCGCGCCATTCGTCGCGCATCGACTCCAGCTGCCCGACATCGTCGATGACTCGGACGTCGTGCATGGCGTGTCTACATCGTGCGCTCGACGCCAGCGACTAGGCAAGCTCGCGTTGTGAGTCCGGGCTTGCACTTCTGCCTGCGCGTGTCACGTACAGCGCGCAAATGAACATCGACCATACGAAAAAAATCATCTCCACACACGGCATCTACGCCAGTGTTCACGACCTCTGCTACCGCGGCGCCAACCGGATCGCCGACACGACGCTCCTCGTCGGGATGCGCATCACGATGGCGACGCTCGACCGCACCTTCCTCGCCGGCAACGGTGAGGGCTGGGGTTTCGTCGAGCGCGACGAGCTTCTCGCGCAGGTCGAGGCTCACGGCGCGACCAAGCTCGACATGGACGAAGCGCTCGTCCGTTCGGCGACCGCGCGCGGCGATCGCTGCTTCGGCTTGATCGTCGACGGCACGCTCGTCAGCTACGGCTGGTACTCGAGCATGCCGACCGAGGCGTTCGACGGCCTCGTGCTGCACTTTCACCGCGACTACGCCTACATGTACAAAGGGTTCACGCTCCCCGAGTTCCGCGGGCAGCGTCTCCACGGCATCGGGATGGCGCGATCGCTCGCGGCGCACACGGCCGATGGCAAGCTCGGCCTCGTGTCGTTCGTGCAGTCGAACAACTTCGCGTCGCTCAAGTCCTGCTATCGCCTCGGATACGTCGACTTCGGGCGCCTCTTCGCGGCCAAGGTCAACGGTCGGCACCTCACGCACGCGAGCCGGGGCTGCAAGCCGTACGACTTTCGCTTGGAGCCGGTGCGCTCGTAGCGACGCACGCGCCGCTCACTCGATGCGCGGGGCGAACCCCGACGATTGGACGAGCGTGCGGAACCAGCTCCGCGGCACGTCGACGTGCGAGAGCTCGCTCAGCTTGAAGAGGACCGGGCGATCGAGATCCGTGGGCGTGATCGCGGTCGTCGAGTCGTCGGAGTAAAGCGCGGCGTCCCTTCCGGCCGTCGCGAGCGGCTCGATGATGCCGCCGGCCATGACGCGCGAGTTGTCCAACGTGCCGCCGCAGCACGTGTAGACGTTCGCGAAGCGAAGCGCGTCGTCGCGTCCGTTGTCGAAGCGCGGCGCGTTCGATGCGATCCAGTGATGGAACGCGTAGAGCTCGCCGTAGAGCGAGTCGAAGAGCTGAACCTCGCGCACGGGGACGCCGCCGAACTGGAGCACGGCCGACGTCGCTTGGTAGCCGCCGGAGTGCGACGCGAGAACGACGCGATCGAAGTCGTCGACGTCGAGCTCGCACCCGAGCGGGTCGTTCAGGTGCTCGACGAAGAGCTCGTGGAGGAGCGCGCGAAAATTTCCGGGCGTGACGAGCTGGCCGGGCTCGCCGGACTGGACGTCGTAGCGCCCTTCGACCGCGACGAGGACCGCGTTCACCTGCGCGGAGTCGAGCTGCTCGGCGAGGTGCATCGAATCGCGGACGGGGCCGTCGGGCGAGCACGCGGCGTCGACGCTGCCGAGCACGTTGGTGACGCAGTTCTCCCAACCGTGGAAGAAGACGACGACGCCGGGATCGACCGTGCCGTCGAAGCCGGGCGGGACGTGCACGGCGACGTCCGGGTGATCGGTCCCGGGGAACGGCGCGGCGCGAAGGTGGTACGTCGCGATCGCGGGGATCGCGTCGGGCGCGCGCGCGCCTTGGCATTTCGTGCGCGACGCGCGGTCGGTCTGGAGGCGCCGCGTCGGATCGCGCGCGAAGCGTCCACGGCGACCGCCGTGGCCGCGCGACGGATAGCCGAGCGTGCGCGTGACGTCGGTGCGGAGATCCGCCGCGGAGAAAGCGCCGAGGAAGAGCAGCAGCGCGATGACCGCGCCGACGCGCTTCACTCCCGCACCCACGCGATCGCGTCGGTCATCTTCGCGACCATGTCCTTCGCGAAGTGATGGCCGACGGGGCCGAGGCTCATGTAGCGCGACTCGAGCCCAGCGGCGTTCATCGCGCGCGCGGCGCGTTCGAGCGAGATGCGCGAGCCGTCGAGATCGCCCGCGGCGAAGACGATGCGCTTGACGCCGGCGCGCTTGAGGCGCTCGGCGTCGGGCGCGAGCTCCATCGACATGAGGACGAGGCCCGACCATCGGCCTTCCTCGGCGAGCGCGATCTTGAGCGCGAACGCTGCGCCGTTCGAGAAGCCGACGAGCGTGCCGCCGTGCGTGCGATCGAGGACGCCGGGCGCGAGCGCGTCGGCGGCGTCGAGCGCGGCGCGGAGACGCGGGACGACGGTGGTGTAGTCGCCGCCCCACATGTGGCCGGCGCCGAGCGGTGCGTTGCCGCGCGGGCAGACGAGGAAGCCGTGCGGTGTAGCGGCTTCGACGAAGTAGGAGCACGAGTCTTCGGGGCTCGCCCACATGCCGTGGAGGTAGACGATCGCGGGCCCTGGGGGAGCGAGGGACGTGGGGGTGTGCGCGATGCCCCATGGGCCGGAGGAGGACCGCGGGGGCGAGGGCGAGGGCGAGGGCGAGGGCGAGGGCGAGGGCGAGGGCGAGGGCGAGGGCGAGGGCGAGGGCGACGTCGAGGGCGCCGGACGATCGCACGCGCCCGACAACACCAGCGCGACGACGATCCCGCTCGCGACGCTTCGCATGCCTACGGAGTGAACGTCTTCGTGCAGTAGTCGAGCTCCGCCAAGTCGATCGTCGCCGGCGCGATCGTCGGCGGCGTCGCGAACGGCACCGCGTCGAAATCGAAGTACTCGAGCATCGCGTCCGCGTTCGCGTCGCGCGCGGTGAGCGCCGGCAGGCGGAACTTCGTCTCGAGGAACCGCGTGATGCTCGTGTGATCGCGCGTCACGTGCGACACGAATTTCTTTTTCGTGAACGGCGACACGACGATGATCGGCACACGTACGCCGTAGCGCTCGAAGCCTCCGACCGTCGTGTCGCCCGCCTGGAGGATCGGCGCGATCGCGTCGGGCGGGCACGCCAGCGGCGGCGGGACGTGATCGTAGAACCCGCCGTGCTCGTCGTACGTGATGAACATCGCAAGCTTCGACCACTGCGGGCTCTTGAAGAGCGCGTGCACGACGTCGCTCACGAACTGCTGCCCGACTTGCACGTCGGCGGGAGGATGCTCGTCGTCTTGTCCCGGTCGCATGTGCCCGAGCACAGGATCGACGAACACCACCTGCGGCAGCTTCCCCGCCGCGGCGTCGTCGTAGAATTCGGTGATGCGCTTCAGCGGATTTCGTCCCCACCGACTGTTGATGAGCGGACCGACGGCGACCGTCGCGCCCGGAAGCCCATCGCCATAGATCGACCACGACACGCCGCGCTTCTCGAGCAAGTCGAAGATCGTCGCGTCCTTCTTCGGGTAGGGATACCCGCTCATGTCCGGGAGGTTCGCGTCGGTGATCCCGAAGCTCGTCGCCGCGTAGAGGTACATCCGATTCGGCCACGTCGGTCCGAGCAGCGACGAGTGGTGGTGATCGCCGATCGCGAACGTCGCCGCCAAGTCGTAATAGAAACGGATGTCGCGCTCGTCGAGCCACCCGAGCGCGCGATCCCCGCCGAGCACCGACGCAGGCGCTTGAGGCGGCGGCGGCGCCGACCAGCCGTCGTTCGCCTGGAAGAACCCGTCCATCTTTCCGTCGTCGTACTCGAGGTGTGTCCCGGGCCACTCGTGGTTCGTGTCGAGCACGCAGAGGTGCGGCGCGTGTTGGTACTTGAAGGTGCGGCTGTTCGGATCGCCGATCTTCGCGGGGTTCGTCGTGTCGTCGAACGCCGACTCGATGTCGGTGCGCCCGACGTACTTGTAGAGGTGCCCGAAGTAGTGATCGAACGAGCGGTTCTCTTGCATCAAGATCACGACCGTCTCGATCGGGATGTCCTTGTCGACCGGCGTGCTCGCGCCGAGCGTCTCGCGTGGGAGCGCGCCGCGAGAGAACTTGCACGCCGCGCGCGCCGCGTTGGCCGTCGCGTCGTCGGACGCAACGACCGCGCGATCCCAGTCGTCGAGGTTCGGACCGGCGTCCGGCGTCGGCGTCGGCGCGGGCGTCGATCCGCCGTCCGTGCTGCATCCGACGCCGACCGCGAGCACGGCGACGGCGACGGCGATCGCTCGCCAACGTTCCCCCATCCTTCGATGCTAGCTCCCTCCTGCGAGATACGCATGGCCCACGTGCTACGTTCCCGGCTCATGGAGAGCGTCCGCACCCTCGTCATCGGCGCCGGGATCAGCGGCCTCGCGACTGCCGCGTTCTCGCATGACAAGGACTACATCGTCCTCGAAGCCGACACCGAGATCGGCGGCTACTGCAAGACGGTGAAGCGCGACGGCTTCACGTGGGACTACTCGGGGCATTTTTTTCATTTCAAACACGCCGACATCGAGGCGTGGCTCCGCGAGCGGATGGTCGGGCAGACGATCCGCACCGTCGAGAAGAAGTCGTTCATCGCGTACGGCGATCGGACGATCGACTTTCCGTTTCAGAAGAACATCCATCAGCTCGCGCAAGACGAGCTCATCGAGTGCCTCTCGGATTTGTACTTCGCGCGATCGAGCGACGTGCCGCGCAGCGAACATGACCGCGCGCCGGAGACGAACTTCAAAGAGATGCTCTACGCGCGCTTCGGGCGCGGCATCGCCGAGACGTTTCTCATTCCCTACAACGAGAAGCTCTACGCCTGCGATCTGGCGACGCTCGACAAAGACGCGATGGGGCGCTTCTTCCCGCACGCGAACCTCACCGACGTCATCCGCAACATGCGCACGCCGGACAACGCATCGTACAACGCGACGTTCACGTACCCGGAAGGCGGAGCCATCGAGTACGTGAAGGCGATCGCGAGCGCGGTGAAGCCGGGCGCGGTGTCGCTCGAAGAGGCGCTGGTGGCGATCGATCTCGAGAAGCGGATCGCGAAGACGAACAAGCGCGAGATCCGCTTCGAGCGCCTCGTGTCGTCGGCGCCGTTCGACAAGCTCGCGAAGATGACCGGCCTCGCGCACGACGCGAGCGCGTTCACGTGGAACAAGGTGCTCGTATTCAACCTCGGCTTCGACGGCAAGGGCACGACGGGGCGAAACTGGGTCTACTACCCGGCGCGCGACGTCTCGTTTTATCGGATCGGGTACTACGACAACATCTTCGACAGCGATCGCATGAGCCTCTACGTCGAGCTCGGCTTTCCGCGCGACGCGAAGATCGACGCGGCGGAGATCGAGCGGCTCCGCGCGCGGGTCCTCGACGACTTGAAGCGACTCGGCGTCGTCGGGAGCCAGCGGCTCGTCGCGCATCACTCGGTCGTGATGGATCCGGCGTACGTGCATATTACACAGGCTTCGATGGCCGAGCACGCGCGCCTCGCCGCGATCCTGCGCGGGCACGGCGTTCATTCCATCGGCCGCTACGGCGGGTGGACGTACTGCTCGATCGAAGACAACATCGTCGAAGCGCGCGCGCTCGCGCAGACGTAGCGGAGGCAACGTTGGCCAAGAAGACGAAGGCAGAGGCACCGAAGCTCACCGGGCAGGCGACGCGGCACTTGCGCGCGCTCGGGCATTCGCTGACGCCGGTGCTGATGATCGGCAAAGGTGGGATCACCGACGCGCTCGTGAAGGAAGCGGAGCGCGCGCTTCTTCGTCACGAGCTCATCAAGGTGCGCGTGCAAGGCGAGGCGCCGCTCGGTCGCAAGGACGCGGGCTCCGAGCTCGCGGCGGCGACGCACGCGGCGCTCGCGCAGGTGCTCGGGCGGACGTTCCTTCTGTACAGGCCGCACCCGGAGAAGCCGCGGATCATTCTCGCGAAGGCGAAGAAAGCGCCGCGCGAGCCGGGCGCCGAGAAACCGGCGAAGCCGCGCGAGCCGATCGAGTAGGCGATGCGCGCTGGGGCGGGGAGGACGTGGGCGGGGCGCGCGGCGATCGTCGTCGCGGCGCTGGCGGCCATCGCGACGTCACCGGCGCGGTGGTCGATCGCGGCGCCTGCGCCTGCGACCCGACCCGCGGCGTCGAGCGCGACGCTGGTGATGATCGAAGCGAGTCAGCATCCGAACGTGTTTGTGCGCAACGCTGCGGGCGAGACGATTCAGATCGCGCCGCTCGAGCAAGCGGCACCGGGCAACGCGTGGGCGGGGCGCGCCGACTATTTGATCTCGGCGGGAAACTACCTCGACGGCGCATCGATCATGGGCATCTGCTCGAACGCCGGGATGTGCAGCGGGAGCTGCACGCCGCCGCCGGACGCGTTCGTTCGATTCGGTCGCATCGACGCGGTGACGGAGTGGAAGATCGAAGTGGAGTCGCCGCCGCAGGCGATGACGGTGGGCTCGGCGGCCGACGGTGTCGCGTTCGACGTCGTCGTCGAGGCGACGCGCAAAGTCGACGTGACGGGACACGCGAGCGGGAGCGCAGAAGATCTCGCACTGCTCCAGCCACCGACGATCGGAGAAGACACACGCCCGAAGTACCAAGGCGAAGGCACGCCGATGACGACCAAGGTCGTGGCGTGGCGCTATCGCTGGGACGCGCCGCAGGGGACACCGGCGAAGAGCTTCCAGTGGATCGCGCGCGCGACGATCCGCGGGTATTGCCCGCGCGCCAACGACGCCGCGTGCGCGCCGCCCGAGGGACAGCGCGTGCGCATCGTGTCGGTCACGCCGCGGGCGGCGCCGTGAGCGCGCGCGCCGTCGACGGAGCGCCGCTCCTCCATCCAATCGCAATCGCCGCGGTCGCGTTGCTCGTCGTGAACGATCACGTGCTGAAGGCGCGATGGCCCGGCTTCGTTACCGGGAAGCTGTCGGACGTCGCGGGGATGATCTTCTTCCCGCTCTTCTTGTTCGCGCTGGTCGCGCTGATCGCGCGCGCCGTCGAGCGGCCGGAGATCCCGTCGCGCCGTGTCGTCGTCGCTTGCGCGATCGCGACCGCCGTCGTGTTCGCGCTCGTGAAGACGTGGGCACCCGCGACGCTCGCGTTCGAGATCGGGCTCGGCGGGCTGCGGTGGCCTCTCGCCGCGGCGAGCGCGCTCTTCGACGGCGCCGCGATCCCCGCGATTCAGCGCGCCGCGGTCGTTCGCGACGTCACCGATCTCGCCGCGCTCCCGTTCGTCGTGGTCGCGATCATGCTGACGCCGCGCGACGCGCGTTCTCTACAATCGCGTCGATGATCCGCGGCCACACGCGCGCCGGAAGCTCGTGCCCCATGCCCTGCACGAGCGCGAGCTCGGCGCCCGGGATCGCTCGCGCCGTCGCTTCTCCGCCGTCGGGCGCGATGAGCGGATCGTCCACGCCGTGCACGACGACCGCGGGCACGCGGAGCTTCGCGAGCTCCGCCGTCCGATCGCGCGCGCTGAGGATCGCCGCGAGCTGACGACCCGCACCGGCGGGAGCGAACGAGCGATCGAACGCGGCCGTACACCGCGCGCGCGTCTCGACCTCGTCGATCGGATGGGACGGCGACGCGAGGATTCGCCAAACCTCGACGCTCCGCGCGATGTTCGCCTCGCGCTCGCTCGGGACAGGCGTGAGAAGGACACCAAGCGCCGCGGGAGTCGCGTTGCCGACACTACGATCGCCGGTCGTCGACATGATCGAGCAGAGCGACTTCACGCGCTCGGGCGCTGACACCGCGACGAGCTGCGCGATCATCCCTCCCATCGACATGCCGACGAAGTGCGCCGCGGGGACGTCGAGCGCGTCGAGGAGACCGACGGTGTCCTTCGCCATGTCGTCGAGCGAATAGGTCGCGGACGAGGCGTCGCCCGTCATCAGCGCGCCGATGTCGGGCGCCTTTCCCCCTTCGATCTTCGACGACAGGCCGACGTCCCGATTGTCGAAGCGTACGACGCGAAATCCGCGCGACGCGAGATCGCGGCAGAAGCGCTCGTCCCAGTCGATCATCTGCAAGGAGAAGCCCATCACGAGGACGATCGTCGGATCGGTCGGAGATCCGAACGCCTCGTACTCCAGCTCGATGCCGTTGGTCCGTGCGCGCATGCGCGGCATCGTGGCGAGCGCGAGGCGACGGGTCAAGCGCGGCTTTGCTACCTTCGTTGCGTGCGACTCGATGCGCCGACGCTGCTTGTCTGTGCGGCACTGATCATCGGTGGTGTCGCGCTCGCGGCTCCGCGCGATCGGCGGATGCGCGGATGGATGCTGGTAGGCGCGGGGACGCTCGCGGCGGCGACGTTCGTGGTGCGTCCGACCGCGTGGATCGCGGCTACCGCGGGGCTCGCGTTCGCTGTCGGCGTGATCGCGATGCTTCCGGAGTGGCGAGGGACGGCGCGCGACGCGCGAGGCCTCGCGCAGGACGCGGCGCGACTGCTCGGCGCGGCGCTGTCGCTCCCGATCTTGTTCGCGTGCGCGGCCGCGGCCGCAGGAACGCTCCCGACGCTCGTCCGCGAGATCGCGATCGCGATGCCGAGGAGCCCCGCGCTCTCGTTCGCGCAAGCGGCGGTCGCGGTCTCCGTGATCGTGCTCGTCGCCGACGGCGCACGCGCAAAGCGCCGGGCGCCGCTGCTCGTCGCGCAGGTTTGCTCCGGCGCGATCGCCGCCGCGATCCTGCTTCGCCTCGAGTGGATCACCTCGATCGCGACGCTCCCCAGCGAAGCGTTCTGGCCGGAGGCGCCGCTCCTCGTGAACGCTCTGAAGCTCGACGCGGGCGAAACGCTCTACGGCCCGCCGGAAGATCTGTCGTCGTACACGTACTCGCCTCTCCTCGACCTGTTTCATCGCGCGCTGCTGAAGCCGTTTCACGCCGAGCTCTCGATCTTCGCGCATCGCACGGTCGTCTTGGTCGAGCAGCTCGTCGCGACCGCGATCCTCTGCGTCGCGCTCCGCCCGCGCCTCCGCGTCGAAGGGCTCTTCGCCGTCGCGTTCGCGGCGCTCGCGAACCTCCTCGCGCCTGCGGTGCATCCGGACCACGCGCTCTTGGTCTGCTTCGCGATCGCGGTCGCGCTCCTCGTCGCGGAGGCGCGCATGCCGCGCCGTCTGTGGTGGACGCTCCTCGTCCTCGTCACGCCGATTGCGACGGCGTTCAAGCTCTCCGGCGCGGGGATCGGCCTCGGCCTCGCGCTCGCGTTCGCGCTCGAGCGCCGCGCGCGACCTCTCGCGGCGCTCGCCGCGTCCGCCGTGCTGACGTTTGCGACGGTGCCGCTCTTCGACGCGACGCTCGGACGGTTTCGTTTCTACGCGATCGACGTCCAGGCATCGCACCCGATGGTGTGGTCGCGGATCGTCGAGCTTCCGACGACACCGGCGGGGCTCATCGCCATCGCAGCGATCGCGCTGCACGTGTGGCTGCGCTTCGGGCCACGCGCTCCGGCGGGCGACGATGCGCGTCGGATCGCCGCGCTGACGGCGTGCGTGACGCTCGCATCCCTCCCCGGCTACGTGAAGTACGGCGGACGCGACAACAACGTCTCGCTCCTCGTGCTCGGCGCCGTCATCACGCTCCTCCTCCGCGCGCGCGACGCGACCGATCGCGCGCCGCACCCGACGCTCGCCCCCGCGATCGCTCTCTTCGCGACGCTCTTCTTTCGTCCTCCATCGCCACCGGCGTCCGTTGCCGAGCGCGCCGCGGCGTTCGCCGATTTCGATCGCGCGGTCTCCGCGGTGAGCGACGCCGACGCGCGCGGCGAGCACGCGCTCGTCCTCGTGCAGACGACGCCGTGGATTGCCGCGGGCCATCGCGACGTGCCGCGCGATCGCTTCCACTCCGCCGTCGAGCTCTTCTACGGTCGACGCCCCGAAGCCGATCTCCTCTTTTTGCACATCGCCGACGGACGCTACGCGACGATCGTCGTCGGCGCTCAGCAGCTCCGCGGCGGCGCCGATCCGCTCGGTGAAATGAGCGCGCGCCTCCGCGCGTCGATCGAAGCCACCTACGATCGCGTGCATCCTGCACCCGATGTCGCGATCGACGCGTTCGACGGCGTCGTCGTCTTCCGGAAGCGGCCCACGACCCCGACGCCGTGATGCGGTTCGGATCCGCTTGGATCGAGCCCGATCCAAGTGCAGCGCGCCAACGCGCGCGATCTCCGGCGATTGCGGTCGTCGGGCCGACGGTCTGCGCTGTGCTTTGCATCCATGCGATCGAACATTGCGCCTTCGCTCTCACAACGTGTGACGGCGAGCGCGCACCGGGGGGGCTCTGCTGTCGTCCCCGAGGTACCGATGAGTCTCGCCGCCGTACAAGACCGCATTTCAGAGCACGAGATCACCCCGCGCATCTCGTACGTCGAGCTGAGCTCGTCGCACCTCGATTCGATCGCCGACGGCGATCTCGCCGAGAGCGGCGAGCGGCTGACCGCGCGCGCTCTCCCGGATCGGCGCGCGCGTCGCGGGCGTCGTATCCAGGCGATGACGTCGCTCGCCGTGTTCGCTGCGCTCGGCGTCGTCGGTCACCTCGAGCAGTCGCGCGGGATCGTGACACGCTTCGCCGCGCGCATGTTCGACACGTCACGACCGTCGAGCGCGGCCGTCGCAGCCGCCGTCGCGCCGCACGTCGTCGGCTGCTCGCTCACGGCGCCGCCGCGGAGCATCGCGCGCCGCGCGCTCGCGTCGACGGGCATCGAGCTCGCGATCGAAGGATCGCGCGTCGCGCTCGGGTTCGCGTCGTCGCCGCTCGAAGGAACCGCGATGGAGCTCGATCCGCGCTCGCTCTCGACGCTCGCGCTCGCGAGGCTCACGACGACGCGACCGCTGCGAGCCATCGTTCCGCTCCTCGCGCCGACCGGAGGTGTCGATGCGATCGCCGCGCCCGACGCGCCGCACGTCGCGTTGCAAAAGCTCGAGGGGCGCGCGCCGATCGAGGCGTTGCGCACGGTGCCCATGGGCGACGGCAAGAGTCTCGCGGCGACGTTCCGGCGCGACGGAACGATTTGGGTCGGCGCGATCTCCGCCGACGCGCTCGACGGTCCTCCCCTACCGATCTCCGACCCGAAGACGCTGGTCGGCCGCCCGTCGCTGGCCGTCCTCGGTGACACGGTCGTCGTCGCGTGGGCGAGCCGCGTCTCGGCGACGCAGCCGTGGTCGGTGCGATGGACGCGCTGGCACGTCGCGAGCGGCTTCGTCGAAGCGTCACGCGCGCTCGCGATTCCGGACGGAGGCGTCGGAGGCGCGACGATGTCGCCGAGCATCGCCGCGCTCGGTCGCGATACCTTCCTCGTCGCGTGGACGGAGGGAGCGAGCCTTCACCAAGTCCGCGCGCAAGCGTTCGATCTCGACGGCGCGCGCATCGGAGCGCCGCTCGCGATCTCGCCGCCATCGGCGAACGCAGGCCAAGGCGAGATCGCGCTCGGAGCCGACGGTCGCGGCCTCGCGGCGTTTCTCGTGAAGGGCGAGAGCAGCGAGATGGAGCTCTTCGCCGCTGCGATGTCCTGCGACTGAGTTACTTCTTTGGCGGCGCCACGGGGGGCACAGCCGGCGGCGGCGTCCCGCCCTTCGGCTGCGGCTGTCCGGGTCCAGTCGAGTTCGCCATTTGGATCACGCGATCCGTCAAGTCCAAGTCCGACCGCACGAACACCGCGCTCGGCTTGTCGAGCACGAGATCGAAGCCCTCTTGGTTCGCGATCCGCTTGATGCTCGTGACGACGCGCTCGAGGATCGGATCGGTGAGCTCCTTCCTCTTCTTGTAGAGCTCGCGATCGTACTCCTGCGATTTGTTCTGCAGGTCGACGAGCTGCTT
>JBBQXV010000154.1:0-21861 GCA_038209335.1 Polyangiales bacterium | reverse complement strand
CGGCGGTGGCGGCGGGGATTCGGATCACCGAGGGATCGCGGAGCGAGGTGCGGAACTACGTCCTCCTCTACATGCCGCTCGCGGCGGCGCTGCTCGGGATCGCGGTGGCGCTTCGTCGCCGGAGCACCGAGGGGGCGAAGTACGATCGCAAGGACGACGAGGCGGCGAAGGCGCCGTCTCCCGCGAAGACGAAGACGAAGCGGAAGCGAAAGGAATGAGCCTGCGCAAGCAGGGGACGTCTATCGTGCTCATCGCGCTCGCGGCGATCGTCGCGGTGTACGCGTGGATCTGGGACCGCGGCACGGTGACGGACGCGGAGCGGGCGGCGCGCGCGACGAGCGTGCTGCCGGCGTTTCGTCGCGCGGAGATCACGCGCGTCGAGATCGCGCGCGCGGCGATCGACGGGCGTGCGGCGGAGACGATCGTCCTCGAGCGCGACGACGTCGGCGACGCGGGCGGATCGGCGTGGAGGCTCGCTTCGCCGAGGCGCGAGGCCGCGAACGTCGCGGGAGTCGAGGCGCTCCTCCAACAGCTCGAGACCGCGACACGACTGCGCAAGGTCGACGGCGTTGCGCCAGGCCTCGACGCGCCGCGCGTGCGCGCGACGATCACGATGGGGAAGGTGACGTACCGGCTCGCGCTCGGCGCTGTTGCGCCGCGACCGGAAGGCGCCGCGTACGCCCAGCTCGACGGCGACGCGCCGATCGTCGTGCCGGCGGAGCTCGCGCGTCGACTCCTCGCGACGGCGGACGCGTACCGCGAGCGGACGATCGCTACGTACGCCGCGTCGGAGATCGCGAAGCTCGAAGTGCGCGGCGGCGCGACGGCGATCGCGATCGAGCGCGGGACGCACGGCGACTTCGTCGTCGCGGGCGAAGGAACGCGCGCCTCCGCGATGGCGCTCGAGAAGATGTGGAACGCGATCGGCGAGATGCGCGCGGAGGCGTTCCTCGACGACGCGGAGGCCGATGCGCTCGTCGCGACGCCGGCCTTCACCGTCGCGATGACGCCGCGCGAGCCGTCGCGTCCGCGCGCGGAGCTCGTCGTCGGCGGTCCGTGCCCCGGTCATCCCGACGACGTCGTCGTCGTACGTCGCGCGCCGGAGCCGCGCGTGTCCGCGTGTGCGCCGAAAGGAATCCTCCACGGGCTCGCGGTGGCGCCCGAAGCGCTCCCGGATCGCCGCATCTTCGCTGCGAACGCCGACGAGGTCACGGAGCTGCGGCTGAAGGCTTCGCCGACGGCGACGCTGGATCTCGCGCGCTCGGGAAGCGGATGGCATCAGCGCGCGCCGAGCGATCGCACGCTCGCGCAAGACGAAGTCGAAGGGGCGAACGCGCTCGTGCTCGCGTTGACGCGCGCGGAAGGGGTGCTGCTCGATCGCGCCGAGTGGAAGCTCCGGCAGCGGACCGGCGCAGCTGCGGCGGCGTTCGCTTCGGATCCAGTCGCGTCGCTCGTTCGCGGCGAGCGCGGCGAAGAGAAAGTGGAGATCCGCGATCGCGACGCGACCGGCGTGGTCATCCATCGCGTCGCCGACGATGCGTACTTGCGCGTCCCGCTTGCGACGGCGCGTCTCCTCGAGCCGCGCGCGGTCGCCGTGCGTGGACGCGAGATCTGGGGCACGCACGTCGAGTCACCCGCCATCGTCCACGTGAGCACGCGCTGCGGTGTCGCGCAGGACGTCGCGCACGGCGATCGCGGATGGACGATGACCGCGCCCGTGGGCTTCGGCGTCGACGCGGCCTCGACGCTCGACGTCGCGAACGCCGTCGTGCGCGCGAAAGCCGAGACCTGGATCGCGGACACCGACGACGGCTCGTTCGGCTTCGCGCAGGCGAAGTGCACGGTCGCCGTGAGCGTCGCGCACGATGCGGGAACGCGCCGCCTCGCGCTCGTCTTCGGCGGCGACACCGACGCGGGCGTCTACGCGCACGTCGAAGGCGAGCCGAACGTGTTCGTCGTCGCACGCGCCGTCCGCGACGCGGTGAAGAAGCTCCTCGTCGATCGCGGCGCCGTCGCCGTCGATCTTGCGACGACGTCGAGCGTGTCGCTGTCGAAGCGCAGCGCGCGCGCAGCGCTCATCGTCGTCACCGGTCACGTGGGCGGCGACGCCGGAGCGAAGCTCGACGACGCACTCGCGGCCCTTCGAGCCACGACCGTCGTTCATCTCGGCCCTCCGGCGCGCGACGAGGGGCTCGACACGCCGACCCTCGAGATCCGCGTCTCGCCCGCGGCGGACGCCGGCCCCGCGCGCCGCATCGTCTTCGGCGCAGCGACGACCGTCGGCGCCGACAAGCTGTACTTTGCACGCGTCGACGGTGTCGACGCCACGTTCGCAGTCGCCAAGGAAACCGTCGACGCGATCGTCGGCGCTTTCTGACGCTAGGCCCGCGGCGCGCTCTCGCCAATCCGCTCCGCCGCGATCATCGCCACCGCCATGATCGTGTGCTGCGGGTTCACGCCGAGCGTCGTCGGGAACACCGACGCGTCGACCACCCACAGCCCGCGCACCCCGTGCACCGCGAGGTTCAAATCGACCACGCCGTCGTGCGCCTCGTTCGACATGCGGCACGTCCCGAAGAGGTGGCTCGCGATGAGCGTGTACGCGCGCGGATCGATCGAGATGTCTTCGAGCTTTGCGACGTCGTCGACCGACGCGATGACGACCGGTCCGCCGTGCACGCCGGGGAGAACGCGCGTCGCGCCCGCGGCGAAATGCATCTTCGCGAGCTCGCGCACCCCGCGCCGGAACCGCTCCATGTCGCGCACGGTCGGCGTGTACGTGATCCGCGTCTCTCGGCCCGCGCTCGCGACGGTCCCTTCCGCCTCCGCGCGCACCTGCACGCCCCACACGGCCATGCGCGGGTAGTCCGCCATCGCGTTCCGAAAATCCGCGCCGAGCCCCGGCACGCGCACGCCCGCGAGCTCGAGCGGCAACGACGCCGTCTCCATCTTGAAGCCTTCGCCGCGGAAGTGATCGACCTCGTACGACTGCGTTGCCCCTTCCCAGATGCGCACGTCGTCCGGATAGACGCCCATCACCGCGGTCGCTGGGTGTGCGGTGAAATGCGCGCCCACGTGCTCGCGCCCGCCGAGTCCGGATCGTTGCAAGATGCACGGAGATTGAATCGCGCTCGCGGCGAGTACGACGCCGCGCCGCGCTTCGACACGGAACGAGTTGCCCAGCACATCGCGTCCGAGCGCGGCGACGGCGCGATCGCCGCGCACCTCGATCGTGCGGACCTCGCGCGACGAAACGATGCGCGCCCCGAGCTTCGTCGCGCGCGGCAAGTACGTCACGTCCATGCTCTGCTTGCGCTGCGTCGGGCACGCTTCGAGGCAGCGCGCGCTCCCTTGGCAGTCGACGACGTTTCTACGGATCGCGTGCCCGCGCCACCCGAGCTTTGCCGCGCCGTCGCGCATCAGTCGGCCGTTCCCGCCGAGGAGTCGTTCGGGCACGCGTGCGACGGAGAGATCGCGCTCGATCCGATCGAAGCATCGTTCGAGCTCGCGCATCGGATACGTGTCCTGCGCGTCGGCCGCGCCGAAGCAGCGCGCGTGCGCGTCCTCGGGGAGTCGCCATACGATCGCGCCGTTGACGACCGTCGTGCCACCGACGCATCGTCCTTGCAGCACGGGGATCACGCTTCGCCCCATCGCGACCTGCGCGCCGCGGTCGCGAAACAAACGCGTGAACGCTTCGGTCGGACCGAGCCCACGATCCGCCGCCGTCACGTCTGGCCCTTCTTCGAGGACGATCACGTCGTGACCCGCCTCCGCGAGAACGAGCGCCGCCGTCGCGCCCCCCGCGCCGCTCCCGATGACGACGAAGTCGGCGATGTCGTGTGCGCCGCTCACGCCGCGCTCCGTTCGGCGGCGACGGGCGGGAGCCCGATGCGCGTTCGAACGACGTCGTGCGCGCCCCATCCCATCAGCGCGATCGCCTTCACCAAGTAGAACGCTTCGCGGATCCAGTAGACGCGCGAGCCTGCCCACGCCTCGAGGTAGCGGCGCCGCGTCGCCTCATCGAGCAAGTGCGCGGGCGCCGGTCTCCCGATGAACGCGATCGGCAGCCAAATCATCGCACCAATCGCCACGCGCAATCCGACCGCCGGGACGAGCGGCGCGCGCCGCAGGTACGCATCGAGAAACGACGCGACGTCTGCGGAGACGCGCTCGTCCTCGCCGAACATGTCGCCGAGCAGCACCGCGAGGCGACGCTGCGCGCCTTCACCGAGCCCGATGACGATCATGCGGCGCGAGCCTACCGCATGCGCCGCCAAATCGTGCCGCATGCGCGACGGCCCTTTACGTCACGCGCGGCATGTCCCACGATCCCGCGCCATGAGCCTTCGGTGTTCGGCGTTTATGGTTTCGGTGATGGTCGTGGCGTGCGCGGCGATCGGTTGCAAAGGATCGAGCTCGGCGACCGCCGTCGATCACGGCGTGCTCACGTGCGAGCCGCCGCCGCAGTGCTCGGTGCACGTGAAGCCGTCGGCGAACGTTCAGCAAGACGTACAGACAGTGCTCATCCAACAAGCGGCGGGGAGCGTCATCTGTTTCGACGACGGTCTCTACTCCTTCACCGATCAGCTCTCGGTGAGCACGCGCGGGATCACGCTGCGCGGAACCGGATGCGGCGCGGTCTGGGATTTTCGCAATCAGGTGGCGACCGCGCGCAACGGGCTCCTCGCGACCGGTGACGACTTCACCATGGACAACATCACCGTCAAGAACACCGCGGGCGACGGCATCCGCGTCGAGGGGGCGAAGAACGTCACGTTGAAGCGCCTCTCGGTGTCGTGGGACACCGACGCGCTCCGGCCTGACGACGCGGGCGTCGCGCGCAGCGGCGCGTACGCCGTGTATCCGGTGACGTGCGACGGCGTGACGATCGACTCGTGCGAAGTGACCGGCGCGCGCGACGCCGCGCTCTACGTCGGTCAGAGCAAGCGCATCGTCGTGAAGAACAACCTCGTGCACGGCAACGTCGCGGGCATCGAGATCGAGAACAGCACCGACGCCGAAGTGTTCGGAAACAAGTGCACGGACAACACCGCGGGCATCCTCGTCTTCAACTTGCCCGATCTTCCCGTGCAAGACGGTCGTCGCACGCTCGTTCACGACAACGTCGTCGACGACAACAACCGCGACAACTTCGGCGTCCCCGGGACGATCGTCGCCGGCGTCCCGAAAGGGATCGGCGTCGTCATCATGGCCGCGAGTCAGACCGAGGTGCGACAGAACTCGATCAATAAGAACAACTCGACCGGCGTCCTCATCGTCAGCTGCTTCACGCAGAACACGCTGAAGGAATGCGCGAGCACGACGCCGTACAACCAGTTCCCGCAGTCGAGCTTCATCCACGACAACACGTTCTCCGGCAACGGCACCGATCCCGAGCTCATCTTCAAGCTCATCGCCGGCCAAGGACCGAAGGAAGACATCCTGTGGGACGGCGATGTCGATCCGATGAAGGCGACCGACATGACGCTGCGTCAGTGCGTCGTGCGAAACGGCAGCGCGACGTACCGCAACTTCGATTCGCGCCACGGCGCAGCGAGCGCGTCGACGGATCTCGGACCCGTAAACTGCGAGTACCCGGCGCTGCCGCCGATCACGCCCTGACGACCATGAGATGTTTGTCCATCCCTCTCGTCGCAGTCGTCGGGGCGTGCAGTCACGCGTCGAGCACGCCGAGTGCGCCGAGCGCGACGTTGCCGTGGGCGGCGGGGGAATTGCCGGCGATCGCGGTGCCGAGTGACAACGCGTCGAACGACGCGAAGATCGATCTCGGGCGGATGCTCTTTCACGATCCGATCCTGTCGTCGGATCGGAAGGTCGCGTGTGCGACGTGCCACTCGCAGTATTGGGGGATGAGCGACGGGCTCGCGCGATCGATCGGCGTCGGCGGCGTCGGCGCGGTCGGGCTCGGGCGGACGGGCCCTACGCACACGCGGCGCAACGCGCGAACGTTGTGGAACGCGGCGTACCGGCGCGCGCTTTTTTGGGACGGGCGCGCGGAGTCGCTCGAAGAGCAGGTGCTCGGACCGCTCGGCGATGCGACGGAGCTCGGGCGCGCGGTCGATGACGTCGTCGTCGATCTTCGCGCGATTCCCAATTACCGCGCGCGGTTCGCGGCGGCGTTCGGCGGCGGCGACGAGACGGTGAACGCGCAGAACCTCCCGCGCGCGATCGCGTCGTTCGTGCGAACGATCGTCAGCGTCGACGCGCCGTACGATCGCTACGCGCGCGGCGACGTGAACGCGCTCGGCGCCGACGAGGTGCGCGGGATGACGCTGTTCGCCGATCTCGGATGCGCGTCGTGCCACGCGCCGCCGCTCTTCGAGAGCGAGCGCTACGAGAACGTCGGCGTCGTCACCGATCCGATCACACCCGACGACGGGCGCTTCGAGATCACCAAGGTCGAGCGCGATCGCGGAGCGTTCCGCGTGCCGACGCTCCGCAATTTGCGCGCGACGGGGCCGTACTTCCACGACGGGAGCGCGGCGACGATCGACGACGCGGCGTCGCGGATGGCGCGCTTCTCTCAGCCGTCGCGCACGCTCACGCCGGACGACCTCGCGTCGCTCGTCACGTTCTTGCGATCGAGCCTCGTCGATCGTTCGCACGAGCCGACGCGCCCCGACGACGTGCCGAGCGGATTGCCGCTCCCCTCCGACGGCTTCAGGATGCAGAGGTGACGATGCGAGCCGGAAGAATCGGGATCGTGCTCGTCGCGATCGCGTCGGCGTGCAGCCACAAATCGGCCGACGACGTCGCGAGCCAACCCGACGCCGCGCTGAGCGACGAGTGCGCCGCCGACCTCCAGGCGCAAGGCAAGTGCGACACGCTGGTCGGCTACGGCCTCTTCACGAACGCCGCGACGCAAACGCCCGCCGCAGGCGTCGTTCCGTACGACGTCGTCGCGCCGCTCTTCGCCGACTTCGCCGCGAAGCATCGCTTCCTCAAAATTCCCGCGGGCGCAAAGATGACGTACGCCGCGAACGATCCGTGGACGCTCCCCGTCGGCGCGATCGTCGTGAAGACCTTCTCGTACCCGCGCGATCTCCGCGACGCCTCGAAGGGCGAGCGCCTCGTCGAGACGCGCCTCCTCATCCGAAACGCCGACGGCTTCACGCCGATCACGTACGTCTGGGACGAAGCGCAATCACGCGCGGTGCGCACGATCGCCGGCGCCGACGTCGCGGTCGCGTGGACCGACGCGACCGGCGCGGCGCGCACCGGATCGTTCGGCGTGCCGAACACCAACCAATGCCTTCGCTGCCACGGCAAGACGCCGGCGCTCCTCGGCGTGCGCACGCGGCAGATGAACCGCGACTACGACTACGGCGCCGGCCCCGAAAACCAAATCGATCACCTCGCGAAGCTCGGCATGGTCGACGCACCGTCGCAAGAAGCGGGCACGCGCGACGCGCTCACGCCGCCGTTCGACACGAACGCATCGCTCGTGCTGCGCGCACGGTCGTACCTCGAAGCCAACTGCGGCCACTGCCACAACCCGAACGCCGCCGCCGATTGGAGCGGTCTCTATTTGAACTGGGACAACAGCGACACCGGGCGTCTCGGCGCATGCAAGTCACCGTCGTCCGCGGGCGACACCGGCGGATTGAAATACGATCTCGTCCCAGGCGATCCGGATAAATCGCTCATCGCGTACCGCATGCAGGTCGTCGGCTCGGCGTACCGAATGCCGGAGAGCTCGCGCGTCGCCGACACCGCGGGCGTCGATTTGATCCGTCAGTGGATCACGTCGCTCGCGCCGGTGGCGTGTCCGTAGATCAGTTGCAGCCCGGAGCGCCGCTCGGTTGGCCACCGGGCGTGTAGCAGGGCACGCATTGATGAATGCCGTCGCAGTCGCCTTGCTTGATGACGAGCCCCTGGATGCCGCTGAACTGGAGGCAATCGCTGAGGCAAACGCCACTGTAGTTGCCGAAGTAGACGAGCGCGAACGCCGTGCACGTCTGCGGATGGAACGTCGGAAGCAGGTTCTCCGTCGGCGCGCAGAGGTTGCCGCTGTTGCACGTGTCGGTTCCGAGTTGCGATGCTTCGCTCGACGGCACCATGCTCGCGGGGACGCATTTGCCGCGCGTCGCGCCGCCGAGATTGCAGCAGCCCGGGAAGACGAACTTCGGGCGGGCGAGGCCCGGATCGCACGACAGGTGGCACGACCCCGTGTCGGTGCCGTCGATCGGATTCGTGCAAGGTACACATTTTTCGTACGCGGCACATGTCGAGCGCGGGAGGTTCGATTGCGACGCGACTTGCGGGATCGTCTCATGGAGGCAGCGACCTTCGCCTCCGCCGATCGAGTTGCACGTCGGAGGGACGAAGCGACCCGCGGCGCCGATGAAGACGTCGGGCACGCAGAATCCACCGGTGCAATGCGCGAGCTGCGACTGCAGGTTCGACGGGACGCTCGCCGTGTCCATGCAGTGCGCGCCGCCGTGCGAGCCGCACGCGGGGTACGTCGCCGGATCGATGTACGGCGGTCCCACGTGCGGACACGTCGGCGGTCCGCTCTTCGATCCCGGATCGCACGAGAGGCCGCACGCGCCGGTCGACATCGACGTTCGCGGGTCGAAGCACGGAACGCACTTCTCGTACGTCGCGCACGACGACTGCTTGAGCATGCTCGCTTGCGCGGCGACCTCGGGGAGCGCCATGTGCAGGCATCGCCCTTCGTCGCCGCCGACCGACGCGCACGTCTTCGGAATGAAGTTGCCGCCCGCCTTGATGAAGTCATCGGGCACGCACAACCCCGTCGCGCACATCGCGAGGCGCGACGCCATCGCCGCCGGAACGAGCGCCTTGTCGAGGCAGTGCGCGCCGCCCGCCGCGTAGCAAGCGGGGAGCATCGCCGCGACCGGATCGATGATCGGCGCGCCGGTGTGCGGACAATCCATCGCGGGCGATCCGCCGTCCGACGGAGGCGCGCCCCCTTCGCCCGGTTTGCACACGCCACCGCCGCCCGATCCGATGTCGCACGCGCCCGTCGTCTTCTTGTCGAGCGGCGAGATGCACGGCGCGCATCGTTCGTCGGGCGCGCACGTCGATTGCGGCAAGAGCGTCTTGTATGTCGCGACTTGCGGAATGCAGACGCTCAAGCAGACGCCGTCGGCCATGCCGAGCGATTGGCAGTGCACGGGCTTCTCGACTTTGCCGGTGCGGATGTAAGGATCGGGGACGCAATAGCCGCCGGTGCACGACGCGAGGTACGGCTGCACGACGCCCGGCACGTGCGCTTGGGGAACGCAGTGCGCGGCGCCGTCCATGCAGCAGCTCGGGAGCGTCGCAGGATCGATCGGTGTCTCGGGCTCCGGCGTGCACGTCGCGTCGCCGGTCGTGCTCGCGTCGTCACCCGACGAGCCCGCGTCGAAGCCCACTCCGTCGAGCGGTGTCCCGGCGAGATCGCCTTCACTGCACGCGGCCGGTGCGACGAGCGCCGCACCGAAGAGAACGGAGAGAATCTGGCGCTTCATGTTCCACCCCCAGGCACCGACAAACAAACAATCAGTATTGATTGTAAGTTATGGCGCAGGGATTTGGCCGAGGGAAGGAGAGAACGCAAGGCCGCGCGTCGAAACCGCTCAGGCTGGAAACGTTCGCCCAGCAAGCTTGCGTGCGCGGGCCCAGTCGTCTAACCGAGGCGCAGTGAAACCGATCGTGAAGTGGGCGGGGGGCAAATCGCGCCTCCTCCCCGAGCTGCTCAAGCGGATCCCCGGCGAGATTCGTACGTACGCCGAGCCGTTCGCGGGCGGCGCCGCTCTCTTCTTCGCGCTCTCCGCTTCGGTCGCGGAACGTCGGCGCAGCGTCAAGCGCGCGGTCCTCTCCGACCAGAACCAAGAGCTCGTGGCGTGCTACCGCGCCGTTCGCGACAACGTCGGCGGCGTCATCGAAGCGTTGCGCGCGTACCGCTACGACAAGGAGCTCTTCTACGCGACACGCGATCGAGACCCGATCCCGATGACCGACGTCGATCGCGCCGCGCGTCTCATCTTCTTGAACCACACCTGCTTCAACGGTCTGTGGCGCGTAAACGCGTCGGGGCGCTTCAACGTACCGTTCGGCCGCTACAAGAACCCGCGCATCCTCGACGAGGACGGGCTCCGCGCCGCGAGCTCGGCCCTCGCGAAGACCGAGGTGCTGCACGGCGATTTCTCGCTGGCGACGCGAAAGCTCGGTCGCGGAGACTTCGTCTACTTCGATCCTCCGTACGCGCCGGTCTCGAAGACGGCGTCGTTCACGGCGTACGCGCGCGACGGCTTCAACGCGGACGATCAAGAGCGACTGCTCGAAGAGTTCCGCGCGCTCGACGAGCGCGGTGCGTGCGCGATGCTCTCGAACGCCGACACTAAGGAGATGCGTGCGCTCTACAAGCAGTTCGCCGTCCACATCGTCTACGCGCCGCGATCGATCAACTCCGACGGCGCGAAGCGCGGCAACGCGCGCGAGCTCCTCGTGACCAGCTGGGGGCGCAAGGGCATCTACGAGGAGCGCCTCGACGCGCCGGCGCGTACGCGCGTGGCCCGCGCATGACGACGCCGCCCGATCCGCGAGAGGATCAGCTTCGACGACGCGTGAAGGCCGAGCTCCGAAAGCGGATGCGTGGTCTGCGCCAAGCGATGCCCGCGACGTCGTGCGCCGAACGCTCCTCGCGGATCGTCGTCGCGCTCGAAGCGATGCCGGAGATCATCGCGGCCAAGGCGGTCGCGCTCTTCTGGCCGATCGTCGATCGCCACGAGGTCGACGTGCGCGCGCTCGATGCGTCGCTTCGCGCGCGCAAGCTTCGCGTCGCGTATCCGGCGATCGATCCCGAGACCCGCGAGATGACGTTTCGGTGGGCCGACGCGTCGCAGCTCGACGAGCGCGGTCTCGGCTTTCGCGAGCCGCCGCCCGACGCGCCCGAGGTCAGGCCGAATGAGCTCTCGGCGATCGTCGTGCCGGCGCTCGCGATCGATCCGGGCGGGCATCGCATCGGGTACGGCGCGGGCTTCTACGATCGCGCGCTTTGTCGCTTCGCGCCGCCCGCGACGACGCTCGGGGTCGCCTTCGATTTCCAGCTCGTCGCGGAGGTGGCGATCACCGATGGCGACGTCGCGCTCGATTGGATCGTAACCGACGCGCGGACGATGCGCGCCGACGCGACGCTCACTCCGCGTTGAAGCCGACGCGAACGACGTTGCCCTCGCACTTCGGCAGCGTCGCTCCGATGAACACGCGGCGCAGCGCGCCCTGCATGCAGGCGTGAAACGGTCCGTCGCCGGCGGTGATGCCGCCTAGGACCACGACGCCGGTGACGCCGCCTGCTGCCGTCACGTGGAGATCGTACATCGGGAATTTGTCCTTCGGCTGTCCGCTGTTCACGCACGCCGTGTAGGAGCCCGACTGCGCGCTGACGGCGCCGCGCAACGTGGAGAGCTCGCAGCAGTTGTTCGACGAGAAGAAGGTCGCGTGGATCTGGCGCGCGGCGATCGGCGCGACGGGGTGCGGCGCGTCGGCATCGGCGAGCACGAGCGTGCCCGCGTCCGTCACGACGAGCGCGCGACCACCGTCCCAGCGAAGCGCGAGCTTGCCGCCGTCGACGAGCGGATCCGTCGCGGTCGCTCCCCCGACGGTCGCTGCGGCGGCGTCCGCGTTCGGTCCCGACGACGGCGGCGCGCTAGCAGCCGCGTCGACGCGCGCGCCTTGTGGCGTCGATTTGTGCTGCGTGACGATGATGTTCGCAAGCGCGATGCCGATGACGACGAAGATGAGCGCGGCGCAGCCGGCGACGACCCACACTCCGCTGCGCGACGACGATCCACGCGACGCCCCCATGGGCGGCCCCGCGGACACGTGGGCAGGCGTGTACGCCGCGACGGTCGCCGCGGTCGCATCGGGCGGATACGCCGCGATCGGCACCACGGAGACCGTCGTCGTCGGCATCGACCACGGCGCGAGCGCTCCCGACATCTCGGCCGCGTTCGCGAAGCGCCACGCGCGATCCTTGGCCATCGCGCGCTCGACCACCGCGACGAGCCCCGGATCGACGTCCGGCGCGAGCGACGCGAGCGGCGCGGGCGTCTGCTCGGCGATCGCGAACATCAGCGCGTTGAAGCTGGGCGCGTTGAACGGCACGCGGCCACTGAGTGCATGATACATGCATACGCCGACCGCGTAGATGTCGGTCCGCGCGTCGACCTGCTGTCCGCGCGCCTGCTCCGGCGCCATGTAGAACGGCGTCCCGACGGCGACGCCCGTCGACGTGAGCTGCGCGTCGGGCCCTTCGCCGACGAGCTTGGCGACGCCGAAATCGAGGACCTTCACGACGTCGTGCACCTGCGCCATCGACGTGAGAAACACGTTGTCTGGCTTGATGTCGCGGTGGACGATCCCGGCGCGGTGCGCGACCGCGAGCGCGTCGAGGAGCTGCGACGCGATGAACGCGACGCGACGCGATTGCAGACGTCCGTGCGCGCTGATCACCTGACCGAGCGACGCGCCGGTGAGAAGCTCCATCACGAGAAAGAGCGGTCCGCCCGGCTCCCACTGGCAGTCGGTGACCTGCACGATGTTCGGATGTCCGAGCGCCGCGGTCGCCTGCGCCTCGCGTTTGAATCGCTCGACGTTCTCCTGACCGAGTGCGAGGTGCGGATGGAGAACTTTGATCGCGACGCGCCGCCCGAGATCCTGCTGCACCCCCTCGTAGACCGAGCCCATCCCGCCTCGCCCGATGGCTCGGATCAGGCGGTAACGACCGCCGAGCAGCGCACCGGTGAAGTCGGGGCCGGCGACGACGGGGTTTGTCATTCAGTTTTTCTGCGGCCCGGCCACCTTGGAGAGGCACTTGGGGCAGATGCCGTACATCTCGTGTTTGTGCGAGCGGAGCTCGAAGCCATGCCGCTTCGCGATGCTCTCTTGCAACGCTTCGATGCGCGGCTCTTCGAACTCGGTGATGTCGCCGCACTCGATGCAGATGAGGTGATCGTGATGGGTCGTGTCGTCGGCGAGCTCGTACCGCGTGAGCCCATCGCCGAAGCGGCGCTCGAAGGCGACCCCACATTCCGTGAGGAGCTTGAGCGTGCGGTACACCGTCGCGTACCCGACGCGCGCGTCGTGGGCGCGGACGAGCGCGAGAAGATCCTCGATGCTCACGTGGTTGTCCGCCTGGAAGAACGTCTCGACGATCACCCGACGCTGATCGGTCGAGCGGAGGCCCTTCTTGAGCATGTAGGTCTGCAGGAGCGCGCGAAAGTGCTCGAGGTCGACCTTCGGACGTTCGATCTGTTTTCCCACGCCTATCCCCCGCTTGCGCATCGACAACATGAGTTTCTTGCTAGCAAACCGGGGGGCGTCAAGTGACAAACCGCGCCGACCGGTCAGTCGTGCGCCTTCTCGGGCGGCGGCGTCGGCGTCGCGGGGGCGACGGGCGGCGGGCACCCGTTCGTTTTCGGATCCGTGGTGTGGACGCCGTCGACGTTGGGGCAGGCATCTTCCGCAACGCAGATGCCGTCGCCGTCCTTGTCGACACATACGTCCGGCGTGAGCTCGACGGAGAAGACGACGCGCATCGAAGGGCTGCCGTCGCCGCGCGTGAGCCCAGGCCCGATCCCGCTGCTCACCTGAAAATCGTCGCCGATCGTCAGGTGTGCGCCGAAGAGGAGCTCGAGCGGCGTGTTGCGCGTGCGAAAGGGGGGATCGCCGCTGAGCGCGGTGCTCCCGTAGAGCTCCGGTCCGAAGACGAAGCGATCGTTCGCCTTCAACCCGACCGCGGCGCTGAAGAGGAGCTCGCTCCCGAGCGGCCTCTCTTCGAAGACGCCGCTGAACGGGCGAAACATGACGCCGATCTTCGCCGCGTAGATGAGAGCGCCGACGTCGCCCGCGAAGAGGAAACGCGGCGCGACGCGCACCGTGCCGTCGCCCGTGAATTGCGCGCGGCTCCCCGTCGGCAGGAAGAGCTGTGCGCCGACCGCGCCGCGGAGGATCGTGCCGTACGCGCCGAAGATCTGGGTGTCGGCGGTGAGCCGCGCGTCGCCGAGCGCCGGCTTGCTCGGGGATCGGGCCGCGATCGAGATCCCCTCGAGCTCGTCGCCGTGCTGGTAGATCGCGACGGGGACGTTCACGCCCAAGAGGAATCGGTCCGCAAGCACGACCGACGCGCCTGTGTGGATGAAGATTTGGTCGGTGATGACTTGCGCGCGCCGCTCGCCCTGGAGGTTGTCGCGCGGAAAAAGAAGGAGCGGCTTGTATGCCCAATCGAACACGGCTCCTGCGGCCGGCCGAAACGCCCCGCGGAAGTCGAGCGACTCGTTCACGAACCATTCGCTCCCGCGCTCGGACGGCTCGAAGCGATTGGACGCGAAGCCCGCTGCTTGGGCGTGGACGGTGCCTTCGAGGCCCCAAATGGCGCCCACGATCGCAACGATGAGCACGAGCGAGGTTTTCATTCGCGATCCCTGCTTATACTTCACGCTCGTGCGCGCCTCGACATCGACCCTCGCGATCGCGCTCTTCGTGAGCAATCTCCTCGCGAGCGGGACCGCGCGCGCCGACGACACGCCTCGATCGAACGTTCGTACGCTTCGCTACGACACGCGGATCGATCTCGCGGTCACGTCGACGGGAACTCTGTGGGTCGTGGCGTCGGAGTTCCTGAAGGCGCAGCTCGTCCCGGACAAATGCCGATGGTGTTACCGCGCGGCGGACGGCTCCGACGCGTTGAATCCTTACGACGGCTGGGTGCGGCGTCAGCTCGTCTGGAAACAGACGAGGTCGGCCGATCTCGCGAGCTCGATCATCGGGTTCGTTCTCTTGCCGATCGCCGGCTTGGGGACGACGGCGATCGCGGCGAGCCACGACAACGCGATGCACGGCTATCCCGTCGACGCGCTGGTGATCGTCGAGGCGACGATCCTCGCGGCCGATCTGAACCAGCTCGTCAAATTCGCGTTCGCGCGCGAGCGACCGTTCGTCCACTACCTGCCGCGCGCCCCGAACGCGCTCCGCGCGCTCACCGATTCGCCGTCGGACGACAACCTCTCGTTCTTCTCGGGGCACACGAACCTGGCGTTCGCGATGGCGACGTCGAGCGGCATGACGGCGACGCTTCGCGGCTATCGTCTCGCGCCGATGGTGTGGGCGATCGGTCTCGCGGGCGCCACGTCGGTTGCGTACCTACGGATCGCCGCCGACAAGCACTATCTCTCCGACGTGCTCACCGGGATGGTCGTCGGATCGCTCGTCGGCGTGGGGGTCCCGCTCTTGTTTCACTCTGCGAAGTCGTCGTCGGACGTGGCCGCGGGCGCCTCGGGCCAGCCCTTGGCGCCGGCCGCGATGCAAAGTCCGTTCAACGTCAGCGGCGCGTGGTGAGCGCGTCGAGCCGCGATCCGCTGTGGCGCGTGGTCACGAGCGTAGCGATTTGGCTCGTCGTTCGCGTGCGATTGGCCTTGTTTTCAGCCGTGTCCGTGCGGCCCGTCACGTGCTTTGCCCTCCGCGGATGAACATACGACCGGTCGCGATTGCTCTCTTGGCCGTGACGATCGCGACGACCGGCTGCGCGGTCAAGGCCGCGAAGCTCGTCTTCGGAGGCGACTCGCGCGAGCTCCGCAAGCGCGCCGAAGGGGCCGCGCCGAGCTCGCCGAGCCACCCGCCGATACTGGTCTTGGCGATGGACGGCGTCGATCGCGCGATCCTGTACGACCTTGTCCGCAGCGGCGAGATGCCGGCGCTCGCGTCGCTCCTCGGCGGTGCGGACGGAAAGCTCGCGCACGCGTACTTCGACGACGCCATGCTCTCGACGTTGCCGTCGTCGACGATGGCGGCGTGGGTGACGACGTTCACCGGCGTGCCCCCCGCGTTCCACGGCGTCACCGGCAATGAGTTCTTCATCCGCGAAGCGCGACGCTTCGCCGCGCCTGCGCCGGGGACGTTCTCCGATTCGGCGCCCGTCCTCGCGATCTACACCGACGAATACCTCAACAAGCTGAGCCTCGCGCCGAGCGTCTACGACCGCATGCGCATCGACGATCCGAGCGTGCTCGTGTGGGTCGCTATGCAGCACTTCTATCTTGGCGCCGATCGCGTCCTTCTGACGAAGCCGAAGGTCGTCGTCAACGCGTTCGAGGGGTATGTCGAAGCGACGATGACCAAGCTCGCGGCGCAGAAGCAATCGCGCGCCGTCTACGAACGCCTCGACAAGGAGGTCGTCGACGTCGTCGTCGACGCGCTCGACGCGGAGACGCTCCCCGACGTGCTGACGGTCTATTTCTCCGGGACGGATCTCTACGCGCATGTCGCGAACGAAGGGCCGGACGTCGCGCGTCGCGCGTATCTCCGCGAGGTCATCGATCCCCAGATCGCGCGCCTGGGCGAAAAGCTGCGCGCGCGCGGCGCGCTAGACGATCGCTACGTCGTCGTCACGTCCGATCACGGCCACACCGAGGTGAGCCACGACGACGCGCACGCGCTTTCGGCGAAAGGGAATCACGCGCCACCGACGATCCTCGCGAAGGCAGGATTTCGCGTGCGTCCGTTCAAGCTCGACGTCGCGCCGTCGGACGATTTCCAAGCCGTGCTCGCGTACCAAGGCGCGATGGCCTACGTGTACCTCGCCGATCGATCGGGGTGCGCGAAGGCGAAGGAGCCGTGCGACTGGACGAAGCCGCCTCGCTACGACGAGGACGTCTTGGCCGTCGCGGAAGCGTTCCACGAGAACGACGCGACGGGCTCGCTGGTGCCGGAGATGAAGGGGACGCTCGACATGATCCTCACGCGTCGCCCGCGCCCGTACTTCGCCGACGATCTTCCGTTCGAGGTCTACGTCGGCGGCGGCAAAACCGTTCCCGTGGAGGCGTACCTCGAACAGCATCCGCACCCGACGTACATCGCGCTCGCGGCGCGCCTCCACGATCTCGCGGCCGGGCCGCACGGGGAGCGCGCGGGTGACGTGCTCTTGCTCGCGCACAACGGCGACACCGAGACGCCGGATCGGCGCTTCTATTTCGCGACGCCGTACCACTCGTGGCACGGGAGCCCCTCGCGCAAAGACTCCGAGATCCCCTTCATCGTCGCGCGAGCGGGCACGACGTCCGCGGCGATTCGCGCCGAAGTGAAGCCCGTCCTCGGCGAAAGCCCGCACCAGCAGAAGGTGACCGACGTTCTGCTCATGCTCCGAAAGCAGCGTCGCCGTCATGCCGAGTAGCGGAGCCAACGGCGATCATCGCGGCGCGGCGAACGCGCGAACCATCGCGACGAGCGCGGCGAGAAGCTGCGGATCGTCCGCCAGCGTCGGGTTCGCGGGCATCAGCGAGCTCTTTCCGACCGCCGCGCCGCCTTTGACGATGATCGCGCGGATCTGCTCGTCGGTGATGCTGCGTTGCCACGCGGCGTCGGTGTAGTCGCGCGGGCGGACGGCGAGCGCGCGCGCCGCGGGGCCGTCGCCGCGTCCCGTGCTGCCGTGGCACGTCGAGCACGTCGACTCGAAGACCTCGCGCGCGCGTTCTTCGGCGCTCGCGCTGCTCGCCGACCGCCTCGGACATCCGCCGAGAGCGAGAGCGAACACGAGGGCAAGGCACGCAACGGCGAATGATTGGCGCATCGTGCGAACGTCTCTATCCTATGGGAGCCCATGAATCGATCCCCTCGTTCTGGCGCGGCGTTGACTCGCGCGCAAAGCGTTCGCGTCGTCATGGATGCGCTCCGCCGGATCGTTCGCGGGTTGCGCCTGACCGCGCGCGACGCCGAGCGTACGGCCGGAGTCAGCGGAGCGCAGCTCTTCGTGCTCCAGGCACTCTCCGAGAAAAAAGCCGCGTCCCTGAGCGCGCTCGCCGCGCGGACATGCACCGATCAGAGCTCGGTCTCGGTCGTCGTGAGCCGGCTCGTCGAAGGCGGCCTCGTCGAGCGCGCGGCGTCCGAGCTCGACGCGCGCCGCATCGAGCTGTCGCTCACGGCCGCGGGTCGCCGCCTCGTTCGGCGCACGCCCGAACCGACGCAGACGCGCCTGCTCGCGGGGCTGCAGCGAATGGGAGCTCCGGAGCTCGCGTCGCTGCGCGAAGGCCTCGAGGCGATCGTGTCCGCGATTGGCGCGGGCGACGACACCGCAGAGATGTTCTTCAATGACGAAGTGGCGCCGAAGCGCCGCCGCGCGCGCCGCTGACGCGTCGCGGGCTCCGAGCGGACGTCAGCCGCGCTCGATCGGCAGCCCTTCGGTCTCCCACGCGAGGATCCCGCCCTCGAGGAACGCGACGGGCACGCCTTGCTCGGCGAGTCGCTCAGCGAGATCGCGCGTCTTGTCGCCGGAGCGGCAGTAGACGACCGGCTGTCCCGGCATCATGTGCAGCTCGGCGAGGCGCGTTTCGATCTCGTCGAACGGCATGCTCTTCGCGCCCGGCAGATGCGCGCGCTGGTACGCCGCGGCATCGCGCGTGTCGACCGGAACCACTTGACCCGTCTTGAGTAATTGAACGAGCTCGGGCGCCTTGAGCGCGCCCGCCGCGCGCGGCATGTACGGCTCGACCATCTCGAGCATCTTCTTCTTGCGGATCGCGCCGACGACCACGTCGGCGACGCGCTGCTCCGCGAAGACCATGAACGTCGGCACGGACTGAATGCGAAGCTGCTGCGCGAGGACGGGCGCGCGGTCGATGTCGACCTTCACGACTTTGATTTTCCCAGCGACCTCGCGCGCAAACGCCTCGACCTCGGGCGCGATCTGTTTGCACGGCGCGCACCAGTCCGCCGTGAACTCGATCATCACGGGGAGCTCGCTGCGAATGACTTCGGCCTCGAACTCGCGCTCGGTGACGAACGGCACGCCGCTCTTTCCCGGCTTCGCGGCCGCGCCGCTTGGACCCTTTCCGAAACCGCCCAACATCGACATGAGGGCGATCTAGCACGACGGCAGGGGAGGCCAGCGTCGATCCGCGGGGATACGCGGGAGCATCAATGCGAGCCCCGCCAACGGCCCGGCTGTCCGCGGACAGGCGCGACGGTGTCGCGGACAGGGCGGGGCCCCCTCGCTCGGGCCCCCCCCGAGGGGTCGAAACCGTTAGCTAGCTAATGATTTCGGGCTTTCCCGCGAGGCGCTTGGGGGGGACCCCGGGCTCGGCACACCGCGTGCTCCCTGGCCGGCCCATGAACGCCCACTTCTTCGGCGCGAAACGCGCCTTTTACGCCACGCTCCGCGTCGCACGCCCGGCCCTCGCAGAGCTCGGGCTCACGCCAGCTCGATTCGACTTGATGTATGCGCTGCTCCCCGCGGCCGATCAGACGTTCTTCCGCTTGCGTCAGAGCGAGCTGCGCGACGTTCTCGGAGTCAGCGGCGCCACCGTTTGCCGCATGCTCCGTTCACTCGAGACACTGGGCTTCATCAAGCGCCGTCGCGAGGAATCCGAGAAGCGCCAACGGATCGTCGAGCTCACCAAAGAAGGCGTCGCGCGCGTTCGAGCGGTGTGCGACGACCTCATCGATAGCGACAGCGTGGCACTCGCGCTCGACTCCGCGCTCGGTGGCGAACGGTGGCTCGATCGCGGCTACTGTTTTCTCGAGAAAGACACGGCCGATTCCGTCTTTCGTCGGATACGGCACGGGTTCGGCGACAAGGCCACCCTCACGTATCGGTGGCACTACGACGACTGAGCTCACGCGTGAGTCGACTCGATGACGCCGTCGCGAAGACGCGGATCGAGCGCGTCGCGGAGGGCCTCGCCGACGAGGTTGAGCGCGGCGACCGTGACGAAGACGAGCGCGCCCGGAAACGCAAGTAGCCACCACGCGCCGGCGTGATCGCGCGCTTCGCTCAGCGTCTCGCCCCACGACGCCACCGAGTCCGGAACGCCGACGCGGAGGAAATCGACCGCGGCCTCGATCAAGATCACCGCCGCGACGCCGAAGGTCGCCGCGACGAGCGCGGGCGCGACGGCGTTCGGCAGGACGTGACGCCTGAGCACGCGCACCGGTGACGCTCCGAGCGCACGCGCCGCGGTGACGTAGTCCTGCGCCGACACGAGGAGCACTTCCGCGCGAACCAGCCGCGCGACTTCGGTCCAACGCGTGAGACCAATCGCGAAGAGTAGCGTCAACGTCGTGGGATGCTGAACGACCGATTGAACGACGAGGACGAGGATGAGCGTGGGAAATGACGTGAGCGTCTCGATGACGCGCGCGACGACGGCGTCGAGCGCTCCGCCGTAGAATCCGGCGAGCGCGCCGAGGAAGATGCCGATGCCTGCGAACGCGATGACCGCGATCGCTCCGACGCCCAGCATGGTGCGCGTGCCGTGCACGAGCCGCGCGAAGACGTCGCGACCGTGCGCATCGGTTCCGAGAGGATGGCCCTGCGCTCCCGGCGGGACGAGCACGTCGACGTGACCGCGGCTCGATGTCTGCGTCGGCCCGAACCGCACGAGCGGCGGGACGAGCCAATCGCCCGGTCCCGATTCGTCGGCGACGCGCGCGGAATCGTAGCCGGCGAGATCCGGCGTCGCGACGACGTTGGGGAGCACGTAGAGGTGTCCATGTAGTCTGCACGCGATCGGAAGCTCGCTCGCGAACAGATCGGCAAACACGGCCGCGATGACGAGGCACGCGAGGACGAGCGCGCCGATCCGCGCGAGCCGGCTTCTCTCGAGCTGCCCCAAGGCGATGCGGAGCGCGCTCGCGTACGGCTCGATGCGCTCCGTCGCGCCCGTCGCGAGCGCCTCGGCCCGCCGCTTTCGGCGCGACAGATCGACCGTGAGGCTGGGCTCGGGAGGAAAGCGCCGATCGTCGCTCATGTGCGCGCCTCGTGCTTGCGCGTCAGCGCCTCGCGGATGCGCGGATCGAGGACGCCGTACGCGACGTCGCTCGCGATGAGGCCGAGCGTCGTCACGAGGGCCGCGAGGACGATCGTGGCCATGAGCCACGCGACGTCGTGCGACTCGATCGCGCGGAGCGTCTCGTAGCCGAGTCCCGGCACCGCGAAGACCTCCTCGACGACGAACGCGCCGCCGAGCAGCGCGGGGAGCTGCAAGCCCGCCAGCGTCGCCGTCGGGAGGAGCGCGTTGCGGAGCGCGTGCACGACCACCCAACGAATCGTCGGGACCCCCTTCGCGCGCGCCGTTCGAATGTAGTCCTGCCGCACGACGTCGAGCATCGCCGTGCGCTGGTAGCGCGCCAGCGACGCCAGCGATCCGAGCGTGAGCGCGACGATCGGGAGGATGAGCCGATCGAAGCCCGTGTTCGCGTCGCTCGCGAGGCCGGCGGAGAAGATGCGTCGAAGGAGCTCTGCGGCCCAGAACGTCGGGAGCGAGTACATCCCGAAGAGCACGGCGGCGAACGCGAGGTCGACGGGCTTTCCCTTTCGCCACGCCGTCAATGCGCCGATGGGGACGGCGAGCGCGTAGCTCAAGAGCATCGCGATGGCGGTGATCAAGAGCGTGATCGGCGCGCGCTCGCGGAGGCGGTCGGCGATCGGCTCCCCATCGCGCGCGCTCAGCCCGAAGTGTCCGCTGGCCGCGCGCATGAGCCATTTTCCGTAGCGCGTCTCGCCGATGGTCGCAGTGATTCGCTCGGCGCCCTCGATGGTGACGAAGTCGGTGCGGTGGACGTACCAGTACTCGCGCCAATCGGCGCGCGCGCGGCGAACGACGGTCGCGCCGGCGTCGGCAGGAATGACGTTGCCGCGTCCGGTCGCGTGCGCCGCCAGGCGTGTGAGACGGGCGAGCGCGACGCGATCTTGCGTGTCGACGATCGCGGTCAGGATCTCGGGGAGCGCGAAGGTGTCGACGGCGCGGAGATCGTGCTCGCGCAAATCGGTGCCGTGCTCGAGGAGGCGATTGACCGCGCGCCCGACCGCGGGCGACGTGAAGTCGAGCGCGCGATCCT
>JBBQXV010000153.1:0-21933 GCA_038209335.1 Polyangiales bacterium | reverse complement strand
GCGCGGGAGCTCGCGGAAGAAGCGCGCGCTCCTGGTCTGCTCGCCGATCGGACTGGGCCATGCGCAGCGCGACGTCGCGATCGCGGACGAGCTCCGCAAGCTCCATCCTGGTCTCGAGATCGATTGGCTCGCGCAGAGCCCAGTGACGAACGTGCTCGCGGCGCGTGGAGAGCGCATTCATCCCGCGAGCCAGCTGCTCGCGAGTGACTCGGCGCACATGGAGAGCGAGGCCTCGGAGCACGATCTCCACTGTTTTCAGGCGTGGCGACGCATGGACGAGATCATGATCGCCAACTTCATGGTGTTCCACGACGTCGTTCAGGACGAGCGATACGATTTGTGGATCGGCGACGAGGCGTGGGAAATCGACTACTATCTCCACGAGAATCCCGGAGAGAAGCGCGCGCCGTACGCATGGCTCACCGACTTCGTGGGGTGGCTGCCGATGCCCGATGGCGGCGATCGCGAGAAGGCTCTGACGACCGACTACAACACCGAGATGATCGCGCAGATCGCGCGGCATCGTCGAGTGCGAGACCGCGCGATCTTCGTCGGCGATCCGGAGGACATCGTCTCCGATCGCTTCGGTCCGGGTCTCCCGGAGATCCGCGCGTGGACGGAGGAGCACTACTCGTTCGCCGGCTACGTGACCGGCTTCGATCCCGCGACGCTCGCCGATCGCACGGCGCTCCGCGCGGAGCTCGGCTATCGGCCCGACGAGAAGGTCTGCATCGTCACGGTGGGCGGCACGGGCGTCGGGCGTTCGCTCCTCGAGCGCGTCATCGCCGCGTTCCCCGAGGCGAAGCGGCAGATTCCTTCTTTGCGGATGGTGGTGGTCGCGGGCCCGCGTATCGATCCGGCGTCTCTCCTGGCGAAGCCGATGCCTGGGCTCGAGCTGCGGCCGTATGTCGATCAGCTCTATCGCCACCTCGCGGCGTGCGATCTCGCGGTGGTGCAGGGCGGACTCACGACGACGATGGAGCTGACCGCGAACCGGCGCCCGTTCATCTACTTTCCGCTCCGCCATCACTTCGAGCAGAGCTTCCACGTGCGCCATCGGTTGGAGCGACTCGGCGCGGGGCGCTGCATGGACTTCGATCGCGCCGGCCCTGCCGAGATCGCGGCTGCGATGGTCGAGGAGATCGGACGTTCTCCTGGCGGCAAGGCGGTCGAGGCGGGAGGAGCCGCACGGGCGGCAGCCATGCTCGCGGAGCTTCTCTGACGACGAGATGAGGTCGAGAGGCCGGGTTCGCCACCTGGTCCGCGGTCGCAGCGGTATCACGTGACCGTCGAACGCCGTGATGCGCGCGCGCAGATTCGCCAAGCGAGCCTTCGCCTCGGCATGCTCGGCCTCGAGCTTTCGAACGCGCTCCTCCTCATCTTCGACGGCGCCACGGTGAGCCGGCGCTTCGCTGGCTTCCGGTTTTCGCCCTCGCTTCGTCATCGCGTCCACGCCGGTCCCTTAGGCAGCCACCGTGCGTCGAGATCACGATGCTCACGAGCCGCGTCGAGCGCCGGCGAGAACGCACTCTTCATCGCGGGTCGCTGCGTTGCGCATCGTCCGGGTCCGGACTGCACGACGCAACACGGCGCCGCCGTCTGGCCCGAGAATGACATGTGGCCGAAGGCGTGGAACGCCGCGCGCACGTTCTCGATCGAGGGCGAAGGCGAAGTGCTGCTCGTGCGCTACGTGCCGCGTGATCGCGCCGAGCGCGCGGTCGCGGCCGACCCGGCGATGGAGCGCGCCGAGGAGCTGGCGTGCTGGCGTGACTCGGTCGTCGGCGTGGACGTTCAAGGTGGACGCGTCGTCGGGGTACGTATGACGTCGCGCTGATGGGATTCGAGTATCTTTTTCGCGTCGGAGAACGGCGGCTTGCGGGTGATGGCGCGAACGGCGGCTACAGATTGCAGTTCGCCGGACACGGTCCGAGGACAACGAGCGCGTCGCTCGGCTCTTCGCTCTTCACGATCGCCTCGGCTTGCGCCTCCGTGCATCCCCACTGTTGCGCCGCGCCGCACGATCCAGGGAAGGGGCCGCTGGTGAAGGTGACGCAGAAGCCGTAGGGCGACGGCGGCGGATTTCCAACGCCGCAAACCGGCGGCGGGCCCATCGTGATCGTCGACGGCTTGATCTGGCGCGTGCCGGCGGCGCCGTTGGTGCACGACGGCTCGGCGTACACGAGCAGATCGCCGGTCGCATCCGGCGTGAACGTCGAGGTGCCCGACGTCTGCGACGTGAACGTGTGCTCGTAGATGATGCGGTTGCTCGGCGTGTACATGGCGGTGATCTTCACCGACGGGCTGCAGTAGGCATCGGTGCTCAGCGACCATCCGACTTGCATCGGCTGGCTCACGTACGATGAGCTCGGCACGTTGAACGCCCTCATCTGCGCGAGCGGGTTCACTTGGTTGGTCTCCCACGGCCCGTTCGGGCCCGCCTCGTCGAGCTGGCCGATCGAGTTGTACCCGGTGCTGGTGAAGAGACGGATGGCGCCGCCGCGCCCGTTGCCGGCGGCGACGTGCACCTCGTGCACGCCGGAGTAGGCGAGCGCGCCCAGGCGCGATGTCCAGGATCCGTTCGGCGCGACCTGCTGGAGCGTAAAGAGCCCTTGGTCTTGCACGCCGAAGAGGACGATGCGGCCGTCCGCTTCGCGCGCGAGGGTAAACTCGCTCACGTTCGAGAAGCCGTAGTCCCAATAGGAGCCGTAGAACGCGCCGTTCGGCGTCGTCTGCCACGTGTGCATCATCTCGCCGTCGGTGCGACGCACCACGAGCTCGAGCCGGCCGTCGAGGTTCGCGATCGGCGCGATCATACTGATGGCCGTGTTGTCGAAGAGCGGGCGCGACCAGACGCCGAAGCTCGCGTTCGGCCCGAGCTGCTTCATCGAGTAGACGTGGCTATCGCCGCCAATGGCGAAGAGGTTGAGCGCGCCGCTGGCGTCGTTCGCGACCTGCACGCTCTGAATCTGCGATCCGCCGAGGTACGCCCAGCCACCGAAGCTACCGCCGGCGAAGCCTTGCTGCGCCGAATGGTAGACCGCGTGATCGCCGCCGACGACGAACGCTTCCAGCCGGCCGTCGGCGTCGCGCGCGGCGGTCACGCTCTGGATCTGCGATCCGCCGAGCGACGCCCACGCTCCCCAGGATCCGTTCGGTGCCGTCTCCCACACGTGATAGACGGCGCGATCACCGCCGAGGGCGAGGACCTCGATGCGCCCGTCGGCGTTCGGGATGGCCGCGATCTGAAGCAGCGCGTGCGCGCCCATATCCACGGGGGCGCCGATCCAACCGCCGCTCGGACTGTTCTGGGTCGCGCGGAAGAGCGTCCCGTCGGTGAAGAGCTCGAACACGGTGACGCGGCCGTCGGCCTCGGGCGCGACAGCCAGCTGCTTCACCGTCTTGTAGTTGGTCGTATTGACGTAGTTCCAGGCGAGCTCGGTGACCGACGCGCTCGTGGTGACGTCCGTGTGCTCGTGCGAGCCACCGCACGCAGCGAGGAGCGACGCGGCGCTCGTGGCGAAGAGAGAGACGAGGCGAAGTGAGTACGATCGCATGAAGGGTTCATTCCTTTCGGCGCGTGTGCGCACGACGCCCCTCAGCAACTCCAATGCCGCCAGCAAACCCGCGGCTTCTCGCAGCGCACGCGCGCGTTGCATGCGATGTGGCGCGTGATGCGACGCCTCTTCGCGTGAAGTGACGCCTGCGCGCGCCCGGCCGTGCGCAATTTTCGCGGTTCGCTCTCGGTACGTGCGTTGCACTCGGCGCCTGCGGCGTGCGCCCCGCGCGCCTCATGCCTAGGAGCGATCCATGCGATCCCGATTCTGCCTGTTGCTCTCGTTTGCCGCGACCGTCGCCGCCTGCAGCTCGAGTCCGAATGTCGATGTTCCCGCAACGAGCCAATCGTCGCCCCTCTATCTCAATAGCTCGTGGGTTTGGGAGAACCACCGGGTGCCCGTCTGTTGGGAGGTCGGCGACACGGATTGGGTCAAAGAGCGGCAATGGGTCCAAGATCAAATATCGAAGACGTGGCAGTGGTACTCGGGCGTCAAATTCGAGGAGTGGACCATCTGCCAGTGGTACCTCAGCACCGACGCGCAGCTGCGTATCAAGGTGTCCGACGAGCGTCCGCACACGAACGCCGAAGGCACGTTGGCGGGTCGCCAATACGGCGGCATGACGCTCAACTTCTCGTTCGCGAACTGGTCACAGAGCTGCGCGGCGCCTGAGGCCAATCGCGAATTCTGCATTCGTGCGATTGCTACTCACGAGTTCGGGCACGCGCTCAGCTTCGGGCACGAACAGAACCGCTCGGATCACTCTATTGATTGCACCCAGCAGGACAACTCGGGCGGCGACACCTTCCTCGGTCCCTACGATTACGAATCGGTCATGAACTATTGCAATCCGCGCTGGAACAACAACGGTAACTTGAGCCGCGGCGACATCCTCGGCATCCAAAAGGTCTACGACATCAACGACCGCTGCGTGACCGCGCTCACAGCGCCCGGCACGAGCGATCTGCGCGGCTCGTGCCACTCGAAGGCGCCCGACGGCGAGTGCGCGATCGCTGTGCGGCGCTCGCTCCTCGCCTGGGATCACTTCTTCACGACGGACCCGACGCAGATCGCGACGTGCGGCGCGCAAATCGAGAACCCGGCGGCGTTCCATTTGAAGACGGCGGCGTCGCTGCCGGGGACGACGGAGCTTCATCGTTGCTTCAACGCGGCGACGCATCAGACGTTCCTGACGACCGATCCGCACTGCGAAGCCTGGGGTGACGCCGCGCACCGCGATGCGCTCGGGCTCATCGCGACGTCACAGCTCCCCGGAACCACGCCTCTCTACCGCCTCCGCCACGACAAGGACCACTTCTTCACGGTCGACGCCGCGGAGGCCGCCGCCGCCACGGCGAACGGCTACGTCAGCGAAGGCGTCGCCGGCTACGTCTGGTCCACGGCGACGCCATGCGCGCCCTCGACGTGCGCAAGCAAAGGCGCGCGGTGCGGCGCGACGAGCGACGGATGCGGCGGCACGCTTCAATGCGGGACGTGCGCCGGCAACGCGGTTTGCGAGACCAACACGTGCGTCTGCGTGCCGACGGAAACGCAGTGTCTAGGACGTTGCGGAAGGATCCCCGACGGCTGCGGCGGGCACCTCGAGTGCGGCACGTGCGGCTGCACGCCGTCGTGCACGGGCAAGCGATGCGGCGCGGGCGACGGATGTGGGAAAACGTGCCTCGGCCGCTGTGCATCGCCGAAGCTCATCTGCTCGCTGGATGACACCGGAGACCACGTTTGCGCGCCGCGGTGACCGTCACGGAGAGCGACTTCCCGTTGGTCGAGTAGCCCGCGTCGTTTCGTTCCACGGCTCCTTGCGCACGCCCTCCGCGCCGTTCAAGTTAGGCCTGCAAATGGTTCCCAACGCCCCGACCCGCGAGGGGGCGCCCGCGCCCGGATCGGTACTCGCGGGCAAGTACCGCGTCGAGCGGCTCGTCGGGTCGGGCGGAATGGGAATCGTCGTCGCAGCGACGCACGTGCACCTGCACGAGCCCGTCGCGATCAAGCTCCTGCGGCCCGAGGCGGCGCGGCGCCCCGGCGCGGTCGAGCGCTTCCTTCGCGAAGCGCGCGTCGTGATGCGCCTGCGCGGCGAGCACGTCGTGCGCATCCACGACGTCGGCACACTCGACGACGGCGCACCATTCATCGTGATGGAGTACCTGGAAGGATGCGACCTCGGAGCGCACTTGCGAAGCGGCGGGCCCATGCGGATCGCAGACGCGGTCGACGCCGTGCTGCAAGCGTGCGAGGGCATCGCCGAGGCGCATGCGATGGGGGTCGTGCATCGCGATTTGAAACCTGCCAATCTCTTTCTGGCGAAGCGGGTCGACGGATCGCCGTGCGTGAAGGTGCTCGATTTCGGCGTGTCGAAGGTGCTCTTCGACGGATTCCCGACGTCGTCGCTCGATGGCGAGACGCTCGATGCGACCCTCGAGCCCGAAAACCAGCGCGCAGCTCGGCCCTTCGAGCTCGCGGACACGTGCCTCGCGGCGGAGCCGAGAGGTGGCACGAACGAAACGCGGACGAACGCGCTCATGGGATCGCCGCGCTACATGGCGCCCGAGCAGATTCGAAGTGCGCGCCACGTCGACGCGCGCGCGGACGTTTGGTCGCTCGGCGTCATCCTGTACGAGCTCGTCAGCAGCGAGCGGCCGTTCGACGGCGACGACTTCGACGCGCTGACGCGCGCGATCTTGCACGGCGAGCCGGCGGCGCTTCATGTCGCGGACGGCGCGCCGCCGCAGCTGAAGTTGGCGATCGATGCGTGCCTCGCGAAGAATCTCGAAGCGCGGCATCGCGACGTTCTGGCGTTGGCGGAGGCGCTCGCGCCGCTCGCGAGCGCTGAGATGAGCGCGGCGCCTCGGAGGATCGCGCGAATCTTGAGCGCGGGGGCACGCCGCGCGCGTGCGAGCGGCGGCGCGGAGACGCCCGTGCGCGACGACGAGCGACGCGACCGAAACGCGGAGGAAGGCACCGGATCGTCCCAAGCCGCGACGCATGGGAAGCGAGCGTCCGAGGTTGCGGCCAAGGCCGGCGTGCTGCGCAAGACGTCGATCGCGCTCGTCATCGCGCTCGCGGCCGGCGCGGTCCTTGTCGCTGCTCCGGCGTGGCGAGACGCATCGCGCGGCGGAGCGCGTGCGATGGCCGGCGCGAGCTCGGCGGTCGCGATCGCACAGCTCGCGACGAGCGAGTGCTCGTCGAACCGAGACTGCTTGCGCGCGCACGGCGACGAGGCATGGCGCTGCAAGCTCCCGGCCGGCGTTTGCGTGCCACTCGCGTCGCCGGACTGCACGGTGCTCGCCGAGAGGTCCGATCTCGAGAACGACGCCACGGTGTGGATCGGCGCGATGTTTCCCGTGAGCGGTGAAGAAGGAAAAGTCTACGGCCTCTCCAACCAGCGCGCTGTCGAGCTCGCGCGTCGTGACTTCGCCAGCAGCCTCGGCCGCTTCGCGCACTCCGATCCGCTCGCGATCCATCCCATCGGCGTCGTCGCGTGCGATGACATCGCGGACGCGCGCCGCGCCGCCGCGCACCTGGTCGACGACGTCGGCGCCGTCGGCGTCATCGGCTTCCGCAACAGTTCGGAGGTCGTCGACCTCGCAGCGACGGTCTTCATCCCGCGCAGCGTCGTCGCCGTGGCGGCGCTCAACACAGGCGCCGCCGTCACCGCGCTGCCGCAGCCGACGGGCGAGCCGCGCCTCGTGTGGCGCACCACGTACAACATGACGGGGACGGCCGCGCCGCTTTCGGCGTTCGTGCACGACGTTCTCGAGCCGCGCGTACTCGCCGCGCCCGCCCGCGGCGCCGTCGCTCCTGTTCGCGTTGCGCTCATACGGTCGAAGAACGGCGGCGCCGGTGCGCTGTCTGCCGAGCTCCGCCGCACGCTCGTGTTCAACGGTGTTTCGGCGACGGCCAACCGTGAAACCTACCTCGAGATCGCCTACGACGATCCGCTCGAGCACGCCGCCGCGCCCGACTGGCAGACGGCGCGGCGCGATCTCTTGCAGTTCGCGCCGCACATCGTCCTCTTTCAAGGAGACGACACGCTCGTCACCAACGTCATCGCGCCACTCGAAGCGTCGTGGCCCGCGCACGCGCCGCGGCCCATCTACGCGACGATGCACAACCTCGCCCCCGCTGTCTTCTCGCTCATCGGGAAGGACCCGTCGCGGCGCCGCCGCTTCTTCGGTATCACGAGCGTTTCGACCATCGACACGAATGCCAAATTCGTCACGCATTACAACGAGACGTTCGCCGAGAAGATCACGCGCACCGTCGCGCCGAACACGTCGTACGACGCGTTCTACTTGCTCGCGTACGGAGTACACGCGCTCGGCGATCGCCCGCCAACGGGGCCCAACCTGGCGCGCGCGCTCACGCGGCTCATGCCGCCGGGCAAGCCGGTGGACGTCGGGCCCGCGGACATCTTCGACGCGTACAAAACGCTTGCCGCAGGAAAGAACATCGATCTCGACGGCGCGATCGGGAAGCTCGACTTCGACGTCGAAACCGGCGAAGCGCCTGTCGACATGGCGATCTTGTGTGTGAACGTCGATCACGAAGGTCGCGCGTTCGACACCGTCGAGTCGGGCCTCGTGTACGACGCGGCGACGAAGAAGCTCACGGGCGCGATGCGCTGCCCGTGACGCCGCCGCTCAGTCGGTGGCCAGGTGGCAGCCGCTCGGGCAGTTCGGATCGTACATGACGTCGACCTGGTTCGGCCCTGGCGAGCTCGCAGTGCACGAGTTGCCGCCGAAGTTGAACGCGATGCCCGCGCTCACGCACACGGGGTCGTTGGCGACGTAGCCGACCCAATAAGGGCAGTAGACCTCGAACCACCAGTGTTGGAAGCCGTCGTTTTGGACCGCTGGAGCCTTGCTTGTGCCGTTGGGAGCGCGACAGCCCGCGTTGTAGAGGAGCTTGCCGCACGCGGTAAAGCTCATGGACTGCGAACCTTGCCAGCAGCACATCGTCCCCGGATCGCACGCGGGGGGAGGCCCGCCGCACGGCGTGCCCGGCGCGCACCGCAAAGCGCCTTCGGCACCGCCCGTGCTCTCGGCTTGCGGATCGTCGTTCGGCGCGCTGCCGCACGCGGCCACCGTCGCAGCGCCGAGGGCCAGCACCGCGAGGGTCACGATCTTCGAAGCGCTGCGCACCATCGAGTTCTTCATGAGCAAGTCCTCCAGCGAGTTCGTGGGGTTTCTAACTCGCGACGTCGCCACTGTCGACCGGTCCTTGTTGAGCAATGCGCATGCCGCGATCAGGGCCAACGAGCTATGCGAAACCGCCGAGGAATCCGCGCGTGCGCTCGAACGAGTCGAGCGTCACGTCCGATGCGACATCGAATGCGACGTCTCATCTTCCGCGCGTCCTCGCGCCCAGGCCTCCTCTCTTCGCGATTTTTCGAGGAGCGCCCGCCCCCTTCGCGCGGGCCCGCCATGTGCACGAAGCGGCGGAATGCGCCCCCTTCGATCGCCTCGCACCACCTTCTCGCTGTCGCTCCTCACGCTCCTTTCGATTCCCCTCCTTCATTGCTCCGCATCCACGCGCGAGGGCGTCACTCAGAGCGATGAAGCCTTGAGGCCGATCAAAGGGGGCGGAGACGACGGCAGCGACCCACCGCCTCCTCATTCCTCTTGTTACATCGACGGCGATCGCGACGGCCTCGGAGCACCGGGGCGCAAGGTGACGATTGCGTTCGCCTCGTGCTCGAACGGCTACTCGAACAACGGGGCCGACTGCGACGACACGAACGCCAACGTCACGTACGGCAGCGCGTGCTACCGCGACGCCGACGGCGACGGCCTGAGCTCGGGGGTCGTCGCGCAGTACTCGTGCGGCGCATGCCCTGCGGGGACGACCGCGGCGTCGAGCGGTGACTGCAACGACTCGAACGCGAGCATCGGCACGATGTACTGCTACGCGGATCGCGATCACGACGGGTACCCTGGCGGTGTCGTCGCGTACGGTTCGAGCTGTCCCGCGTCGTGCGGCTCGGTCGGGCTCTCCGACTCGGGCTCGGACTGCAACGACTACGACCAGACGGTCCATCCGTGGCGGGACGAGGTCGGCGGAAACAGTGTCGATGACGATTGCAATCAGCTCGTCGACGAAGCCACGTTCACGTACGCCCGCGACACGAGCGCCGTCACGCCGACGTCGATGCGGCTCGCGACGATCATTCACGAAGCGGCGACCGCGGCGTACGCGCGCACGCACGGGCAGCTCTGGGCCTACGTCGACTATGCGCCGCTCACGCATTCCCGCGACGTCGTTCACGTCGGGCCGCTCGCCGTCGCGCTCAGCGAGGGACCGTCGGCGCAGCTTCAGGGGAGCGTGCTCGTCGAGGGGCTGAGTCCCTCGACCCCCTATCAAGCCACCCTCCGTTTCACGAGCGACGCGAGCGGTTCCACGCGGTTCCCGACCGCGGGCGAGGCGTTCGAGCCATGGATGGAGGAACAAACCGCGCGCGATCTCGGACCGACCGGCTCCGCGACCTACTACACGATGACGCTCGCCTCGACGTCCGACACGGTCGACCAGGCGCGTCCGCTCATCGTCTTGCGAGCGCTGTATGACTGGAACGAATTCGTCCTCGGTCACCAAACCAACGGCAACGCCTACTGCGTCGGCTACGACTGCGACATGAGCCATACGGGCGGTCACATGTGGTGCAGCGAGTTCTACAACGTGACCGTTCACCCGTGGTTCGTCGATCTCGATCCCTACTCGGCAGGCATCGACTACGACGTCACGAACGTCCGCGGAACGTTCGTCTCGTACAACTCTTATTGGCCATACCGTGACGCGTCCCAGCTCGCCACGTTGGTGCGGCCGGGAGACTTCCTCGGCGAAGGAACGCCATCGAACACTCATCATAGCGCGATGTTCATCGCCTACGACGCGAGCGTCGGGCACACGTGGCACCTGTCGGGGAACGTCGCGAACCGCGTGGGCTTCGGGCGGATGCAAGAAGCCGATCCGGGGCGCGTCATCGCCGGCATCGGGCACCTCGCGCCGACGATGCGTCGCTGAAGTCCCGTCGCATCGACGGCGCGTCGCGACGCAAGTCAGTTGCGCGACGGCGTGATCGACCAGCGCGCCATCTCGCGATAGAGCTGCGTCCGCTGCATCCCGAGGCTGCGCGCGGCGTCCGCGATGCGGCCTCCGTTCTCGGTCAGCGCGCGCTCGATCTGCTCTCGCGTCAACGACGACGACCAACGGACGTAGCTGCGCCCCGTGCAGTTGTTGGCCTCACTCGTCTTGCCCGTCTGGAGCGCCCGGTCGTCGCCGTGCGCCGCGGCGTCGCCTTGTATCGCGAACGCGAGGCCCGCCGACTCGCCGAGGTGCTCGAGGCGCACGCGATCCGAGCCGTCTTGCAGAGCGCGCGCAGCGGCGTGACGAATCTCTTTCCGCAGCTCGCGCACGTTGCCGGGCCACGGCCGAAGCAGGCATGCTTCCACGAGCCGAACGTGCGCGGCGACGGCGGGCGAGACCTCCGCGATGACGGCGACGATGTGCCACGCGATCTCGTCGAGCCGCTCCCGAAGCGGCGGGAGCGTCACGGTCGGCGGCGTGAGGCGATGATAGAGGTCTGCCCGGAATCGCCCTTCGGCAACCGCCGTGCGCAAATCGCGATGCGTCGCAACGCACACGCGCACGTCGACCTTTTGTCCAACCGCGGCGCCGAGCGGCGTCGCCTCGCGCGACTCGAGGAAGCGCAAGAGCTTCGCTTGGACCTGGAGATCGAGCTCGCCGATCTCATCCAAGAAAAGAACGCCGCGGTTGGCTGCTTGGACGTGACCTTGAGCGTCCGCGTCGGCGCCCGAGTACGCACCACGCTTGGTTCCGAAGAGCAATCGCTCGGCGACACCCTGCGGAATCGCGGCGCAGTTGACGGCGATGAACGGTCCGGACGCGCGGTCGCCGCTCTCGTGGAACGTGCGTGCCGCGAGCTCTTTGCCGGTGCCACTCTCGCCGAGAACGAGAAGCGTATCGCCGAGGCGTGCCGCGTCGGCGACTCGAGCGAGAGCCCCCCCGAGCGACGTGCCCGCGATGATGTCACCGCGGTCGACGCGCTGAGCGCCGCGCACGTCCTTGGACGGGACGAGGATGGTGTCACCGATGCGGATCGTGCGAAGCGCGCCGAGAGTGTTGCGGCCGACGACCGCGACGCCGTCGACGAACGTGCCGTTGCGACTCGCGAGATCGCGGACGGTCCAGCCATCCGACGTTCGTGCGATCTCGGCGTGCCGGCGCGACAGCCGATCGTCAGGGAGCATTCCCGCACCCGGCGCGCGTCCGACGATGACGCCGTCTTCGCCGACGGGTATCGCGATCGCCGTCGCCTTCCCGGCGCTGAACGCTGCGACGAGCCCCGGCTCCACACGGTCTTCCGCGCGCGGCTCGCCGCCGTGCGAGGCGTCCATCGTGTCGTCGCGCATGAGCCGCATCGTAGTAGGCGTTCGTGCTTCGGCAACCCACGATGGACGCTCGGTTGCGCCCGCGTCGCGTCCAGGAATCATGCTCGATTGGTCACGCCCCTCATCGCGGCCAGCGCAGATTCTTCAAGTGCCAGCTCGGGAGCTCGGCGTCCGCCGGCTCGAAGAAGGCCGGCGCGGAGGACGGCGCCGTCGCGGCACGGCTCGTCGCGAGTCGCGTTCCGACGAACACGACATCGCCCGTCTCCGCATAGAGTCCCTGGTCCCCCAACGGCGTCGGGAAGCAGACCGGCGCCATCACACGCTGCCACGCCGGACCTAGACTCGTCGCGTACGCCGCGTTCCACGGGGTTACGCACGCACCCGCTGCCGTCTGGGCGACGTCCAAGCGGAGCGCCTCGCCCGCGCCGAGCATGTCGTTGCCATCCGAGTACGACGTCGAGGTCGTCGTGCGCCCGCCGTTCGTGACGTCGACGCTCAGGATCACGTCTTCGCCGAGCGGCTTCGACACGTTCCAGTGTCCGTCGGCCGTCGTCCGGCAAATCCGAATTCCGTATTGACCGTCGGGGGTGCGCGCGTAGATGCAACCCTTGCCGCGCGTCCGTTTCGGATTCGGGCGGTTGTCGTTCGTCGCGGGCCGGGTGGTCGCGACCGTCGTCTCCCAGCGGGACGACGGATGACCGGCGAGCCCCGCAGAGAGCGACGCGCCGCCGCCGTCCGCCCACTTCGTGAAGAGGATTCGATGCCCCGGCTCGTTGACGGCGTCCGGCGACGACAGGAGCTCCGGATGGATCGGAATGCCCGGCCGCAGCGGCGCAAGGTCCGACGCGGCGTACCACGGGTGATCATTCTGAATCAGCGAGAGCCCCGCGCTCACGACCGCGAGCTGCTCGTCGATCCCCGGCTTGTTGTCTTGACCGACGTCGGCGCGCACGATGCGGTTCTCCGCGCGCGCGTTCTGTTGATCGGGGAAGAGGAGCCCGTCGGCGCCGCCTTCGAACTGCATGAAGGCCGAATCGTTCACGGCGCTCTCGAGGAGGCGCGCGCCGATGCCTTCCTGGCAAGGCGTCTCGGTGTCGATCCACGGCGACTCCATGAGGAACGCCGCGCGTGCGGCGGCGCCCGGCGCCGCGGTTCCGTATTCGACCCATGCGCGACGGTTGTGCGACACGACGACGTTGCATCCGCTGATGCCGCCGTTCCAATTGCCAATCACCGCGAAGACGAACTTCCCGCGCATCGCGTCGAGCGTCGGCCACCCCGCGCGCTTCAAGCAATCGCGGATCGTCCCTGTGTTTCCGCACGTCGACATGAGGTCGCGCGGCCGATAGAGGTGCGTACCGAGATAGCGATCCAGGGTGAGGTCGAGATCTTGAATCGTGTGGCTCGAGTCGAACGGGCTGCCGACGATCTCTTTCAGCTCGAGCACCACCGTCACGGGATCGTGATCGGGAAGCGCGTTCTGAAAGAGCATGAGCTGCTTCAGGCACTCGTCGAGCGGCGCGCAGAACGAGTTGCTCGTCTTGTCGGTGTGGTAGACGTCGAACACTCCCGGCTGGCTCGCGCTGTGGATGTCGATCTCGATCGAGCGCACGCCTTCGAAGAGGAGCTGATCGAGGATCCTCTCCTCCGTTCCCGTGGCGGCGGCCTCGACGACGTTGTCGCGCTTTACCCAGTACGAGTTGTGCGTCGCCTTGAACGCGACCTCGTTGTAACGAGGCGCGCGCGGCGGGAGGGGCCACGTCGCCGCGCGCCAACCCGTGCCGGTGGAGATATCGACTCCCCAGTTGTTCGTAGCCGGATGGAACATGAATGCGTCCGCAAGGTGATCGCCGTTCACGTCGCCGACCTGCACGCCGTCGGTCCCAGGAACGCCGGGCCACGTTGCCGCGATGAAGCCGGTGCCGTTCGAGAGGTTCACCGTCCACGTATCGCCGCGCCACATGAAGACGTCGCTCTTCCCGTCGCCGTTCAAGTCGCCGACGTTGATGGGGCCGTCCGAGCCCCACGCGCCGTTCCAGATCTGCGCATTGAACCCCGCGCCCGTCGACAGGTTCACCGTCCACACGTGGTCCGCGTTTCGCGACATGAACACGTCCGTCTTGCCGTCGCCGTTCAGGTCGCCCGTATGGATCTCTCCGTCCGAGCCCCACGCGCCGTTCCAGATCTGCGCATTGAAGCCCGTGCCCGTCGACAGGTTCACCGTCCACACATGGTCCGCGTTTCGCGACATGAACACGTCCGTCTTGCCGTCGCCGTTCAGGTCGCCCGTGTGGATCTCTCCGTCCGAGCCCCACGCGCCCGTCCACGCCTGCGTTACGAACGTGCTGCCTGTCGACAGGCTCACCAGCCATGTCTTGTCCGCGTCGCGCCATCGCGCTCCATCGGCCTTGCCGTCGCCGTTGAAGTCGCCGACGAAGACGGGAGTCGACGCCGAAGCTCGTTGCTCCGACGCCGTCGCGTCGTCCGATGGGGGCGCGTCGCCGCACGCGACGACGGTCGGGAGGCTTGCCATGGCGAGCAACGAGAGGATTTTGACGAGGCGGTGCATGGGCGCGTCCAGAGCACGGTGTGTGCCGAGCGTCGCTCGCGCGCGATCCGCCGCGCTTCGCGCGACGGCGCCGACGAGTCGACGTCACATCTGTCGTCGCGCGAAGATGTGACGCCGCGATGCGACGTCATCGAGCTTTGACTACGCTTCGAAAGGCATGAAGCGATCGGCGCCCATCGCTTCGTGCTGCGGAAGATCTTCGAGAACAAGCGGACCATGCTGGCGTCGATCCTTGAACGACACGCGGGCGAGCGAGAGATGCGCGAGGCGGTCGCGGCGTTCTGGAGCTATCAGATCGCCGGATCTGCCCCGACACGTGGAACGGAGTCCAAGAATGAACATGAACGTCGAGATTGCTCATCGGTATCTCGCGGCCCTCGAGCAAGGGGCCGTGGGCGACGCGCTCGCCCAGTTTTTCACGCCCGATGTCGTCCAGGAGGAGCTCCCCAATCGCCTGATCCCGGCGGGGGCGCGCCGCGATCTCGCGGGCATTCTCGAGGCTGCGGTCCGAGGACAGCATGTGCTCCGCGCGCAGCGTTTCGAGATCAAAAATGAGGTCGCGAGCGGAGATCATGTCGCGCTCGAAGTGGAATGGACAGGGACGCTCGCGCTCGCGGTGGGCTCGCTCCCGGCCGGCGGGCAAATGCGCGCGCGCTTCGCCGTCTTTCTCCATTTCCGAGACGGCAAGATCGCCGGACAACGCAACTACGACTGCTTCGACCCATGGTGACCGCGCGCGATCCACGAGCTCATCATGGGTCGCTCGGTCTGTTTCAACGCTGAAACGAGCCGATCTGAATCTTGCGCGGCTGTGCCTTCGGGTGCTTCGGAAATCCGAATGGTGAGCACGCCGTCGGCGAGAGTCGCCGAGAGGTTCTCCCCGGCATCGAGCGAGACTGATTCACAACTTCACAACGACAAGGCGCTTTCCTCGAGGTGCGACGTCACCTCCTGCGCACGTACAAAATCTCTACGCCGTGCACCATCTTCGGCCATTCTTCGTCCAATCCTCCATGCTCCGCGTAAGAACACTGCTCGCGCTTGCGTTTTTTTCGTTCGGCTCGATCGCCGTCGCCGCGCCTACGCCTCCGCAGCCTCCGCAGCCTCCGCAGCCTCCGCAGACTCCGCAGAAGGAGCCGACGCTCGTGCACGCGCTCGTCGTCTCGGAAGAAGCGACGACGAAGATCGAAGCGCTCGCCGTCGCGGGCTCGATCGTCATCAAGACTCCGCCTCCGCCTCCGAAGGGCGTCGCGCCGCCGAAGAGGCTCAGCGGCGATCTCGTCTTCGACACATCGAAGGAGCGCATTGACGTGCGAAAGCGGATCGCCGAGCTCCAATCGCTCACGCAGACCGACGGCAAGCTGAGGAGACCGCCGGTCGTGAAGCTCGTTTGGGGTGGGGGTGAGAACGGCCAAACGTTCCACGGCGTGATCGAGAGCATCCGGATCCGGTACACGATGTTTCTCGCGGACGGCACGCCCTGTCGCGCCACCACGACGATCCACATGCGCGAATCGCAGCGCTGCTTTGACGATTCCAGTTGCCCGACCCCGATGGTCTGCAGGACCGGCTACTGCTCGCGCGACTGAGCACGATCACGGAGCGTCGTCCTCATCGCCGCGGCGATCAGCTCACGTTTCGGCCGTCGACGCGGTCCTCGCCTCGGTCCCGTCGGTCACCCAGTAGGCGATGCCGTGCTCGTTCGTGTCGCCGAGATCATCCGGACGATCGCGGGAAGACGTGGGCGAGCGTACAGGTATGGAGGCGAGGAGATGACCATCCTCGTCCCCGGTGAGCCACGCGCGTCGTCAACCGGCGCCCGGCTTCTCCGCGACGATTCCGAACACGCGGTGCTCGGAGACGATCGGCTCCGGAAAGCGCGCGGCCAACATCTGCGTGAGCTCGACGTCGAATGCCGCGATGCTCTCGGCTCCGAGCGTGAGCACGCCGTTGCACGCGCGAAAGCGACCGCGCCACGCTTCGTGGGAGAACGTGATCGGCAGCACGAAGTCGAAGGTGCTCGCGCGCGCGAAGCCGGCGTCGACGAGGTCGTCGGCGAACATCGGGTAGCGTCCGTCCTCGCCAGCCAACGGCCAGGTCGGGTTGTGGCGGAGGACGATCTCCTCGGTGGCCGCGCCCACGGTGCCGACATCCGCGAGGTAGCTGAAGTACGCGATGAGAGCGCGTCCCCCCGGGCGAAGGACACTGCCCCGCCGAGACCACGTCGAAGTCACCGTCGGGCAGCGCGGTCGCCTCCGCGCGCCCTTGCACCCAGCGCACCGCGAGGCCGGCGAGCGTGGCGGCTTTCGCTGCTTCGGCGAGCATGGCCGGCGACGGATCGAGACCCACGGCGTCGCAGCCGCGCTCTGCGAATCCGCACGCGAGGGTGCCGGTCCCAGTGCCCACGTCGAGCACGCGTTGGCCGGCGACTCCGATGCCCATCGCGCGCGCGTGGTCGAAGAACGCGGAAGGAAACCCGGGGCGGTGGCGCGCGTAATCGGGGGCCGTGCGCCCGAAGTCGACGAGGAGCGGATCGTTCGAAGTCATGGGACCATGGTAGCCGCCGGTCGCGCACGAAGGATGAGCCGCGGAGCGGTTCTGAGGAGCCGGTGGCGCCCAGGCGATTCTCCCGGGATCCACGTACCGCACCGAGAGCGCGACGTACCCGCACAACCGACGGCCTGCAGATCGACGTGCGCAGACGCTCCAACGAGCGCTCACGTCACGGCTTTACAATGTATAGCCGTGGTCTATGTTGGGGAGATGCCCCCGCGCGAACGAAACGAGTTGTTCAATGTCCGCTTGAGCGACCATGAGCTCAACATGTTGCGCGCGCTCGCCGAGTATCGCGGACTCTCGCAGTCCGACATCGTTCGCCAGCTCCTTCGCGCGGAGTTCTGGAAAGAGTTCCCCAGCAAGAAGAATCAGCGGTGAGCATGCGGCGTTGGCGCGCGCGAGCGACCGGGCTTCCCCTGTCCCGCGAGGCGGCGTACTACGCGCGTGTTATGCCGTAAGCGCGCGGGGTTTGGCCGACGGTTCGCTTGAAGTCGCGTCCGAAGTGCGCCTGATCGGCGTAGCCGAGGGACGCAGCGAGCTCGGCGAGCGAAGGCGGATGCGGGGCGCGCAATTGGATGGCCGCTTCGTGGAGGCGGTAGCGCTGGATCACGGACTTCGGCGAAACGCCGACGTAGTTGCGGAAGCAGCGTTGAGCCGCGCGTGTGTCGAGGTCGCTCGCGCGGGCGATGTCGTCGACGCGCAGGATCGAGCGATCCACGGCGATGCGCTCGACGAGATCGCGGATGCGTTCGAGCCCCGGCGATGGCGTGGTGAGGCGCGGCGTGAGGAGTGCTTCGGTGAGCGCGACTTTCTCCTCCGGTGCCCGCGCCGCGTCGATCGCGCGCGCCCAAGGTCGGGCGGATGCGCCGAGGACGTGCTCCAGCGGCACGACGCGAGCGGTGATGCTCGCCATCGGTGCTCCGAGGAGCGCCTGGAACATCACCGGGCGGAAGCTGACGCCGAAGGTCTCGCCTTCGTCGGTGAGGGTTGCCGATCATGCTCATGTCGGCCGCCGATTACCGGGCGGAACGCCCGCGCCGGTGAAGATTCCGGGGCGCGTTTCCGGCAGAGGCTTCCATCCGGCGACGTTCGAGAAGCTCTCGTACGAGAGCGGCGACGCGTGATCGAATTCGCGCCCCGTCTTCTTCTCGAACGCCTGCGTCGCGAGATAGAGGAGCGACTCGAAGTCGTCCTCCGTCGGCATCGCCCGCGGATCGGCGAGCACCTTCTCATAGAACGCGCGGCCTTTCGCGACGACCGCGCAGCGACCGTAGAGGAAGTCGTCCGCCGAGATGTAGTCGTCGCCGTTGTCGACATCGATCTCGCCCGCGTACTTGTGACGCGCGTGCTCGCGCGTATCGAGGGCGAAGAGCTTCGTCGCGAGGGTGTCGTCGAACGCGCAGATCTCGTCCTCGTCCATGCGTGCGAGCGCGGTGATCGCGGGCGCGATGATCGCGTCGTCGTCGGACTCCCGAAAATCGAGCAGAGCGACAATGCACCAGAAGGATTCGTTCGTCATCGCGACGCTCCGCCGAAGAGTCTCTCCACGAACGCAAACGGATGCACGTCAGCCGACCCAACCTGCATCGAGCACCCCGCGGCCGCCGTGTGCCCACCGCCACCGTGCGCCTTCGCGATCGCTGCGCAGTCGACGCCCGTATGCGACCGCAGCGACAGCTTCACCTTCGGCTCGCCGTCCTCGACGGCGTAGCTGAACCCGACGAGTAGATCGACGCTGTCGCCGAGCAGCTCCGCGCCATCGCTCGTGACGGACACGCCTTGCACGGCGAGCACGCGGCGTCCGTCGCGGGTCGTGAAGCGGTAGCCGCCCTCGATCGCGCGGCGCACGCGCTCTTCTTCTTTCTCCTGCAGGAGATGCCCAAGCTCCAAGATCTCCGGCAGCTTGCGATCGAGATCTTCCATCGAGCGATCGTGCCACCACGACTTCGGACGAAAGAGGAGCATCTGCGAGATCGCGCACGCTTCGCTCCAGAGCGGACTCTTGCGCTGCCACGTGTCGCGGATGCCCACGAGCTGCGCGAACCGCTCGGCGACGAGTCGCCCCGTGTGGGACGCCGACGGCTCGTCCGCTTCGATGGGTTCCCATACGTGCCGATGCGCGAGCACGGCGCCAGAGATCCCCGGCTCGGTCGCCTCGTCGCCGAAGACGCCGTTCTCGCCCATCGCCTCGACGATGCGCTTCGCGGTGCGGTGGTGATCGAGCACGATGGTGCCCGCGCGCGCGAACTCCGCGACGCGATCGGGATGCGGAGAGAAGTCGCAAAAGAGGAGGCCGGGCTCCGCGGGGAGCTCGAGGTGCTCGCGCGTGCCGTACTGCAGATAGCGCACGGGGATGTCGCCGAGGGCGTCGCGGAGAAGGACGGCGGACGCGATGCCGTCGGGGCAGTTGCCGTGCACGACGAGGGTGGAAACGGCGCGGAGCTTTGCGAGCGGAATCATGTCGATGCCTCGATAGCAGAGGATGGGACGGCGTACCTTTAGTTGTCGGCACCTGATGTCCCGGGTTGCGCGCAATCGCCCGCTCGATGCATTGGGGAGCGCGATTGTTCTGCGCCGTTGTCGTTCGACGGATCGGGGCACACGCCGCGCTCCTTCGCGGAGTCGAGCGACAGCAAGTAGAGCTCGCGAACGACGTTGATGCTTCGGCCGCGGCGGCCGACCACGGTCATGCGCTCGACCGCGCGGAGGTTCGTCGGCGCGCTGACGCCGAGGGAGAGCTGGTGAAGACGCTCGCGCATCTTTTTCATGTCGAAGCTCTCGTCGAGGCGGCGGCGGCGCGCGGCTTCTTCGGGCGCCTGCGTCGGCGTCGGGCGGCTGGCGCAGTCGCCGTCGTTGGAAGCGCGGAGATCGATGTGCGACTCGCGTTCGTGCCAGGTGCGGAGGAGGAGGCCGCAGTGGCGGCAGTGGTGAGGGTTCATGCCGTACAGCGTGAAGACGCTGGTTCGGCGAAGGGGTGGGGCGGTTAGACGTGGGTCCTCAATCGTCGAGCCGCGTGATCGTCAGCCCCATCGCGTCATTCTGCGTGAGATTCACCGCGCTTCGCGCTTGATGAGGACGCTCCCCGGAAACCAATCCTTCGGGACGGTCCAGTTTCGCTCTGCGGCCTGACAGCTTGCCGGAAGACGCGGGAGGGCATCATCATCGCTAAATTGCTATTATATTGGCAATTATTCTCTCAAGATGAGAATATGTTTGCCACTTGAATGGCAAATATTGTCCAGACAGGCCGCGGCGTCGGACCGGGTCGCGTCACCCTGGCCCTCTATATAGAGGGTGCGTGGCAAACGGTAGGCAACGTGACCGTCGAGGATCGGCGCGGAGGCGTCGGCTCTCCCGGTCGCTTCGACTACGACTTCGACTACCTCGACCGCTTCCCGAACGCGCTCGGCGCGCGCGACGCGCACGCCGTCTCGTGTCGCTACCCCGTCAGCTACGACACGTTCGACGAGAAGCGCTGGCCGCCGTTCCTGCTCGACATGATTCCGAGCGGAGCCGCTCGCCGCTATTGGGAAGCGCGCCTCGGCCTCCCGAACACCGACAGCTCGGACTGGAGCGTGCTCTTGGCCGCCGGTCATCCGCCCGGCAACGTCCGCATCGCGAACGCGATCGACCTCACGGAAGGCAACGCACACCACCCAGGCTTCCCGCGATCCGACATCCTCGATCGCGCCGAAGGCTTCATCGAGTACGCCCACGAGTGCGGCGCGCCGGTGTCGGGTTCGAGCGGCGCCGGTGGTGACTCTCCGAAGTTTCTTCTTCGCGAAGATCACGACGGACGGTGGCACGCAGACGGCGTGCTGTCGGACGAAGCGACGCGCGCCTGTTGGCTCGTCAAGTTCCCACGCACGCGCGACACCTCGGACCGCCTCATCCTCGAAGCGGAAGCCGCCTACCATCGCGTCGCGACGCGCTTCGGCGTACGCACGCTCGGCGAGCCAACGTGGGAGCGGGACTGCCTCTTCGTCTCGCGGTTCGATCGCATCGTCGAATCCGGCAAGGTCGATCGCCTTGGGCTCGAGAGCCTTTGTTCTCTGTCGGGCGTCGCGGAGTTTGGCGTCGCGATCCCGAAGGAGCGTCTCGCAAAAGCGCTCGCGACCTACGCGACGCAGCGAGAGACCGAGCTCCGAGAGCTCGTCGTGCGCGACGTGCTCGACGTGGCTCTCGGCAACACCGACAACCACGCGCGCAACACGTCCGTCCTCAAGCGTGCCGACGGCGCGGTGGCGCTCTCGCCGCTCTACGACTTCGCGCCGATGTTCCTCGACGGCCGAGGCATCGCTCGCGTGTGTCGCTGGGCGGACAACAGCGCGTACCCCGACTGGAACGTGGTCGTCGCCGCGCTCGTGGGTCTCGGTCTCGATCCAGCGACGACGAAGGAATGGCTCCGCACGTTGGCGGACCAGGTTGCGGCGCTCCCTACGGTGATGCGCGAGTGCAGAGTGCCCGACGCCGTCACGCGCCAGTGCGAGGAGCGCATCGACCGCGTCGCGCGCGCGCTCGCCGCGGTGTCGCCATGACCGCGCCGCGTGAGAAGGCGTTGGCGAAACGCGAAGGGCTACGCCGCGAACTCTACGAGCGCGTGCAGCGCGGAGACATCGCACTCGTCGAAGCGGTGCGGCTGATGCGCCGCATCGCCGGGAAGAGCCAGGCCGCGTACGCGAAGCTCGTCGGAGTGAGCCCGCGCGTCCTCATCGACTTCGAACGCGGCGTCGGAAACCCAACGGTGCGGACGCTGCGGCGGATCCTCGAGCCGTTTGGGCTGGAGCTCGGCGTGCGGCGGCGTGCGCTTGATTCTCGGTGAGGGGGG
>JBBQXV010000152.1:0-22107 GCA_038209335.1 Polyangiales bacterium | reverse complement strand
AGATGAAGTACTGCACGCGACGCGAGTCTTCGGTGCGCTCGTCGGCCGCGCCGACTTTCCCGGTGATGTAGTACTTCGCGTTGAGCTGCTTGCCGTATTGCGGGACGCGCTGCGGATTGAACACCGGGTGCTGCGAGCCTTCGACCTGGCGGATCATCTCGAGCTGACGCTCGCGATCGATGAGGCTCACGACGTGCGACTGCACGAGCCACGTCTCGGTCTCGGTGAGCATGACGTCGAGCTGCGAGTCGATGTGCTCGCTCGTCGTGTTGATGAACGGCGCAATCGCGACGACGTCTTTCGGGCTCTGATGCGAGCGCCACGCGCCCATGACGGGTGACTCGCGCAGGTTGTTGAGGAGCTTGTGCAGCGAGCGCTGCATGTCGTCCTTATCGAGGCTCGTGCTCATCGCGCGGCCGTCGATGCTCGGATCGTCGGAGCCGCGAACGACCTCGCGCGACGCGCAGCCCGCGACGGAGACAGCGAGCACAACGGCGCAGGAGCAGACGGAAAGCTTGGCGTAAGTGGTCATGAAGAGAGCCTCCTCGATGGGAACGACGGCGCCCGGCAAATTAGCCCATTTGTCGATTTTCAACATGTAGGCCTTGACCGCACAGGTACCGACAGCTAGATAGCGCGCGTTCACCCGTACTCGACCGCCCGCGTTCGCCGGGCAGGAGCCTTTCTCAAATGCTGAAGAACTTCATTTCGTTTGGCGCGATCGCCGCCATCTCCGCCCTCGTCGCCTGCAGCGCGAGCGTCGACGACACCACCAACACCACCGACGAAGCGTCCAAGGCTTCGCTCGTCGCGTGCCAGATCGACAGCGACTGCGTCGCGATCCCGGCCGGCGGTTGCTGCCCGAATGGCAGCGATGCCGCGGTCAACAAGCACCACGTGAAGGCGTACGAGAACGCGCACGCTTGCCACGACCCGCCGCACGTCTGCCCGCTCTTCGTGATCCACGAGACGCGCATCGCGCAGTGCAACACCGGCACGAGCAAGTGCGAGATGATCCAGCCCGAGGACATCCGCTGCGGCGGCTTCACGCGCAACCCGCACGCGTGCCCGACCGGCTTCGGCTGCGATCTCTCGGGCCACGTCCCCGACGTGCCCGGCGTCTGCAAGAAGACCTGCGCGCCGAACCACATCATGTGCATGACGTACCAGCACTGGGACGGTAACGCCTGCGCGTGCGTCGACAACCCGCACTGCGGCGGCATCGCCGGCATCCACTGCTCGACGCAATACTCGAACTGCATGGACGATCCGCGCGACAGCTGCGATCCGCAGCACGGCGGCGCGGACTGCGGCGGCATCTGCGTTCCGTGAGCTGAAAGCTCTTCTTCTTTTTCTTTTTTCGCTTCCACTCGCGACTTTGCGAACGGCCTCTACGGAGGCCGTTTGCATTTTGTTCGCATGCTCAGTCGATGAAGATCGGATTCGTGAACGCGAACGGCTTCGCGCCTGCGCGGTGAAGGAACGTCATCGGCTTCGTTCCGCGCGCGATCGCGATGACCCAGTCGCCGTGCTTCAGCGCGAGCTTCGTGTGCGCGTCGATGCGGGTGATCTTCGTCGAGGGCTTGACGCTGAAGGTCTGGAGGATCGCGCCGCCACGACCGACGAGCTCCACGCGATCGACGTCGACCCACGGCGGCGCGTCGACGCGCACCGCGACGTCGAGGTCGCCCGCCGTCACCGTGTCGCCGATCTCTTTCCTGTTCGCCGTGACGCGCACGAACGGACCGCTCGACACGACGACGCGCCCTTTTCTCACGGCGTCGACGAACGCGCGCTCGTCGAGCTTGGCCGGATCGTCGTTTGCAATTTGCACATAGTTCAAGGGCACGCCCGCCTCGTGGTAGGCGAGCTTGTGCGAGTCGGAGTTGCCGGTCGCCGTGACGCGTTTGCCGGCGTCGAGCAGCGCGTACCAGTCGCGCATGCAGCGCTCGACCTGATCGAGCTCCGCGTAGTGATCGCCGTTGAAGACCTCGATCGCGTCGAATCCGAGCTCGGCGAGCGGCGTGCGCTTCTGCCAACCGGCGACGTCTTTTGGATCGAAGCCGACGATGTCGAAGTACCCGATGTCACCCATGCGCGGGTGATTCAGCTGAAGCACCTTGTCGCGCTGCGCAGGCGCGGCGGCGCGCGAAGCTTCGATGATCGCGTGTGGCGTCGTGTTCTCGAACGCGACGATCGGCGCGCCGGGCACGAGCGGGAACAAATTGAAGTGCCCGTAGAGCGTCCCCTTCGTCGTGATCTCGTCGCCGATGATCGAGGTGACCCATCGGTCGAGACCGAGCTGCCGGATCGTCGGCGCGTAGTCGGTGATGACGTTGTGATCGGTCGCGACGCCGACCTCGACGCCCCCCGCGACGAGCGAGCGAATGCGATCGGTGAGCAACGAGGGCGCGTCGGGCGACGGGACGGCGTGGAGATGGAGATCGGCGGAGATCCAACCGCGCGTGTCGACGACGCGCTCGAGCTCGGCGGAGACGGTCGCGGTTTTGTCGGCTTCGACGAGGACGTCGATCTCGCGCGACGTGTACTCGAAGCCGCGCGTGATCGTGAGCATGTAGCGACCGGGCGCGAGCGCGCGTTCACCGGCGCGGTCGGTGTAGACGACGTTCAATGTCGCGCCGAAGGTGGGATCGTCGCCCCAGCTCGGATCGGGGGTCGGTGAGACGCCGCGCACCACGATGCGCGCGGGGATCGCGCCGCGACCGCGCTCGGTGATCATCCACCTTAGCTTTCCGGCGCGGGGCGTATCGCGACGAAGATCGGTGCCGAGCTCCGCCGGCGTGACCCACGGTCCGGACGCATGGCCCGGCGCTGCGAAGCGCGCGACGAAGCACTCGCTCGGGAGCGCGAAGTCGGGATCGCGTGGCGAGACGCGGAACGGCGCGAAGGGGGCGCCTGCCTTTCCGGGTTCGCCGCCGCAGTGGTGCGTCTCGACGTCGTAGCGAATGGCGCGCGCGGACAACGCATCGCCGAACGCCGACGCGGGGAGCTTCACGGGCACCGATTTCCATTTCGGCAACGCGAGCGCGGCGTCGCCGATCGAGCGCGCCGAGCACGTCAGCCACGCGACGCGACGACGCGAACTCCCCCACGCCGCCACCGGTCCAGCGTCGTCGCCCGTGCGCGGGCCCGACCAGAAGCCGGGGCTAGGCACGGCGAAGTGCGCGTCGGTGAGCTGCGCGCGCCCGAGCGCGTACGCCACGCCGAGCGCGTCGCGCCCGACGAAGCTCCCCGCGAAGACGCCCGCTGCGCCGACGAAGCCGTGCCCTTCGACCCACGTCGGCACGTTCCCCCATGCGATCGATTCGCCGAGGCGCGCGATGGACGCCACGTCACCGCGCGACACGACGAGCGATTCGATGCGGAGCGCCGCGTCCTCGAACGTGTAAAATACATGCACCGTGAGGGACGTCCCGGCGGCACGCCAGACCGCCGCGAGGACGCTGGGCCCTTCCGTTTCGATCCCTTCTAGCTCTAGGCGCGCGCCCTTCGCGCCGTCCGCTTCGAGCGATAGCGCCGGCTCGATCGCGACGATCTCGTCTTGTCCGTCGATCGCGCCGAAGTCGAGGAGGCGACCCGTGCTCGCGCTGACGATCGCCACGCGTCCGGCGTTCGACAAGACGAAGTCGCCCTCCTTCGCGTCGACGCGGTATCCGCGGAGCGGCGCGTGCTCTCCCGGCGCGAGGCGGCGCACCGTCCCCGCGGCTACCTCGGGCGGCGCGATCACCGACGACGGCTTCGTCGACGACGACGCTTCCGCGCTCACCGACGGCAACACGCCGAGCGAGCGACTCGGCGGCGCATTCTCCCTCGAAGGACAACCGGATGCGAACGCCGCGAGGAGGACGACCGATGGGCGTCTCACGATCCTGCGCGCGCGAGCGCGTCGTCGAGCGCCTCGCGGAGCATCTCGACCGGCTGCGCCCCTTCGATCTGCCGATCGCCGATCCAGATCGTGGGGAGCCCGTGCGCCTTCGCCGCTTTGAACTCTTCGGTGTCGGCCTTGATGCGCGCGTCGGTATCGGGATCTTGCACGCAGCTGCGGTACGCGTCGATCGAGAGACCGAGCGACACGGCGACCTTCTCACATCCGTCCGGCGTGAGATCGTCGACGGGCGTCTTGAAGAGCGCGTCGGCCATCGCGTCGCCGCGTCCGAGACGTTCGCCGCAACACGCCGCGCGCGCCGCGTCCATCGCGTGCGGGTGCATCCGCAGCGGGACCTGCTTGCGGACGACGCGCACGCGGGCCTTGTTCTGTTCGATGAGCGGCGCGAAGACTTCGTGCGTTTGCCGACAGAACGGGCACTCGAAGTCGACGAAGTCGATGATGGCGATTTGCCCCTTCGGCGTGCGCGCGCGCTCGGCGACGACGATGCCGGGGATCTCGACCTTGGGCGTGATGAGCCTACCGGCGGTGATGGGCGCGGCGACCACGAGGAGCATCGCGACTGCGGACGCAACCACCTCTGCGCTGCGCGCCGGCACTTCCCAGTGCGATCGCATGCGGAGCCAAGCCGCGACGGCGATGAGGAGCGTGCTGACGTCGGCCGCGATGCAGAAGGTGCAGTAGACGCCGCTCGACACTTGGTACCCGAGGAACAGGAGCGCGAAGCACGATCCGATCGTCGACACGAGCGCGAGGCCAACGCGCGCCCACGCGCCGCGCGACAACGCGAGCGCGCCGTACATGACGAACGCGAAGACGCCGATCGCCGGAAGCGGCACGCCGCCGATGTTCGCGAACACGCTCTGCTTCAGCGCGGCGCAGCCGCCGCCTTCGTTGCAGAAGACCGCTGCGGGGAGCACGTAGTCGACGAGGAGCATGGCGCTCGCAGCGAGACCGACGAGCGTCGGAATCATGACCGTCGCCAACTTTGCCGCGCGAGCGCTTCGTTCGGAAGGCATGGCTCTTCGCCTTGATAACCCGCTCTCGGGGCCTCGTGTTCCCGAATCGTGCGTGTGGTACACGCTTGGCCATGCCCAAACGGCTCCCCACGCGCGGCGAGGTCCTCGAGCTCCTCGAGACGAAGGATGGCGCGCTCCACGCCCGCGAGATCGCATCGCAGCTCGGCGTCGCGGACAGCGACTACCTCGGCTTTCAACGCATGCTCGACGATCTCGGGTTTCAAGGCGTCGTGTCGACGCGACCCGGTCAGCGATTCAAAGCGAAAGAGGGCGCGGGCAAAGACCGCGGCAAAGAGCGCGAAGGGCTCCTCTCCGTCAACGCGCGCGGGTTTGGATTCGTGGCCAGCCTCGGCGACGTCGGCGACGACGTGTTCATCGGTGCCGAAGCGCTCGGTGGCGCGATGCACGGCGATCGCGTCGTCGTTCGCGTGCGGTCGCGCGGATCGCGCGGCGTCGAAGGCGAGATCATCAAGATCGTCGATCGCGGCACCAAGCGCGTCGCCGGCGTGCTTCGTCGCAAAGGCAAGAGCGCGTGGGTCGAGCCGGACGACACGCGCATTCGCGGACCGATCACGCTCGCGGAAGAGATCGACACGCGCGGCGCCGAGGGCAACAGCGGCAACGACGGCGACGCGGTCATCGTCGCGATCACGCGCTTCCCCGAGTTCGGCGGCGAGACGCCAACGGGAAAGATTGAAGCTGTGCTCGGGCGCCCGGGAGATCTCAAGGTCGAGGTCGCGAAGATCCTCGTGCTCGAGAAGATCGAAGAGATCCACACCGAGAAGGCGTTCGCGGAGGCCGACGCGTACGGCGCCGAGGTTCCGCACGCGATGAAGGAGGCGCGAGAAGATCTCACGCATCTCCCGCTGCCGACGATCGATCCGGAGGACGCGCGCGATCACGACGACGCGGTGTGGGTCGAGCGCACGCCCGAGGGGGGCTACCGCGTGTGGGTCGCGATCGCGGACGTCAGCTCGTACGTCGTGCCGGGGACGGCGATCGACGCCGAGGCGAAGGTGCGCGGCGTCAGCGTGTACTTGCCGGATCGCGCGATCCCGATGCTGCCGCGAAACTTGTCGTCGAACTTGTGCTCGCTCCTTCCGGGCGTCGAGCGTCTTTGTCTTTGCGCGGACGTGACGCTCGACGCGAGCGGGACGATCGTCGAGACGCGCCTCGTGCGCGGCGTCATGAAGAGCGCGGCGAAGCTCACGTACGGCGGCGTCGCGCGCGCGCTCGGCTTCACCGAGCTGCCGCCGCGTCAGGCCGAAGCCGACGAGATGAAGGACGGGCTGCGCGTCGCGTACGAAGCGTCGCGCCTGCTTCGCGCGAAGCGAATGAAGCGCGGCGCGCTCGACTTCGATTTGCCCGAGGCGAAGATCATCCTCGACGAGAAGACCGGCCTGCCGACCGACATTCAACGTCGCTCGGGCGATCCCGGAATGAAGCGCGCGTACCAGCTCATCGAAGAGCTGATGATCCTCGCGAACGAGGTCGTCGCGCAGTGGGCCGAGTCGAAGCAGCTCCCGGCGATTTTCCGCGTGCACGCGGCGCCGGACGAGAAGAAGCTCGATCGCTTCGCGACGCTCTGCGAAGCGCTCGGCATTCCGTTCGATGTCGAGTCGACGCGCGAGCCGAAGCTCCTCGCGGCGCTGCTCAAGTCGTTCGCGGATCATCCGCTCGCGGCGACGCTGAACAGTCTGCTCCTGCGATCGATGAAGCAGGCCGTCTACGACGTGACGAACATCGGCCACTTCGGCCTCGCGTCGAAGGCGTACTTGCACTTCACGTCGCCGATTCGTCGCTATCCGGATCTCGTCGTGCATCGGCTCGTGCACAAGGTGCTGTTGAACGAGAAGATGCCGCCGCTCGGCGAGCTTCGCGCGGAGATGGCCGACTCGGCGCTTCAAGCTTCGATGGCGGAGCGTCGCGCGATGGAGGTCGAACGCGCGGTGGTCGATTTGTACCGCGCGTTCTTGATGAAGGATCGGATCGGCGAACGTTACGAAGGGACCGTGTCGGCGGTCGTCGGATCCGGGATGTTCGTCGCGCTCGATGCGCCGTTCGTCGACGTGCTCGTGCGGCTCGAAGACGTCGGGACGGAGCGGTACGAGATCGACGACGAAGGCCTTCGTATCGTCGGCGCGCGATCGGGCGACGTCATCTCGCTCGGCGATCGCGTGCTCGTCGAGATCATCGACGTCGCGATCTTGCGACGCAGCGTCTACGGCAAGCGCATCCACGACGGGGCGGCTGCGGGAGGCGACGCGGGGCGCGGAAAGCGAAGCGAGCGGCGCGGCGGCGGTGGCGGCGGCAAGCAGCAGAAGCAAAAGCAGAAGGGGCAGCCGCAACAGCAGCAGTCGCAGTCGCGCGGTGCGAAGCCAGCACGCGGGCCCCAGTCGGTCGACGCGCGCGTCGATCGTGCGGGGCGCAAGGCGAAGAAGGACCGCATCAAGTCGCAAGGTCCCGGGAAGAAGAAGGGGAAGAAGCGTCGTTGAGCGCGGTTCGCATCACGGCTCCCCGTAAATAGGAAACATGCAACACTCCGCGCATGGAGCGATGGAGCCGCGTGAGGGCAGTCGTCGTGGTGGTCCTGACGGGCTGCAGCCATGTGTCGTACGTGCCTTCGGGTAACGTTGCCGCGAGGCCGCCGAAGGCCAAATCGGAGCTCCGATTGTTCTTCGACCTCGACGAGCCGAACTGCAAATACGACGTCGTCGGGTTCTACCAGGCCAGGACGGACATCGACCCGATGGCGATCGACGCTGCGGAGCGCGGCGTCGATGGACTGGTCAACATCAAGTGTGCGCCGCCTGGCACCGTTGGTGCCGGCGCTTGCTCGGCCAAAGCCTACGTATGTCGATGACCTCCAAGGCAGTGGTCTCGCTCTCGGTCGCGCTGTTCGGCTGCGCCGCCCCCTCGTCGACGCTGATGATCCGGTCCGACGACACGGCGCACAAGCTCACGCCAGACAAGGCCACGATCCTCTTCGTCTCGGACCTCGCCCACGACAGCTTCGGCCAGCCGAACACCCACGCCGGGATTCCGTACGTGGTCTTCGATGAAAACACGCGGTTCCTCGGCGAGCTGATCGACGTCGCGTCGTTCGAGGTGCAAGTGACGCCGGGCAAGCACATGTTCGCTGCCGCAGCATCTCGTTCGACCCTCGCGTCCTGCTTCGCGTTCCGCGGCGAGTTCGCGGCCGGCAAGTACTATGTCGCGTGGTTGCGCTTCCAGCAGGTGGGAACCAATCAGCTGCAGATGTTGAAGTGGCTCTTCCCACGCCCCGACTCACACAGCATCCATGCGGCCGACGTGATGGCCGGCGCGCCGCGCTTCCAGGGCGACATGGTGCAGGGCCAGAAGCTGGTCGACGAGGCCGGCAACGCAGAGTCCAATGCGCGGAGCTGCAAGCCCATGGACGAGGTCTATGGAAACCAAGCTCCCAAGTACAATCCCCCCGAGTGGGGCTTCGACACCGTGCCTCACTGAAGCGATCGTAGTCTTGCTCGACCCTCGTGCAGTGAACGCTAGCCGCTCTCTCGCAGCGTTCGCGCTCGCGGCGATCGGCGGGCTCGGATGCAAGGACCCGACGGAGATCACGATCGAAGTGACGACGGATGTCCCGTGCACGGGGACGTCCGGAGTCTCGGGGACGAACATCGTCGTCGGCCTCCTCGGCACCGACGGCGGGATCGAGGACCGCCCTCCCTCGTCGTCGCAGACGCGGTGCCGGGACGGCTACGTCGGATCGCTGGTCGTCGTTCCCAGCGGCGCCAAAGACGGGCCCATCGCGTTTCGCGTGGCGACGGGAATCGGAAAATCGCCAGACGAGTGCCCCGCGCAAGGCGGGCCCGGATGCATCGTCGCGCGGCGCGCGCTCCGTTTCCTCCCGAGCACGAAGCTCGAAGTGCCCGTCGTGATGCGCGGGCGATGCGAGGGGGTCGTGTGCGATCCGACGAGCACGTGCGTGAAGGGGGCCTGCGTACCGGCGACCATTCTGGATCCGTCGTCGTGTGCCGCGCCCGGCGGTTGCACCGAGGAGACGCTCACGCCCTCCTCCGACGCCGGCGCCGGCGATGCGACGGTCGGTGACGGCGGCGCGCCCGTCGACGGAGGAGACGCGTCGGCACGCGACGCAGGCGACGCCGCGAGCCCCGTCGCCGCGTGCGGCGACATGAGCGGACTGCAAGCGAACGCGCCGTGGCCGATGGATGGCTACTGTCCGGCGAAGCGGCGCAAGAGCCCGTACGCGGGACCGTCCAAGACGCCGGCGCCGAGTCTGAAGTGGTCCAGAAAGCGCGCCGCCATCCCGCTATTCGCGCCGCTCATCGCAGCCGACGGCACGATCTACATGGCGTCGGACGACTCGAAGCTCTACGCCTTCGACGCCGCGGGAAACCAGGTCGCGGTCTTCGTCGCGCCGGAGCCGATTTATTGGGCACCGGCGATTGGCGCCGACGGAAATCTCTACGTGGCCGGGGCGACGCGCATCTTCCAGGTCCCGCTGACTGCGGTCGGCGGCATGCTCACTGCGAAACCGTCTCCCTTCATGTACGGCGCGCGCGGCAACTTGACGATCGGCGCCGGGCCGACGCTCCTCTTCGACGACGGGACCAGCACGCTCAACGCGCTCGACACCTCGGGCAACGCGCGGTGGGCGAAGACGTTCGGCGGCGCCGTCGATTACATGTCGCCTGCGATCGGCGCCGACTCGTTTGTCTACCAGCTCATCGAGAATGGCCAGCTCCACAAGCTCGCGATCGGCGACGGCGGGAGCACGCTCGTTCGAACGCTGTCCGCGAGCACGAGCGGGCACGTCGCGGTCGCGCCCGATGGAAACGTTCGCGTCGCGCTCGTCGAGGGAATGGCGCTCGCCTCCGTATCGCCAAGCGGCGCGCTCGCGTGGAGCTACCCGCTCGTCGACGCGGGCGCAGGTCAGGCTGGCGTCATGGCGATTGGCGACGACTCGACGACGTACCTCGGCGCGCAGATGACGTCGGTCATCGCGATCGGCGCGAACGGGATGAAGAAGTGGACCGGGCAGTCGGGCGGAAACGACTGTCTGACGGCGACGCTCGACGCGAACGAGGTCGTCTATGCAGGGTGCAACGACACGCTTTATGCCTTCGACCCGGCGAACGGATCGATGCTCTGGTCGGTGCCGCTGACGCCCGGCACGGCGAGCATCTTCTCGATTTCGATCGGCGCCGATCACGTCCTCTACATCCACTCGGGCACGGGGTTCGGTACGACCGACGGGACGCTGCACGCCGTGAGCAACTGACGACAATCGCGACGGCCCACCGGAACGTGCGATTCAAAAGATTCGCGGCGCTTCACTTGCTCGCGCGCACCACCCTGGCCTTGCCGCCGTCCGCGCCCTTGTTCGCGCAGAAGCCCCAATCGGCCTCGCCGCCCGGCGCGATCGGCCGATTCCAGTCGACCGGTGTCGCCGTGTAGATCGATCCCTGCCGCGCGACGGTGACGTTCCAGGCCTGCGACAGCGTCGATGTGCCCGCATCGACGATCACCGACCAACCGCCAATCACAGCGGTGCCGCCGTTCTTGACGTGCACGTCGGCGCAGTAGCCGGTCGCCCAATCCGAGGTGATCGTGAGTGTCGCCACGAGGTCGGATCCGCCCGGGCTCGGTGGAGGCGGCGGCGGTGGTTGCGGTGATGGCGGCGGCGGTTGCGGCGGCGGTGGGGACGAGAAGCGGAGGTGCCGCTCGAGGATCGGCATCATCTGCTGCGCGCCGCCGCTCCCCGGCTCGATCGACAAGAAGTAGTTCCCCCACCACGGCCCCGCCGCCCACCACGACCAGCCAAGGTACACGCTGGCGTTCGCCTCGATGAACGCGAGCTGATCTTCGACCGCCGCGAAGCACGTCGCGTTCGCGCCGCCGCCGAACTCGCCAAGGAAGCCACGTCGTCCGTTCTTCTTCAGCCAGTCGGTGAACGCCCGCATCGACTGCGAGCCGATCGTCTTACTCGTGCAGTCGGCGTGCGTTCCCGAGAAGTCGCTGTCGAGATACTGATGTACCTCGAATGCGAAGTTGTCTTTCGCATCCCGAATGGCCAGAAGCGCCTGCGCGTTTGGCGTGCCGTACCAACTCTCCGTCCACGAGTGCGCGCCGGTCCACTCGACGCCCGGCACGAGGATCAAGTTCGCGGCGCCGGTCGCGCGGATCGCGTCGATGGCCGCCTGCGCGGCGCGGGCCCACTGTTCCGTCGGCAGATCGTGCGGCTCGTTCATGAGCGCGAAGACGACGCGCGAATTGCGCGCATAGTGCGCCGCGACCTTCGACCAGAAGTCGGCGAGGACGTCGTCGCCGACGTCGGATCCGATGACCCGGCCGAAGTACCGGGCGTAGTTGTGCGGATCGAGGATGACGCTCGCGCCACGCGACGTCGCGTACGTCACGAAGGCGTCGAGTCGCGCGAGCTCGCTCGCGTCGAGCGCCGCCTTCGCGCTCTGCTGCAGTCGCTCCCAGCGGAACGGGACACGCAGCGCCGTCATCCCTTTGCCGACGAAGTAGTCCACCTCGGCGGTCGTCGGGTACGTGTAATCGGTGCCGTAGGTGCCGGGGAGGCGCGAGTCCCCGAACTCGGCGCCGGAGAGCGTGGTGCCGCGCAGAGGGAGCGCGCCGCTGCCGAGCGCGAGCCCTACGTCTTCGGAGATCTTGCCCTCGTCGTTCTGGGCGGCGCATGCCGCGACGCCGACGGCGAGCGCGAACGTGGTGATGGGGAATCGCATGCGGCGCGTTCAAGCAGCGATCGTGCCGCTGTCGACCGATCGGTCTGTAGTGGAATCGAGCGTCGATGGGCGCGATTTTTGGGCGGCAGTTCTTGCGGCGCTGCACTCGTCCGCGCGGCGCCGCCCCGCCTGGTGATCCTTCCGACCACCCTACTTCGCCGTCGCCTCGGCGTTCAGCCGGGGAGAACGCGATGGACGATCTGGAAGCAGATCCATCCGACGCCCGCGCTGACGGGCAAGGTCAGCACCCACGCCCACAGGATGCGCGTGGTCACACCCCATCGGACGGCGCTCACGCGAACGCTCGCGCCGGCGCCGAGGATCGATCCCGTGATGACGTGGGTCGTCGACACCGGGAGGCCCGCGTGCGACGCCGCGAGGATCGTGATCGCCGCGCCGGTCTCGGCGGCAAATCCGTGAATCGGTTGCAGCGCGATGATCTTCGTCCCCATCGTGCGAATGATTCGCGCGCCGCCCGACGCCGTCCCGAGCGCCATCGCGAGCGCGCACGAGCCGATGACCCACAGCGGAATGGAGAAGCCTTCCTTCGGAAGGAAGCCGTACGCGACGAGGCTCATCGTGACGATGCCCATCGTCTTCTGCGCGTCGTTGCTGCCGTGCGAGAGCGCCATGAAGCCGGCGGAGACGAGCTGCAGCTTGCGGAACGCGAGGTGCACGCGGTCGGGACGCGCGCGTCGCACGAGCCACATGATCAGGATCATCAGCGCGAAGGCGATCGCGAATCCGATGAGCGGGCTGACGACGAGCGCCTTGACCACCTTCAAGAGCCCTTCGACTTTTAGCGCGCGCGTGCCGCCGTGCGCCACGCCCGCACCGACGAGCCCGCCGACGAGCGCATGCGACGACGACGACGGAATGCCGAAGTACCAGGTGAAGAGGTTCCACGCGATCGCGCCGAGAAGCGCGCTGAGGACGACCGCCTGCGTGACCGTATCGGGCAAGATGAGCCCTTTGCCGAGCGTCGACGCGACGGCGGTCCCCATGAACGCGCCACCGAAGTTGAGCGCCGCCGCGGCGAGGACCGCGGTGCGCATCGGGAGAACGCCGGTGCTGACAATCGTCGCGATGGCGTTCGCGGTGTCGTGAAATCCGTTGATGTAGTCGAAGACGAGGGCGACGACGACAACGAGGATCACCGCGACGAGGAGAGCGTTCATCGAACGTCAGGCGTTCTTGAGGACGATCGTCTCGAGGACGTTCGCGACGTTCTCGCAGACGTCGAGCGTATGCTCGAGCCCCTCGAGGAACTCCTTGTGCTTGAGGACCGCGACGGCGTCGGTCTCGTTCTTGAACATCGCGCTCATCTCGGCGCGGAAGATCCGGTCGCCGACGCGCTCGAGGTCACGCACCGCTTCGCAGTGCTCGCGGATCTCGGGGCCGCGCTTCAACGTTCTCAGGAGGCCGACCGCCTTTTGCAAACGCTCGCAGGCCTCTTGGATGGTCTCCGCGAGCTCGGTGCTGCCGCTCGGAACGACCTCCATCGAGTACATGACCACTTGGAGACCCGTCGCGTGGACGGCGTCGCTGATGTCCTCGAGCTCGGTCGCGAGCGTGTAGATGTCGGCGCGATCGATCGGCGTGACGAACGTGCTGTTGAGCGTCTCGTACACGTCGCGGATCACGACGTCGGCGACGTGCTCGGCTTCGCGGATCTGCGCCACGAGCTCGACGCGCTCGGCGAAGCTCTGCGCGCGGCAGCACAGGAGGAGGAGGCGACTACTGGCGAGAGCGGCGTCCGCGCCGCGCGCGAGCAGCTGGAAGAAGTGATCTTCGCGAGGCAGAAGCCATTGGACAGCGCGGTCGAGCCACATCGAGTCTCCCCAGTGAAAGCGCATCTGAGCATAACCCGCGCGCCGAGGGTGAGATTGCACGGCATTGCTCACTCACGCCGCTTGATGGGCAATAGTGCCACAGTCGACCTCGTCTCTCCGCGACCCCTTGGACTCCCCGTCCCCCGTGAATCGATGCCCTTCGTGATCAGACGTTGAGGTGACGCCGCACGAGATCGTCGTCGAGATCGCTCATCGTGCCGCGCGCGACCGTGCTCCCCCGCTCGAGCATGACGAAGCGCTGCGCGACACGACGTGCGAAGGGGAGCTTTTGCTCGACGAGCAAGATCGTCATCTTCTCCTCGTCGACCAGGCGCCTCAGGATGTCGCCGATCTCCTGCACGATGTTCGGCTGAATGCCCTCCGTCGGCTCGTCGAGAACGAGGAGCTTGGGGGCGAGCGCGAGGGCGCGGCCGATCGCGAGCTGCTGCTGTTGGCCGCCTGACAGATCGCCGCCGCGCCGGCGCAGCATCGTCTTTAGAACGGGGAAGAGATCGTAGACGCGCTCCGGAACCTCGCGCACGCCGCGCGCGGAGAGACCGACGAGCAGGTTCTCTTCGACGGTGAGCTGCGCGAAGACCTCGCGACCTTGCGGCACGTAGCCGATGCCGAGCCTCGCGCGCCTATCCGCGGGCGCGCCGACGAGCTCGGTCCCGTCGAACGCGATCGATCCCGAGCGTACCGGCACGAGCCCCATGATCGCTTTGAGCAGCGTGGTCTTGCCGACGCCGTTGCGTCCCATCAGGCACGTGCATCCCCCCGCCGGCACGTCGAGCGACGCATCGCGCAGCGTGTGTCCCTCGCCGTAGTACTGATTGAGTCGCTCGACCTTCAGCACGTCATGCTCCCAAGTACACTTCGACGACGCGCGGATCGGCTTGAATGGCGGCCATCGAGCCCTCGGCGAGGACGCGGCCTTCGTGAAGCACGGTGACCTTTTGCGCGATCGATCGCACGAAGTCCATGTCGTGCTCGACCACGACGACGGTGTGATCGCCGGCCAACGACTGGAGGAGCGCGGCGGTGCGCTCCGTCTCTTGATGCGTCATCCCCGCCACCGGCTCGTCGACGAGCAAGAGCTTCGGGCGCTGCGCGAGGAGCATTCCGATCTCGAGCCACTGCTTCTGTCCGTGCGAGAGCGTGCCCGCTTCGTCGTGCGCGCGATCGGCGAGCCCGATCCGATCGAGGACCTCGTCGATGGTGCGCCGCTGCTCGGCGTCGAGCCGAACGAAGAGCGCGCGCCAGACGCTCTTCGATCCGTGGACGGCGAGCTCGAGGTTCTCGATCACGGAGTGTCCTTGAAAGACGGTGGGGCGCTGGAACTTGCGACCGACTCCGTGCCGGACGACCTCGTGCTCGGCGAGCTCGGTGAGATCGCAGGTGTCGGCGACGAGCTGCACGGTGCCCGAGTCGGGCCGCGTCTTGCCGGTGATGACGTCCATGAGGGTCGTCTTGCCGGCGCCGTTGGGGCCGATGATGCAACGGAGCTCGCCTTGATCGATGGCCAACGACAGATGATCGAGGGCGCGAAATCCGTCGAAGGTGACGGAGACGTCGTCGATCCGGAGAAAGAGCGGCGGCCTCGTCATGCGCGCTCTTCGCGGGTTTCGGAGGCGACGCCTTCGGACGCGCGCGCGTCGACCTTCGCGCCGGTGCGGCGGCGGCGTTCGAATGTCGCTCGCAACTTGCGCGCGGCATCGGGCAAACCAGCGAGCCCGCGCGGGAGGACGAGAGTGACCACGATGAAGAGCGCGCCCAAGCAATAGAGCCATGCGCTCGGCAAGCTCGCGGTGAGCCAGCTCTTCGCGCCGCTGACTGCGAAGGCGCCGACGATCGCGCCGACCAACGTGCCGCGTCCGCCCACCGCGACCCAGAGCACCATTTCGATCGAGCTCGACGGCGCCATTTCGCTCGGGTTGATGATCCCGACTTGCGGCGTGTAGAGCGCGCCGGCGACTCCGCACAAGACCGCCGACATCGTCCACGCGAAGAGCTTGTAGCGAACGGTGTCGTAGCCCGAAAAGCGCGCCTTTGGCTCGGCGTCGCGAACGGCGGTGAGCACTTTGCCAACGCGCCCCGCGACGACGAAGCGGCAGAGCAAGTAGCTCGCGGCCAACGCGACACCCGATGCGACATAGAGGCCGAGCTTCGTATTCGGATCTTGAAGGGAGAATCCGGCCAGTCGCTTGAAGTCGGTGAGGCCGTTGTTGCCGCCGAAGCCGGTCGCGTTGCGAAAGAAGAGGAGGGAGAACGCGTAGGTCAGCGCTTGTGTGATGATGGACAGGTAGACGCCTTTGATGCGCGAGCGGAATGCGAAGTAGCCGAACACGAAGGCGAGCGCGCCGGGGACGAAGAGCGCCATCGCGAGCGCGAATGGCAGGCTCTGAAAGCCGCGCCAGTACCAAGGCAGCTCCTTCCAATCGAGGAAGACCATGAAGTCCGGGAGCTCGCTCCGGTACACGCCTTCGCCGGCGGAGACACGCATCAAGTGCATGCCCATCGCATAGCCACCGAGGGTGAAGAACACGCCGTGGCCGAGGCTCAGAATGCCGGCGTATCCCCACACGAGATCGAGCGCGAGCGCGACGATGGCGTAGCAAAGGAACTTCCCGAGGAGCGGAACGGCGAAGTCGGGCACGTGGAGTACGGACGACTCGCTCGGTAGGCGATTGAGGAGCGGCACCACCACGAGCGCGATCGTTGCCGTCGCCGCGAAGACCATCCATCCCGTCTTGGTATGGAGGACGTAGCGCCCGCGCGGCGCCGTCGTCGGCGAAGGGTCCGTGCTCACGCTTGCCGCTCCGTCATCGCGAAGAGCCCCTGCGGCCGCTTCTGAATGAAGAGGATGACGAAGAGGAGCATCGCAATCTTGCCGAGCACCGCGCCGGCGATCGGCTCGAGGTACTTGTGCAGCATGCCGAGGCCGACGGCGGAGACCACAGTCCCCACCAGCTTCCCGACGCCGCCGAGGACGACGACCATGAAGCTGTCGACGATGTACGCCTGCCCCATTTCCGGTCCGACGTTGCCGAGCTGCGAGAGCGCGACCCCGCCGAGGCCGCCGACCGCCGACCCGAGGCCGAACGTCCACATGTCGACGCGCGCGGTCGAGATCCCGAGGCACGACGCCATCGCGCGGTTCTGCGTCACCGCGCGCACTTGCAGTCCGAAGCGCGTTCGCTTCAGCAGATAGCCGACGAACGCGAGGACGGTGAGCGCGAAGACGATGGTGGCGATGCGGCTGTAGGGGACCACCAAGCCGTCCGCGAGATGCGCGCCACCGGAGAGCCACGGAGGGTTCGCCACGGAGACGTTCTGTGCGCCGAAGACGATGCGCACCGTCTGGATGAGCATCAAGCTGATGCCCCACGTCGCGAGGAGCGTCTCGAGGGGGCGGCCGTAGAGAAAGCGGATGACCGCGCGCTCGAGGACGACGCCGACCGCGAAGCAGACGACGAACGCCGTGGGGACGGCCGCGACCAAATAGTACGAAAACGCGGAGGGCCAGTGCTGCTCGAAGACGCGCTCGACCGCGTAGGTAGAGTAGGCGCCAATCATCAGCATCTCGCCGTGCGCCATGTTGATGACGCCCATCACGCCGAAGGTGATGGCGAGACCGAGCGCGGTGAGCAAAAGAACGCTGGCGAGGCTGAGGCCGTAGATCGTGTTGCCGGCGAACCCGACGAAGGTCTGCTTTCGTTCGATGGCGGAGAGGGCGCTGCCGGCGGCGTCGCGCACGCGTGGATCGGGCTCGACGTACGAGCCGTCGTCGCGCTTCGATACCAGCGACGTCAGCTCCTCTTTGAGCGCCGACTGGCCGGATTCGCCCAAGGCGCGGATCGCCGCGATTCGTCGCTCGGGATCGTCGCTCGCGAGATCGGCGCGGGCGAGCGCGAGGCCGATCGCGGTCTTGGCGTCGCCGTCCGTCTCGCGTGCGAGGGCCGCGCGGAGGGCGGGGATCGCCTCGTCGAGCGGGCGCTTCGCGAGCTCCTCGGCGGCGGCGCGTCGCTGGTTCGGATCGGGTGCTCGCAGCTCGAGGAGCGCGAGCGCGGGCAAGAGCGCGCGACGAACCGCGTTGTTCACCGCCGCCGTCTTCAGCCGCAGCGGTCGCGGATCGACGCGCTGGCCGTCGGCGGCGCGGGTGAGCGTCTTGGTCTGGGCATCTTCGACGAGCGCGTTGCCGTCGGCGTCGACGAAGAGGCGTCCGTCGCGCAACGCTTCGAGCGCGGGCAACGCCGCCGGATCGCCGAGCGCACCGAGACGCGTCACCGCCGCCGCGACCGCTTCCGGCTCGCCGTCGCCGAACGCACCGAGCGCCGCCTCGAGATCGCCGGCGCGCGCGCGCCCTGCGCAGAGCAGGACCGCGAACACCAGCGACGCGAGGACGGCGCGAACGAAGGCCCGAGTAGGCGCCATCAGCCCTTGGGCGCGCTCTTGACCTTGGCCTCCGTGCAATTTCCGCAGAGCCACGGATACGTCCAGTCGGCGACCTTCTTGGCGCTCTCGGGGATGTACGGGCTCCATGCTTGGGCGGGAATGGGTCCTTCCGTCTTCCATACGACTTGGAACTGCCCATTGGCCTGCACTTCGCCGATGAAGACCGGTTTGTGCAAATGGTGATTCTTCGGATCGAGGCGAATCTCGAAGCCCGACGGCGCCTTGATGCTTTGGCTACCGAGGGCCTGCCGGACCGCGTCGACGTCGGTGGTGCCGGCCTGCTCGACCGCGCGCGCCCAAAGCTGAATGCCGATGTACGTGGCCTCCATCGGATCGTTGGTGACCCGCTTGTCGCCGCCGGGAAGGTTGGCTTTCTTGACGTAGGCCCGCCACTTGTCGATGAAAACCTTGTTCTCCGGCGTGTCGATCGACATGAAGTAGTTCCACGCCGCCAGGTGACCGACGAGCGGCTTGGTGTCGATCCCGCGCAGCTCTTCTTCGCCGACGGAGAACGCCACGACCGGCACGTCCTCCGCCTTGACCTGCTGATTGGCCAGCTCTTTGTAGAACGGCACATTGGAGTCGCCGTTGATGGTGGAGATGACGGCGGTGCGCTTGCCTGCGGAGAAGCGCTTCACTTCGGCGACGATGGTCTGGTAGTCGGCGTGCCCGAACGGCGTGTACTTCTCGAGGATGTCGGCGTCGGCGATCCCCTTCGACTGCAGGAAGTAGCGCAGGATCTTGTTGGTGGTGCGCGGGTACACGTAGTCGGTGCCGAGGAGGACGAAGCGCTTGGCGGCGCCGCCCTTGGCGCTCATCATGTATTCGACCGCGGGAATGGCTTGTTGGTTCGGCGCGGCGCCGGTGTAAAATACGTTGTACGACGACTCTTCGCCTTCGTATTGGACGGGATAAAAGAGCATCCCATTGAGCTCTTCGAACACCGGCAATACCGACTTTCGCGACACCGAAGTCCAGCATCCGAAGACCACCGCGACTTTGTCGCTCTGCAAGAGGCCGCGCGATTTCTCCGCGAACAGCGGCCAGTTCGACGCCGGGTCGACCACCACCGGCTCGAGCTTCCGTCCGAGCACGCCGCCCTTCGCGTTCAGCTCCTCGATGGCCATGAGCGCCACGTCTCGCAGCGACGTCTCGCTGATCGCCATCGTTCCCGAGAGCGAATGCAGGACGCCGACCTTGATCGGTTGCGATTTGTCCTGCTCCGGTTTGGGCGGCGCCGTCTTCGCCTCGTCGGTGGTCGCGGGCTGCGCAGAGCCCGACGGTCCCGCCTGCGGACCGCCTTTCCCGCACGCCACCGCCGTCGCCCCCAATACAACCATCGATGCGGTAACCATCCAACTTCGCATGGCCGTCCTCCTTCTCGATCCGGTGTTGTCGTCCTTCGTATTCGGCGAATGAGCCTTCACTTCTGAACCTGCACGCCGAGCGTGAAGACGTTGACGTCGCGCTGCTCGTAGAGGTTTTGGTGCTGCCAAACCAAGGCAACACGCGCGTTGTGCCCGTCGATGACGTAGTTGACGCCGCTGTCGACGATCCGGTTCACGCCGCCCGCGTCGAGGTGCTGGCTCTGGAAGCGCACCGTCGGCTGCAGGAATCCGACTCCCATCTTCGTCGGCAAGAGGTAGCTGGCGAGCAAGAAGAAGCTGTGCCCTTGGCCCGCTTTCTCGAATCCGTAGAAGGCGCCCTCGGTGGTGATCACACCGGCCGTGCCCAGCTTTTTTTCGAAGAGCGCGTCGAGGCTCCACGCAAAGGCGTCGTCGCGTGCGCCCGCCGCGTTGATGGCGCCGTTCTTCTGGAACTGCGCGACCGCGCCGATCGCGAGGATGTCCTTTGCGCCGTAGTACGTGCTGCTGTTGTAATAGCCAGGCTCGGGATCGAGCAGGTTGAGGGTGAGGCGGCCGGCATAGCGCATCGCATCCATCGTGTCGGGCACGCCACCGTCGAAGACGCCCGCTTGGTACTTGAAGCGCCCCCCGCCGACCTGACCCCAGACCGCGACCCCGTCGTCGCGACCCGCGTAGATCGACCGGTAGCCATTGACGCCCGTCGGGTAGTTCCACGCATTTTGGTAGTACGGGCCACTGAGGTTGGCGCGGTCGGAAGGGGGGAGAAACCGTCCACCCCACACATTGAAGAGATCGTGGAATTCGAATTTCGCGACCACGTCGAGAAAGCGAATGCGCTCTTCCCCGCGCTCGACGGTGGCGTCGAGGTTGCCCTCGAACTTGATGTACTCGTGGACTTGCCCGCTGATGTACGGACGCACGTTCAGAGGCGCGATGCCGATCGGGTTGTTCGTCTTGGTGACGCCGACGCGAACACCGACGCCGACCGAGATCGACTTGTCGGACTTCGGTTTCTCCGGCGGCGCTACCAGGGGCGCTTCGGGAACAGCGGGAGCGGCCGGAGCGGCAGGCGGTGGCGTCGTGCTCGCGGGCGGCGGCGGAGGCGGCGGTGCGGGCGGCGGCTCGAGCGCGCTCGCTGACGGAACGGGCGGATTGACCGGCTCCTGCGCGTGCGCAGCGAGCGGCACGATCGCCGCGCCCAACGCTCCAACGATGGAAAGAAAGCTTGTCGTTCTCATGTCTGGGCCCTCGCGATCGACGGATCGGTCCCTTCACGCTCGGGGATCGAGCGCGTCCTGGTGCGCCCGCATGACGCGTCGCATTCAACGGTTTTTCGAGTACCACCCGCTTCTTTTCCGCCATGTTTCGCGAACGTTTGATTTCGGTACCTGAGCGATTTGTGTTCGACGCCACCGAGCACGCGCTGACGCGCGCAACCACATAGCGGGTTCGAGAGCGCGTACTCTCAGGCCCGCATCACCAAGGAGTCCCCATGAAGATCGCCCTACTCTCGCTCGGCGTCATCGCGTCCACGCTCGTCGCCGCCGGGACCAGCGCCGAAAGCGCGTCCACGTACTACCCGCTCTACTGCAAAGGGGGGAACGTCAGCCACGACTTGGTGTGGCCAGGCGGGAGCGTGTCGACGGACGTCAGCTTTCAGCGCGGCACCCGCGCGGCGGGTTACAACGGTGCGCAGCTCGATAGCGGGACCTGCGCGTGGTTCGATCGCGCGATGAGTCCGGCCGAGCCCTCCAACATCGGGTGGGGCAGCCACCACCCGTCGGGTCTGCAATCGATGGTCACGCTCCAATTCAACGGGCGCACCCGCGCGACCTCGTACACGTCGGCGCTTCAAGGCGCGCTCGACTCGAGAGTCCTCGTCTTCTTCGTCCAGCAAGCGCACACCGGCGCGCGATCGTACGTCGGAGACAAGGTCGCCGAGGTGACGGATCCCGACGCGAAGAAACCCGCCCCGAGGCTGCCCGAAGCGGATCCTCTCGCCAACGCGTACGAAGGAAACGTCGATCGACCGGGAATGGACTTCTGGAACAACCCGACCGCGAATCCGCAGGACTGCCGCAACGAGTGTCTCCGCGATACGCGCTGCAGAGCGTGGACTTGGGTGAGACCGTTCAACTGGTCCCCGACGTCCGGCGGCGCGGGCACTTGCCGTCTCAAGAACGGGGTGCCGAGCCAGGTCGCGAACAGCTCGTGCGTCTCGGGTGTCCGCTAGCACCGACACGAAGTACCACCGCCTCGAAGAGAGCCGCGAGAGCCCATGACGTCGCCGCAGGACGAGATCACGCCCGCCTCGACGTACTTCAATCGTCGCACGCTCCTGCAAGGCGGGTTGCTCGCGGCGAGCGCAGTCGCGACCGGCGCGGTCTATCGCGCGCTGAACGGCATGAGCATGGACGTCGCCGCGACCAAGAAGCTGGAGATCGCGGGCTCCGCGTCGAGCACCGCGGGCGATGGCTATCGCGTCCAAGGCGAGACGACGACGCCGCTGGCCTCGATTACCAACTACAACAACTTCTACGAGTTCACGACCGACAAGGACGGCGTCGCGAAGCGCGCGCGCGGCTTCGTCACCGACGGTTGGAAGATCGTCGTCGATGGGCGCGTGCACCTGCCGCGCGTGTTCGATCTCGACGATCTGCGAAAGCTCGCGCCGACCGAGGAACGCGTCTACCGCATGCGCTGCGTCGAGACGTGGTCGATGGTGATCCCGTGGGCGGGGCTGCCGCTCGCGAAGCTACTCGACGCGGTGCG